>CAZIXV010000216.1:0-6649 GCA_964543105.1 uncultured Steroidobacteraceae bacterium
GTATTCGAAAACACACGGCGTATGTCGAGCGGAAGGCACGCATTGATGCGAATGCAGCCGACCTTGCTCATCGATGAACACCGCCTCACCCGGTCCGACATCACGAACACGCTCGAAGCCCAGCATGTCGAGTGCGACGCTTTCCGAGGCCAGCATGTATTCGGAACCCTGCGGCGTCTCGCGCCGGCCGAGCACGAGCGGTCGAATCCCATGCGGATCGCGAAAGCCGATCAGGCCGTGGCCGACGATCATTGCGACGACCGCAAACCCGCCACGACAACGGCGATAGACCGACGTGACGGCACTGAAGATGTCGGCGGCGCTTGCGCGTGGCTTGCCCGCCTGCGACAGCTCGCTCGCGAACACATTCAACAACACTTCCGAATCGGAACTCGTGTTCAAGTGTCGGCGATCTTCGCGGATCAGGACTTCTGCAAGCTCGGTGGCATTCGTGAGATTGCCGTTGTGCCCGAGGCAGATTCCGTACGGGGAATTGACGAAAAAAGGTTGTGCTTCGGAGGATGAGTCGCAACCGGCGGTGGGATAGCGCACATGGCCGATGCCGATGTTGCCTTTCAGGCCGAGCATGTGACGGTGCTGGAAGACGTCACGCACGAGCCCATTCTGCTTGCGCATGAAGAGTTCGCCGTCGTGATACGTCATGATGCCCGCAGCATCCTGACCACGATGCTGCAAGACCGTCAGCGCATCATAAATCTGCTGATTTGCCGCTGAGTGGCCGACGACCCCGACGATTCCGCACATGTAGCTAGCCTCTTACCATCGACGATCACGTTGCCCGATCCAGCAATCCCGCGGATTCCAATACCTCGACACCCGTTTCGGCGAAGGTTTGAATCCAACCGGCGCATTCCACTGCATATGGGAGCAAACGCGAATTCTTCCACCAAGGCGCTTGCTGCATCTCAACAAACTGCGCCAGTAATACGAGGACAGAGATGACGACGGCACCGCGAATGAAGCCGAAAAACATGCCGAGCACACGGTCGACCATGACGCTCAAGGCAGAGTGCCGGAGAAAGTAGCTCAGCACCGCGGCCACCAGCCAGCCGACGATCAGGACGGCAAAGAGAATGGCGGCACGTGCAACCCATAAGGATGCGGGTTGTTCGAGTGCATCGCGAAACAGAGGTTCAATGAGCGGGGCATAACGCCAGGCGAGCCACATGCCGCCGAGCCACGCGAGCAGTGCGATCGATTCGCGTACGAAGCCGCGAAACAATCCCAACAGCACAGAGAATGCGAGCACACCGAGAATCAGGTAATCGGCACCATTCATACGCGCGGCGAAACGACCGTAACCAATCCAAATCGGGAATGCTGCAAGCGGTGGCAGCGTCGTCGTTCATACATCGAACATGCGAATGACAACGCTGATTCAAGAGGCCCAGAACAAAGCGCGCGGATTCTAGCAGCGGCTCTCACGGATGTGCCACGACCACCGCGTTCGTAACGCGCTTCTTGATCGTCGGCAGCGCGGCATCTGCAGCCGCACGCTGAGCAAAGGGCCCGATGCGCACTCTATACAGAGTGTTGCCGCCGGACTGGACGGGCATCACAAATGCGCTGTGCCCGGTACTCGTGAAGTCCTTCATCAAGCGTTCGGCCGACGCGCGACTGCTGAAGCTGCCGACTTGTACCGCCCAACCGCTAGCGCTCGGCACGGCAGGTTTCGGCGCCGCACTCGGTGTGCGATTCGATGAGCTCGAGGCGGTGCTCGCCGATGGCGTGCTTGGCGCAGTTGAACGCGCGGGTTGCGATTCGGTTGGAGGTTTTGCCGCAGGGCGCGCGCTTGCAGGTTCGACGGCCTGCGATTCAGGGGATGCCTGAGCCGCACGTGATGTGTTTTCTGCGGGTGGCGTAGGCTCGTTGGGCGCTTCGGCGATCCGCTGTGGAGGCGGCAGTTCGCGCGGAGATTCTTCTGGCGGCGGTGCAGGCTCTTCGACTGTAGTCGCAGGGCTGCTCGATGTGCTCGGCGAGCGATTCAGATCGATCGTGTACGTCTTGAACGCGCCCTCCTGTTCTATGGGCGCTTTGGCCGATTCGCGCTGCGTCGGCCCGGACAGCATCTCAGGAATCAGAATGACCGCCGCCGCCACCAGCACGGCCGCACCGATCAAACGCTCTTTTACATGACGTTCCACGGCCGCGAGTATAAACGTGCGCGCGCCATTAGTCGGGAGCCCGCTCGCTTTGCAACCATTCGAGCGCCGGACCGACCGTTTGGAACGAGCCGAACACGACGATGCGATCACCTGGCGCCGAGGTCGCATCCGCCAGCACGCAGGACTCTTGCACCGATGCACTCACTCCAACCACGTGAGCGCCTTCCCGCGTGAGCCGCTGCGCCAATTCGCTTGGGTCGACCGCGCGCGGTCCCGCCAAGCCGGCAATGAACCAACCGGCAAAGCAATCGCGCAACTCACGCGCGATGCCCTCCACGTCTTTGTCGCCCAGAATGCCGCAGATCGCGAACGTACGTCGCGAGCGATCCAGCCGCAATTGGCTCGCAAGCGTGCGCGCTGCCGCCGGGTTATGTGCTACGTCGAACACCCACTCGGTGCGCCCAGGCACGATCTGGAAGCGCCCGGGTAGCTGCAGCTCACGTAAGCCCCGTTCGATCGACTCGCGCTTTACGGGGATCCGATCACGCAGTAGCTGCAACACCTGCAGTACGGCCGACGCATTGTCGAATTGCGCATCACCGGGCAATGCCGGCGATGGCAGCGCGTCGAAGTGCGCCAGTGGTGCGGTGCTCTTCCACGACCAGCGATGCGGTTCGCGCTGAAAGTCGAATGTCTCGCCAAGGCGATATAAACGCGCTCCGATTTCTCGAGCCGCATCTGCAATCGATGTAGGCATCGCGCGCGCACCGAAGACCGCTGGCCGGCCGGCTCGGAAGATGCCGGCTTTCTCTCGCCCGATCGCTTCCAGGTCGGCACCCAGCCAGTCGCAATGATCGAGTGCGATGCTCGTCACCAGCGCGACATCTGCATCGACGACATTGACTGCATCGAGCCGGCCACCCATACCGACCTCGAGCACGATCGCATCGAGATGGGCGCTCTCGAAAATGAGTAACGCGGCCAGCGCATTGAACTCGAAAAAGGTCAGCGTCTCCGCCTCACGTGCGACATCGATGCGTTCGAATGCCGCCATCAGCGAAGCATCCGAAACTTCCGCCCCGTTGATACAAACGCGTTCGTTGTAACGGATCAGATGCGGCGAGGTGAAGGTACCGACGCGGTAACCTTCGTTCGCGAGGATGCGACTCAGCAGCGCAACGCTCGAGCCTTTACCGTTCGTGCCGGCAATCGTCACGATGGGACAGCTCGGCCGCCGCCATTCCAAACGCTCGAGCGTGCGATGCAGTCGATCAAGGCTCAGATCGATCGCACGCGGATGCAATGTCTCTTGCCAAGCAAGCCAATCGCTGAGACGGGAAAAGCGGGACATCGGGCCGAGATAGCGGTTAGCGGTTAGCGGTTGGCGGTTGGCGGTTGGCGGTTGTGGACGTTGACGGTGGATCGGAGCAGTCCGACGCCGCGCGCTGCGCGTTCTGGCCGTCAACTGTCAACTGCCAACCGTCAACCCTCAGGTGATACCGTCAACCCTCAGGTGATTCGGCGGGCAGCTTCGTGAACATGCGCAGCAACGCGCCGATGCGATCGCGCATGTCGCGACGGTCGACGATCATGTCGAGCGCGCCGTGCTCGAGCAGAAACTCGCTGCGTTGAAAGCCTTCGGGCAATGTCTCGCGCACTGTTTGCTGGATGACACGCTGACCTGCGAAACCAATCAAAGCCTTGGGTTCGCCGATGTTGACGTCGCCCAACATCGCCAGGCTCGCCGAGACGCCACCGGTGGTCGGATCCGTCATTACCGAAACGTAGGGCAAGCCCGCCTCGGACAACTTCGCGAGCGCATTGCTCGTCTTGGCCATTTGCAACAGCGACAACAAGGCTTCTTGCATCCGAGCACCACCGCTTGCGGCGAAACACACGAGCGGCTTGCGATGCTCGAGACAATGCTCGACTGCGCGCACGAAGCGCTCACCGACGACCGAGCCCATCGAACCCGCCATGAATTCGAATTCGAATGCGCACGCCACGATCGGCTGACCCTGCAACGTGCCGGCGACGACGATCAAAGCATCTTTTTCCTGCGTGGATTTCTGCGCCTGCAGGAGGCGGTCGCGATATTTCTTACTGTCGCGAAACTTGAGCGGATCTTCGGGTTCGACTTCGTCGGTCAGTTCGAGCGCTGAATTGGGATCGATGAATGCTTCCAGTCGTTCGCGAGCGCCGATGCGCATGTGATGGCCGCACTTGGGGCAGACATTGATATTGCGTTCGAGTTCAGCGCGGTACAGCACCGCATCACACGCGGCGCATTTCATCCACAGGCCTTCGGGAACCGACCGCGTGCGGCGCTCGGTCTTGATCCGCGAAGGCATGATTTTCTCGAACCAGGTCATTCAATGGTCTCGGATAGCCAATGAGGGCGGCATATTAGCCGTGTGGGAGCGTAAACGTGTAGGCATGTCAGCATCCAAGCCCGAAACGGCCCGGCGCGACGTGTAGGTATCGCGCCCTAGGGCTGCGCCGCCGGTGGCGCACCGCTCCAAACCATGGGCCGATCAGCGCGTTCACTGGGCAATTCCAACGCCGCTGCATAGCGCACACCCGTCAGATACAACCCGCCAGCGGGCGCCGTGATCCCACCCAAGGTTCGATCGCGCGCTTCCAACACCTCACGCGCCCACTCGACCGGATGGTCGCCGCTGCCGATGGCGATCAACACGCCGGCAATATTGCGCACCATGTGATGTAAGAAGGCATTGGCCGTCGCGCTCACTTCGACGATCTCGCCGAATCGCCGCACCGTGATTTCGTAAACGCAGCGCATCGGTGTGCGCGATTGGCATTGTGCAGCTCGAAACGAGGTGAAATCGTGCTCGCCCAGTAACTGCTGGGCCGCCGCATGCATGAGCGTCTCGTCCAGCGGCTCGCGCACCCAGCTCACATAGTCGGCGCCGATGGCGGGACGAATGGGGCGATTGAGAATGTAGTAGCGGTAGCTGCGGGCCTGTGCGCTATAGCGCGCATGAAAGCCATTCGAGACAGGCCGCGCCCAGAGCACTGAGACTTGCTTGGGAAGATTCGAGGTGGCGCCGAGTATCCAGGCGCGTTCGCTACGCACCGCTGTCGTATCGAAATGCACGACTTGCATGAGCGCATGCACGCCCGCATCGGTGCGCCCTGCTGCATACACTTCGATCGGGTGATCCGCCACCTCGGTAAGGGCGCGCTCGACCCGCGCTTGCACGCCGATGGCCTGCGCTTGCGACTGCCAGCCGCGAAACGCACTGCCATCGTATTCGAGGCCTAAAGCCAATCGCATGGGAATGACCGGAAGATCTGATGATGCAGTGATCAGGTGATCTAGTGATCGACGTCAGCAAGAGGAGCGCGGCCATTCGTCCGCGTTCCGGCCTCGATCACTGGATCACCTGATCACCATCCTCAACGAATCGAATCGAGCAACCGAGTCGCTTCCTGCTTCTGGTTGCTGTTGCCTTCCTGCACGACCTCTTCGAGGATGCTGCGAGCGCCATCCGGATCGCCCATATCCATGTAGGCGCGCGCCAAGTCCAGCTTCGTGCCGACTTCGCTCATCGTCACGGGCTCGAGCTCCGATAGCTCCATCTCCGTCGTAACGATCTTGTTCGTCGGCTCATGATCTTCGCTTGGCAGCGGTTCACCGACGTCGAGGTCGATCTTCTGGAAAGCGGCGGTTTGATCGATGCTATCCGAGCCGAACACATCGTCCGAGAAACTTGCCGATTCAGCGTCACTGCTGCTTTCGCGAGTGTCATCGTTGTCTTCGGCCGGCGCTTCCTCTTCCATGCCCTCCAGATCGAGATCGAACGCCGACGGGCGCTGCATCGAGGCTGTCGAATCGACATCGGGACGACGCTGCTCGACGGTGTCACCGCCCGTCAGATCGACCTGATCCACGTAAATGGTGCCGGTGCTTTCGATATCGAAGGTTTCTACGCGCGGCGCCATCATCGTGCGATCTGCGCTGCCCAACGACGGCGCGAGCTGCGTCATGTCGTCATCGCCGATTGAAGATGCGATCTGCGTATCGCCGCCGTCGCTTGCGCGCACATTGACACTGCTGTCAGCGTCGCGCTCGCTTTCCTCGTCCGTGTCCTTGTGCAGAGCGGTCGTCTCTTCGAGTGAGCCGGTCGCTTCCAACGAATCGACATTGAGATCCAGATCATCGAGCGAAATCTCGGCGGTCTGCTCCGTGCCGTTCTTATTGAATGCATCGTTGATCTTTTCGCGGATCGTTTCGGTGCGATCGATCATCGGCGATTCGATCGTCGGCGTTTCCTGGGTGCGAGCGAGCTGATCCATTTCGCGCGTCGGCTCATCGCCGCTCGGCTGCTCGTCGTTCAACAGGAAGTCCAGATCGGATTCGTTCGCGTTCGTATCGTCAGTGGCGCTTGCATCCAGGGCCTGATGCTCGCCGCTTTCGAATTGCAGATCGAGCACCTGATCGTGCGAAGCGCCATCACCGGGCTCGGCGAACAGATCGACATCGACGCGGTTTTCGCCGC
>CAZIXV010000217.1:0-2099 GCA_964543105.1 uncultured Steroidobacteraceae bacterium
TCCGGCCGACATCCTGCTGAAGGAGCGCGGCTTCGGATGGGTTTTGACCGACGCGAAGGGGATGTCGCTGTATACGACGGTGCAGGACCAAACCCCCGGCAAATCAGCGTGCACGGATGCGTGCGCAGATCGATGGCCTCCCGTGATTGCCCCCGCGGGCGCGAAACCTGCGGGCGACTGGTCGCTCATCGCGCGAGAGGATGGCACGCAGCAGTGGGCTTTCCGGGGCCATCCCTTGTATCGCTACAGCGGTGATAGCAATCCGGATGAGAGCTACGGTGATGGCGTCGATGGAGAGTGGAGCGTCGCGATCAAGTATGTGGACCGTCCGAATAGCGTGGGCGTTGCGCGCACTCTGCTCGGTCATGTGTTCGTCGATGCGCGAACCGGAACTGCGCTTTACAAGTACACGAAGGACGATACGAACGAATCGAACTGCAAGGGCGCGTGCGTGAGAAATTGGGAGCCTCACAAGGCGCCGCTCATGGCGAAACCGCAGGGCGATTGGACGATCGTAAAGCGCGGTGATGGTATTCGCCAATGGGCCTATAAAGGCACTCCGCTGTATCGTTACGCAGGTGATCTGGTTGCGGGCGACATTCGCGGCCATGAAGCAGAAAAGAAAACGTGGCTTGCGTATGTGCTCGAACCCCTGCCGCCCTTGCCGTCGTGGGTCACCGTGCAAGCCTCCGATGCCGGCCTCATCCTGGCGGATGCTGAAGGTCGTACGCTCTACGGCCGAACGCAATCGCGGATACGCGGCCCTGCGCGGCCCGCTTCGAATCGACCTTACGAAACGAATCGTCCTTATGAAACCGCGCGCCCCTATGACGAAGTCCCGGGTGCTGGACGGACCACGACGTGCATCGAGTGTCCGCGCAGCTATTGGCAGCCGGTAATGGCGAATGCCAACGACAAGCCAGTCGGCAACTGGTCGATCGTCAAAAGAGACGATGGTAAGTATCAGTGGGCCTATAAGGGCGAGGTCCTTTACACCCACGAACGCGACACATGGCGCGGCGCGCTGCATGGCGTGCGCAGCGGCGATCGCTCGTGGCACGCGCTGACGCGTTCCGACTTACCGATGCAAGGCACAGGTAACTAACCCATGCGCAAAGATGCATTGGGCTGGCGCCGACTGTTCGGCGTACTGGGGCCTTCGACGAACACAATCGTGCAGCCGGATTTCGACGACCTGCGCGTACCTGGTGTCACGAATCACTACAGCCGCATCTATACGCCCAATGTCGAAGGCGTAACGAATGAGACCTTCATCTCCGCTACCCAGGTGATTGCTGACAATACGATCGATGCGATTCGTAGCGTCATGACCTGCCAGCCGCACTATCTGGTGATGGGCATGTCGGCGGTTACTTTTTATGGCGGTAAAGCGGGCGCACAGGCGTTTCACGATCGCATCGTGAATGAAGCAAAGATTGGTGCATCTACCGGTTCGCACGCCTGTTCGGCGGCGTTGCGTGCATACGGCAATGTCAAACGTATCGCGTTCGTCTCACCGTATTACCCGGCAGCGAACGATCAGGTGCGACGCTATTTCGAAGAAGATGGCTTCGAGGTCGTGAAAGACCTCGCTTTGCGCACGTACAGCTTCACATCGATCTCCGAGTTCACTGAAGATCAGGTGATCGACGCATTCAATGAGCTCAACGAACCCGATGTCGATGCCATCGTCCAGGTCGGTACTAATCTCAGTGCGGTGCGGCTCGCGGCCGAAGCGGAGCGTTGGTTCCGCAAGCCCGTCATTGCCATCAACACGGCAACGTATTGGCACGCGCTGCGTGCGAACGGAATCAAGGATCAACTGCAGGGATTCGGTCGCTTGATGAGCGATTTCTAAGCGCTAGTGGCGTTTGCTGAGTGTTGCTTGTCTGAGTGACGGCCTGAAACGTTAAGAACGTCTCAGGCCGTCGACGTTTATGGATTGTGTGCCGCTAGCGTTGCGCCGCGACTTCCTTCTCGGTAACAGCGCCTGCTTGGTTGCCCCACGCAGAGCGAACGTAGCTTGCCAGCGCGGCGATATCGGCATCGGTCATCTTGTCGCCGAAGGCTTCCATCGTCATCCAGTGCGTATCGATCGC
>CAZIXV010000217.1:2199-6613 GCA_964543105.1 uncultured Steroidobacteraceae bacterium
CATCGGTCATCTTGTCGCCGAAGGCTTCCATCGTCATCCAGTGCGTATCGATCGCGGGCTCCGGAAGCTCTGGTGCGTACATCAATGTGTTGAGCAACGAGGCGGGGCTGGGCGCTTGAACGACTGCGCTGCCGGCCAGCGGCGGTCCGGAATTCGGATCACCGAGCCCGGTCGGCAGGTGGCAGGTGCCGCAATACACGGTGTACATCAGCTCACCTTGCTCGAGCACTTCAGGCGAGGCTTTCCGTGCCTCGGCTTGAATCGGCGGCAAGCTCTTCAGATACACAGCCATCGCACGCACGTCCTCTTCGGTGAGGTGACGCGTGCTGTTCATGATGACTTCGTTCATCGGCCCGTAGGTCGCTGCAAACTCGTTCTTACCGGTCTTCAGGTAAGAGGCCAGATCGTCGATCGTCCACTTGGCCAATCCAGTCGTATCCGACGTGAGATTCACAGCAGCCCAGGGTCGGATGTCGCCATCCGGAATCTTGTCGAGGTACGTACCGCCCGACATTGCGAGATCTGCCTTCTCCGCACCGAGCAAATTGCGGGGCGTGTGGCATGCTCCGCAGTGCGTCAGCCCTTCAACCAGGTACGCGCCACGATTCCATTCGGCTGATTGCTTCGGATCCGGTTGAAACGGCGATTCCTTGAAGAACAAAGCTTTCCACGCGCCCATCAAGATCCGCTGATTGAATGGAAAGGGCATGTCGTTCTTCGGTGGTGTGTAATCCACCGGCGGTACGGTCTTGAAGTAGGCGTAAAGCGCATCGAGGTCCTCATCCGTCACCTTCGTAAATGAGGTGTACGGGAAGGCGGGATAGAGATGCTCGCCGTTCGGTCGCACGCCCGAGCGCATCGAGGCGCGAAACTGCTCCCGCGTCCAATTGCCGATGCCCTTCTCGGGGTGTGAGGTGATGTTCGTCGAATAGATGGTGCCGAAGTCGGTCTTGAACGAGACGCCACCGGCCATGTAGCCGCCATCCTTTGTGTGGCAACTCACGCAATTGCCTGCGATCGCGAGGTATTTGCCGCGCTCCACTGCAGACCCGCCGGAAGGTGCATCCGCCCACGTCATCGGCGAAGCGATGCCGGTTATCGCAAACAATGCGTACGCCGCAGATCGATACGCCGGAGTAGGCCGCGCTTTTGTGCCCCGGCACTTAAGCAGCAAGGCTGCGCGCGACAGGCGTCTCGCGACTTTGGCTTTGATCATTGCAACTCCACGGAACGGTCAACGAGACGATGTAATTGTATACGATGAGAAATAGCACCCGCGAGCACCAATCACTCTCAGCCGTTGCGCACTCCTGTCGCTGCACCAAAATGGACACGCGCTGCACGAACGCGAACGCCGACCTTGCAGGCTGCGTGGCGCGGGCACGGACGCACCGCTACCGCCGCAAACACGCTCTTTTCTAGTGCAAGACGTGGATAAAGCAGGAGGCGCGGCGGCTGGCACTGTCGACGCTCACGTGCGTTTGCCATGTGTTCGACGCAAACGCAAACCAGAAAATCTCATCATGATGAGTATCTTTCCTTGAGGCCGCCGCGCCGTGCATCTTGCTCGTACTTTGACATTGTATACACTCCGGCCTGCATAAAAGAGAACGATGCCGCACCGCGTAGTGTCGTCAACAGGGGAGCGCCGGGATGAAGATTCCGAATATCTATGTGGACGAGCATGGCCACTCGTACTTCGGAGAGGCTGAGCTCAAGCAAACTGGCGACCCCGCGCGCCGAGTGCAAGCTTCGAATCAGCCAATTTCCTATTGGCAGATCCGCGAAATAAAGCCTGGCCACTTTATCGATTTCAAGCCGAACGCCGAGCCGCAATTCGTCGCCGTGCTTTCGGGCGTCATCGCGCTCACCGTGAGCAACGGCGATACGCGGTACTTCTCGCGCGGCGACATGGTGCTGCTGCAAGACGTGACCGGACAGGGTCATACGACGCGCACGCAAGGTCATGAACCCTGCCGCATGCTCGTTATCACGATGCCCGGCGATGGCTCTTTCGTCTAAGCGCGCTTGTCCGTGCTCAACAAAAGCATCGATCGACGTTCGCGTTTCCAAGCGCATCAGATCGCACCGTGCCACGAGTCGCGTGGCATCAGTCATGAGCTTCAACAGCGGGTAACACGTGCTCACCTTGGGATGTTCGGTGGCGGCACTCCTGCATTTCTCGAGTTGCAGCCACAACGATCCGGGCATCCCACGAAGCCGACCGCATGCAGTGCTGTCGGCCTTCTTTGAATGACGTTCAGAGGAACTTAATGAAACTTCAAACCCGAAAGCTTTTTCGTGCAGTCCTGCTGAGCACGGTGTGCGCAGCGACAGCGTCGGTGGCGCAGGTGTCTCCCCTCGAAGCGGCAAAGCCGTTACCGCAGATCGCGACTGATCACATCTTCCTGCCTGGCAAGTCCGCACCTGTGCTGCCGATGGCGGAGTGGGATGTCGTGCAGACCGTCGCCGGAGAGCAAACCGGCGAGCGCGTGTTGATTGCCGAGGGTGCAGAGGCGATTGCGGCACGTGCGCCGACCGGTGCTTCGAAGTACGAAGCGAAGACGTACAAATTTCCGCCGGGCAGCGCGCGAGTTCTGACGTTCCGGAAAGCGGACGGCCCCGTCATTCATCAGATCACTTTCGAAACCGAAATCTTCATGCTGCAGGGCTCGGCGGAAGTCACGGTCGGTGGCGAAAAGCTGACATTGAACAAGGGCGACGCAGCGTTCTTACCAAGTGGCGTTCTGCGCAACATGAACCCGAAAGAGGACACCGTGGTATTGCAGTTCTTCGTCGGGTCGAAGTCGGAGAATCCGCGCGCGTCAGTGGTGCGAGCGAAGGACCTCGAGGAGACGACGATCGCGCAATGGGAGGCCGATGGAAAATGGCACACCGTGCGTACGCCGGAAGAAGTTCGCAAAGCACCCAAGAGTGCGGTGGTTTATTCGGTAAAGCGCTACGGGTTCGATGGCAACTCGATCCGCAACGCCAAGCTCAAGAAGGGCGGCCGTACTGCACCGTCGAAGTACGACGTCGACATTCTTATCTACATCTCTAAAGGCCGAATGATTCGCTACGAGGGCGACCAGGTATTCGAGGCCGTCGCTGGCGATGTGTTGCGAGAAGAGATTGGCCAGACCGGTTACTGGGAGGTACTCGAGGACTCCGAGTTCTTCTCCACGGATGCACCTGTCGATCCGCGCAAGTCGCGCATTAGCCCCTGAGACATCGAAGCACGCATGGGAGACGCTATGTTCAAGCTTTGCGCAATGGCCATGGACGAGAACGGTCGCTCATACACGACCGAAGCGGAGATCAAGCTGCACAAGGTCGATGACATGGAGTCGATCAGTGAAAAGCAATCGGCAGCGTATTGGGGACTTGCGTTCAACCAGAACACGGACCTCACCAATGAGTTCGAAATGCACCTGACGAATCGCGCGCGCATCGTCGCGGTCTTGTCGGGCGGCGCAGAGATCACTCAGCAGGACGGTAGCGTCTGCCGGTTGGGGCCGGGCGATGTCATAGCTGTTCACGGCTTGGCGTTGCATCACTCCGTGATGCGCTCAGCCGTACCGACGCAAACGCTGAATGTGACATTCGCCGATACCGAGAATTTCGATTTCAAATAGCCCTGCGGCGCCTCTCTTCCCGGCGCCCAAAGTCGTCAGCTCATGTCGTGAGCTGGCGGCTGTTGTGCACCTGGCGGCGAACGTCTCAGCCTTTGTTCGGAGAAATGGGGAGAAGACAACAATGCAAACTAGATTCGAACCGCTTGCAATCCTGGCTGCCGTCGCGGCGAGCATCACGCCCGCAACGAACGTGCGCGCGCAAGATGGCGTGTCAGCGCAGTTGGAAGAAGTGACGGTGACCGCGCGCCGTCGCGATGAAAACCTCATGCAGGTGCCCGTCGCGATCAGTGCACTCGGCGCCGCCGAGATAGAAAACACCGGCGTGAAAGATGTTATCGAACTGTCGCAGTTCACGCCTGGCTTGCACGCCAGTGTCGGCGGCTCATCGCGTGGCGATCGCTCCAGCACGCGCCTGACGTTCCGCGGTCTGTCGGTGGCGAGCGGCTTGTCGTTCATCGATGGTGCGCCGTACGCCGGCTTCCGTGCTCCTGACGTAACCGACTTCGAGCGCGTCGAAGTCCTCAAAGGTCCGCAGAGCGTGTACTTCGGTCGCTCCACGTTTGCGGGCGCGGTGAACTTCGTCACCAAGGATCCCGCCGATACATTCCAGGGCCGCGTCAAAGCGGAGTTGACGAATTTCGACGGCGCCGACACCTCGTTGACGCTCGAGGGTCCGCTTACGGATACGCTCGGTGTTCGTGTCAATGCGCGTCACTACACCTTCGGCGGCTATTACGAGAACGGCGGCGATCCCGGCACGATGACCGGCGAGCGCAGCA
>CAZIXV010000218.1:0-6609 GCA_964543105.1 uncultured Steroidobacteraceae bacterium
TTGATGCATCGGCTCGGCATGCTAGCGTATCGCTTCAGCATTGCCTGGGGGCGTGTGTTGCCGCAGGGCGTCGGCCGCGTGAATACCGCTGGACTCGATTTTTACGACCGGCTGGTCGATCGGTTGCTCGAGCAAGGCATCCAACCGATGGCGACGCTGTATCACTGGGACCTGCCGGCGGCGCTTGATGACAAGGGCGGCTGGCTGAATCGCGACATTGCTGATTGGTTCGCCGAATACGCCGGCGTGATGTTTCGCAAGCTCGATGATCGTGTGCGTTTTTGGTGCACATTGAACGAGCCGTGGGTGGTGACGGATGGCGGCTATCTGCATGGCGTCATGGCGCCGGGTCATCGCAGCGCCTTTGAAGCGCCGCTTGCAACACACAACTTGATGCGTGCGCATGGCGCCGCCGTGCAAGCGTATCGCGCGTTGAACGGACCCCGACCCATCGGTCTCGTGGTGAACATCGAACCGAAATACCCAGCTTCTCAGCAGGCTGCCGATCTTGCGGCCACGGCACGCGCTGAGGCGTACATGAACCGTCAATATCTCGATCCAGCGTTGCTTGGCAGCTATCCCGCTGAATTGCACGATATCTTCGGTGACGCGTGGCCGGACTTCGCGGCAGCGGACTTCGAGTTGATCCAGCAGAAGATCGACTTCGTCGGCGTGAACTACTACACGCGCGGCGTCACGAAAGATGATCCTGACGCGTGGCCGATACGCGCAAGTTCCGTGAAGCAGCTGCAGCACATGCATACCGAGACCGACTGGGAGGTGTATCCGCCCGGACTTACGGAGACGTTGCTCTGGATCAAGAATCGCTACGGCAACCCGCCGTTGTACATCACCGAGAACGGCGCAGCATTTGCGGATCCGCCGCATGTCACGGATGAGGAGCTTGATGATCCGCTGCGCGTCGATTATCTGCGTATGCATATTCGCGCGGTGCATGACGCCATTCGACAAGGCGTGGACGTGCGCGGGTATTTCGTCTGGTCGCTGTTCGATAACTTCGAGTGGGCGCATGGGTTTTCCAAACGCTTTGGAATTGTGCATGTCGACTACGACACCCTTGCACGGACGCCGAAAGCGAGCGCGCATTACTATTCGCAGATCATCGCGACGAATGGCGCAGCGGTATTCGACAGTGCGCCGTGACACGCGGTTGTGCGTAACTCGCCGCTCTCGCTGACGCCCTCAAGCGAGTCTTCGCTGCGCTAATCGGCTGCGCTCTGCACAGCGTCATCCACGAACGTCACCCGAAGCGGCAGCTTCGACACTCTCAAGTCGTTGCCGATCCATCGAGCGCTCCCCGTCTCGATGTGTTGTTCTCCGAGCGGCTCGCGGCCTTCCGGCCACGCAATCGCCACACCGCCGACGGGCAGCGTTTTCAACGCGGCAACCTCGAGCGTGCGCTTGTTGCCCTCGACCTTCAGCGAATATGTCAGCGGACCGAAGGGCGTGCGCAGATTCTTGACGGCGAAGCCCTCGCTTTCGATCCACTCCTTCGGCACGCCGGCCATTAACACGAGCGTCTCATCCGCGGGACGTTCATACGCGAAGATGTCGAGCAGTGACCGGCCGAAGTCGGAGGCCACCCAGCCATGCGGCATATCACCAATGAAGCGCGGCTGACGCTCTTCCCGTCCAACCACCTCCGCCCATTGATTCCAATCCGCGGGGCGCCGATCGTTCATGAAGAATTCGATGGCTTCCCAAGCGCGTTCGCGCCAACCCAAGCGCACGAACGTCCCCACGACGCGCCATTCGTACGGCGTATACACATCCCAATCCGAACTCGAGCGGCGCTCGTCAAAGTTCTTCCAATAACGTTCGAACGTCGCAAGCAATGCATTCGGCGGCAGCATGTGCTGTTCGCCGACCGGCGAGAGCGCAATCGTCGTGGAGGTGGCATCGAAATCACCTAACTCGGCCGCTCCCGGCAAGTAGTCGATGTCGTGGATCTGTCGCGCCAGCAGTAACGAGCGATATAGATCGGCGCGGAACTCATCG
Source organism: uncultured Steroidobacteraceae bacterium (assembly GCA_964543105.1). Lineage (GTDB taxonomy): Bacteria > Pseudomonadota > Gammaproteobacteria > Steroidobacterales > Steroidobacteraceae > Steroidobacter. Next base: position 2,020 of record CAZIXV010000218.1, read on the forward strand.
CGCAAGCGAATGAAGCGTTGGCGGTTCTCGGTTTCGCCGAGGGCATCCGCCAAGCGCACCATCGACTCATAACCTAGTAGCGCCCAGAAGTTGTCCCAATACGAGTGCATCGGTTTCGCCGAATAGCCCTCGTGACTGATGGAAGCGGGCATCAACCCGTAGAAAACCCGACGCTCGTCCGTCTGGTTTTCTGCGGTGCGTTCGGATTGGCGCAGCTCTTCCATATATTCGAACGCCTTGAGCGCACGCGGCCACAACGAACGCAGCAACTTCATATCGTCCGTGTAGCGATACACCTCCTCGATCAAGAACAGGAATTCACCTGGGCTGTCATTCTCCGGGACCGGATCGGCGCCGCGCCGATCCACGCAGCAAGGCGTCTTGCCGTTCTCGAATTGAAATCCCGCGTACCACTGCGTGAACTCCTCGACCACGTCCTCATGACCCAACCGCAACAACATCTCCGAGGTCATCGCACCATCGCGTATCCACGAGCGCTCGTAAGAACGCGAACCGGGTTGAATCGCAGGTCCATCGCGATTGATCAATACGTGGGCCAGTGAGGTGCGTAGCGTGTCGAACAAGACTTGCGCATCTTTCGGCAGCTCGAGTTCGACGCGGTTCAGCTTCTCACGCCATTCTTCGACGCTCGCTTGCGCATCCATCTCAGGGGCGCGCGTGCGATCGGGCTGCGAATGCAACGGCAGATCGAGCGTGAACGATGCCGTCGCATCCGGTTCAAGTTCCACGTCGTACACCAACGCGCCGGACGCCATGCCGGTCTCATCGGAGATCTGCGTTCCGAACGCTGTTTGTGTCACCCATTCGCAAGGCGTATCTGCATCGAACGGCACCGCAACGAAGCGAGTCGGCGTTTGCTGCGGCAGAATCCGTGGTAAGGAATCGACGAACACGGCATCGCGCTCCCAGGCGATCTCGTGAATCGGTGCGACTCCGCCTGCGGTATTCAAGAATTGGGTTGGTGGATTGACCTGCAGCGGACGCACCGCAAGCGCGAGCGTGAGCTTCTGCGTCGACTTGCGATTGTTCTTGATCGTATAAGTGACGCGCGTCCAGCCATCGCCCCGCTCCCCGAGCGACTGCGCCGTCGTGGTCAGATGCACATCGCGATGACTCCAATCGATCGAAGGGATGGGCAGATAGTCATCGCGTAGCGAATGACGGGTTCTGACATTGGCCCAGGTGACGAAGTCCGTCTGAGTCTTGATGAAGGGCTCGATCGAAAAGCTGGCGCGATAAGGCTCGATGGCGGCGTCTTCCGAGACCAGGCTTTCTTCTTCATCTGAATCCACGCCGACGAGCGTCCAATACGCTTGCTCGCCCGAATAGCCGCGCGGATAACAACCGCGCGGTGCGTTCTGCGCCAACGCTTGCACGAAGGCGTTCGGCGAGGCGCCGAAATCGAGATCGCGGATGTGCAACTCCGCAATGCCATATTGACCTTCGGGCATCGAGATGCGCACGAAGCGTGCTGCAGATTCCGGCAGGAAGTGCGAATCGCGTTTGCCATTGCCGGCTGTGACCGTTCTAACAGCCTGCCATTGTTCGCCATCGCTCGAGGTCTCGATCACGTAGCGCGTTGCGTGCAGGCCGCTCACCCAATCGATTTCGATACCGCCGAACTCCGATACGCGACCTAGATCCACTTGCAACGACTGAGCGCCGCCGTCGGCACTGCGCCACGCGGTATCGAGTCGCGCGTCCATGGCTTGTGCCGGTGCATTGGCTGACAGCGATGATGAAGCGGTCAGTACGGGAGGCGGCGCTTCGCCCGCCGGCGGCACGACCTTCAGGTTCAATTGATCGAACCAGATACTGCCCCTGCCACCATCGCGTCCCGCTGCGATGCCGAACTCGATCGTCGCGAACTGACGCAGTTCCTTATCTTCCGTCGGGCCCCAGGCGAAGCCGATGTGGCGGCGTTTGATGCGTATCTGCTGCCAATCGCCGGTGAACTCGAAATCCGGGCGCCGATACCACCACACATTGAATCCGGACTCATCAACGAACTTGATTTCCAGATGATTGCGCTGCGCCTCACCGCGCACCCACAAAGTAATCTCGTAGTCTTCCGGCAGCGTCACCTGCATCGGGCGATGTGCGGAGGCATAGCCTGCCGTTTGCGCAAGGTCGAATTCCATCACCAGCGCCCCGCCCTCCACGCCACGACCTTCGTGCACCGAGGCGATGACGTTCTCGGAAACGGAGGTCTCCCATGCAGAGACATCGTCGAGCGGATCGAGCACACGCGTTTCCGCCGGGACGTTCGTCTCGGCTGCGAGAGCGCTCGCTGCCCACAGCAGTGCAATGATGATGAAGTTGCGCACAGTTCAACCCTTGACGCTGCCGGCGAGAATGCCGGCGATGTAATACCGCTGCAGAGCCAGGAATAGCACCAGCACTGGAATGACCGTGATCACCGCGCCCGCCATCATGAGCTCATTGTCTTGAACGTGTTCGCGTGACAAACCGGCGAGCGCAACGGGCAAGGTGTGCATTTTCTGCTCCGTCAACACAATCAGCGGCCACATGAAGTCGTTCCATGTTGCAAGGAAAGTGAGGATGCCGAGCGTAATCAGAATCGGCGCAAGCAACGGTACGACGATGGAGCGGAAGATGCGCCATTCGCTGGCGCCATCGATGCGCGCCGCCTCGAGCAACTCATCCGGCAGTGACAGCGCATACTGCCGAATCAGAAAAATCCCGAACACGCTCGTCATCATCGGAATGATGACCCCGCCGTACGTGCTCACGAGCCCCATACTTTTCACCATCGCGAACAAGGGAATCATCGTGACCTGACCGGGTATCACCAGCGCGCCCAACAACACGCGAAACAGCTGCTCGCGCCCGCGGAAGCGCAGTTTCGCAAAGGCGTAACCCGCCAAGGTGTTCAACACCAACGCGATCGCAGTCGCCAGCGTCGCAACGACGGCGCTATTGACCATGTAGTTCAGCGCCGCGTGGCGTGTGAACAGCTCGCGATAATTCTCAAATGTCGGCGTGAGCGGCAGCAGCGGCGGCGGATAGGTGCTCGCCATGCCGCGCGGCATGAACGACACCGAGAGCATCCACAGCAGCGGGAACGCGACGAGCACCGCGACGACGATCAGCGTTGCATTGATCAGAATCGTCGTGCGCTTCATACGGCAGCCTCACGACGGCCGATACGAAGCTGCAGGAGCGTGACCACGAAAATAATGACGAACAAGATGAACGCGACCGCCGATGCGCGGCCCAGGCTCCACCATTTGAAGCCTTCGTCGTACATGTAATAGAGCACGCTCTTCGTGCTCTCGAGCGGACCGCCTTCCGTCATGACGTACGGTTCGGCGAACAACTGGAAGTAGCCGGACATCGTCAGAATGCTGACGAGTAACAACACCGGCCCGAGGCTCGGCACCGTGACGTGCCAGAACTGCTGCCAGCGTGAGGCGCCGTCGATGCGCGCCGCCTCATACAAATCTTCGGGAATGCTCTGCAGCGCCGCGAGCAGAATGATCATGTTGTAGCCGAAGTTTTTCCACACGGCCATGACGACGATGGCCGGCATGGCCCAGGTCGGATCGCCCATCCAATCGACGGGTTCGATGCCGATGAAGCTGAGCGCATAGTTCAAGAAGCCGTAGCGGGTGTGAAAGATATAGCGCCACACCACGGCCACCGCGACGAGTGTCGTGACGACGGGTGCGAAGTAGATCGTGCGAAACACATGACGAAAACGCGCGACTTTCGAGTTCACCAGCAGCGCCGCGCCGAGTGACGCCACGATGGACAGCGGCACGCCGAGAATCACGAAGTAAAACGTATTGCCGAGCGTTTTCCAGAACAAGGGCTCGTGCAGCAAGCGCACGTAATTTTCTAGTCCGATAAAGCGCAGATTGTCGATATCGCTGAGCGAATACAGATCGAAATCCGTCAAGCTCATGCTCAGCGCCGCCAACACGGGAATAAAAAAGAACGTGGCCAGCACGATCAGCGCCGGCGCAACGAACCACCATCCCGCATACGACTTCCTCATGGCGGTGAACTCATCGGGAACGATCCGAGAATTCTGACCATCCGCTAACCGCCATCCGCTATCCCCTTCTTCCTATCCATCATCCAGCGCCGCTTCGCGAGAATCTCGTCCGTCTTGCGATCGAGTTCGACTACCGCACGATCGATCGTCGAGGTGCCTTGCACGACACGCTCTGCGGCCATGCGCATCTCCTGCGCGATTCGCTCCCATTCCGGCACTTTAGGCGGTGAGCGCACGCGGTCGAGTTGAATGCGGAACGCGCGTGAATACGGCGACTCGGTGAGTTCGGGCGCCTCCCACGTGGACATTCGCGGCGGCAGATCGCCGGTGCGTTGGTAAAAGCGCCGCTGTGTTTCGACGCGCGATAGGTACTGCGCAAACTCCCACGCCTCGCGTTTCATGTGCGAGCTGCGAAAGATGACGAGGCTTGCACCCCCTGCGCTCGAAACTCCAGGCCCGTCCGGCCCCGGTACGGGTGCAGTCATCCAATCGCCTTGCAGCTGCTCGGGCAAGCGCCGTTTGAACTCGGCGATATTCCAAGGACCGGA
>CAZIXV010000219.1:0-6571 GCA_964543105.1 uncultured Steroidobacteraceae bacterium
AGTCTTCCTGCGTAGCTTGATCAGCCGCTTGCAAAGCCCCAGCTAGCCGTCTCTTGTCTTTCTCTGGCTAGCAGCCCAGCAGCCAGCAGCCTTTAGGTGTCCGACTAAGTCGTCGTCTCTGGCTGTAGCCTGTAGCCTGTAGCCTGTCGCCCGTAGCCGGCCTCGTGCGGTCATCCCCGCGACTCATCCAAATCATCCGGCTCGATCCGATGACCCCAGCCGCGTTTGGCGTTGAGATAGCGTCGGTTCGCTGGACTCACGCCAGTGACATGTTTCTCACGTTGGATGTGATGCAAACCGCTCGTTTCGAGGTGCGCCTGCTTCATCGGATTGTTGCTCATCAAACGCAATGGTCGATCGCCACGCAGATACAACAGCATCGCCGCGGCATCGCTGAACTCACGGCTGTCATCGGGCAGGCCGATGGAGCGATTGGCTTGGTAAGTATCTTCGCCGCTGTCCTGCAGCACATAGGTGACGGCTTTCGCCCATAAACCGATACCGCGGCCTTCATGGCCGCTCATATAAATCACCGCGCCCGTACCTTCTTGCTCGATGCGCTCGAACGCGCGATCCAATTGCGGCCCACATTCGCAACGTTGCGAACCGAAGACATCGCCCGTCAAACAACATGAGTGCACGCGCACCAGCGGGTTTGCATGCGCTTTGAAATCGCCCAGCACGAGTGCGCTGTTGACGGACATGTGGCTTGCAAGCACGGAAAACAAATGCTGCTCGCCGCGTCCTCGCAGCAAGTCGGCGAGCTGATTCGCCTCTTGCAATTCCGTTTGCCGCACGACCGCATACCACTGAAACGTGCGCGGCTCTCCGGTGCCGATGCTGATCGGAATCGGAATCGGTCCCAGCACATTGAGGATGGGGCGATGCTCGGGAACGGTACCGGCAGCGAGAAGCTGACCTTGCGCATCGATGCGCACGAGCTTGCCTTGCTCGATCAGACGGGCGCGAATGGCGGGATCGATGTACGAAAACATAAGGCCAGCAGAATCTAAACGGATTTGCGCACGGCGAATGCGTGCGACCGCGTCATGAAACGGCGCGCGCTGGCATTTTCCACCAACGCTGAATCGCCGTTTCGATCGACGCAACATCGAGCCCAGCCATGGCCAAGCAATCCGTGCGTGACCCATGCTCGATGAATTGGTCCGGGATGCCGAGCTGCAGCGTCGGCAGGGTGTGTCCGTGCGCCGCCAAGCACTCGATGATCGCGCTGCCTGCACCGCCCGCTACCACGTTCTCTTCGACAGTCACGAGTGCGCGGTGACTCGCAGCGATTTCGAGCAGTGCCGCTTCATCGAGCGGCTTGATGAAACGCAGATTGATCAACGTGGCGTCGAGCTGCTGTGCGATGTGTTCGCATGCGGGCACCATCGCGCCGACCGCGATGATCGCAAGACCGCTGCGGCCAGCGCGGCGGTGCTGCAGCTTGCCAATGGGCAGCGTTTCCATCTCAGATTGAATCGCGACGCCAGGACCCTGTCCGCGCGGATAGCGCACGGCGGCGGGTACACCTGCCTGCACGCCTGTGAACAGCATCTGGCGACATTCGTTCTCATCAGCCGGCGCCATGACGATGAGATTCGGAATGCAACGTAGGAACGAAAGATCGTAGCTGCCTTGGTGAGTTGCGCCGTCGCCGCCGACGAGCCCGGCACGGTCGATCGCAAATGTCACGGGCAGATTCTGCAGCGCGACGTCGTGAATGAGTTGGTCGTACGCGCGTTGCAGGAACGTCGAGTAGATCGCGACGACGGGCTTGATGCCCTCGCAAGCTAAGCCAGCCGCAAAGGTCACCGCGTGTTGTTCGGCAATCGCAACATCGAAATAGCGATCGGGAAACTTCTTCGAGTATTCGACGAGTCCTGAGCCTTCGCGCATGGCGGGAGTGATGGCGACCACTTTGGGATCGCGCGCCGCCATGTCGCACATCCATTGCCCGAACACTTGTGAGTAGCTTGGACCGCTCACTTTCTCTTTGAAGATGACGCCGCTTTTCGCATCGAAGGGACCGGGGCCGTGCCATTTGATCGGGTCGGCTTCCGCGGGCGCGTAGCCCTTGCCCTTGCGCGTAATCACATGCAGGAACTGCGGACCCTTGAGGTCGCGCAAGTTGCCCAAGGTCGCGACCAGCGCGTTCAAGTCATGGCCGTCGACAGGGCCGATGTAATTGAAGCCGAGTTCTTCGAAGATCGTGCCCGGCAACACCATGCCTTTCATGTGCTCTTCAGAGCGGCGCGCCAATTCCCAGACCGGCGGCATGCGGCGCAACACTTTCTTGCTGCCTTCGCGCAGCGTGGCGTACAGCTTTCCGGACAGCACGCGGGCGAAGTAATTGGAGAAGGCACCGACGTTCTCCGAAATCGACATGTCGTTGTCGTTCAGGATCACCAGCATGTCGACGTCCATGCTGCCGGCATGATTCAGCGCTTCGAACGCCATGCCTGCGCTGAGTGCGCCATCGCCGATGACGGAAACGACCCGTCGCTGTTCACCGCTGCGCGCGGCGGCGATCGCCATGCCCAGGGCGGCGCTGATCGATGTGCTCGAATGGCCTACGCCGAAGGTGTCGAATTCGCTCTCGCGGCGGCAGGGGAAAGGTGCAAGGCCGTCCTTCAATTTGATCGTGCAGAGACGATCGCGACGGCCGGTGAGTACTTTGTGAGGATATGCCTGGTGGCCGACGTCCCACACGAGGCGATCGTGCGGCGTGTCGAACACATAATGAAGCGCCACGGTGAGTTCGACCGTGCCGAGCCCAGCGGCGAAGTGACCGCCCATCTGGCTCACCGTGTCGATCAAGTACTGACGCAATTCGCTCGCCACCTGGCCCAAGGCGCTGGCCGGCACGGCGCGCAGGTCCGCGGGCGAGTCGAGCGTCGACAACAAGGGATACGCAGTCCTCATATTGGTGCGCAGTCTAGCCTGCATTTCCCAATGCGCGGTATGGCGCGAGCGATAACTTTTCAGGTTCTGGGGTGCGATTCATGATCGTGTTACTAACCAAGGTGTGCGCAACACGCCGCTGCGCCTCGCTGAAAATGAAGTTCGCCGCTAGTGCTGGCGAAGTACGAGCCAATTGGACACCGCGACCAGCGGAGCCGCATCGATGCCGGGCACATTCAGGCTCGCCAGTGCGCTGGCGTGAAGCGACTGCATCCGTTCGCGCGCAGCGGGTACGCCGAGCACAGCAGGGTAGGTGGGCTTGCCGCGCTTCAAATCGGCGCCGGTTTGTTTGCCGAGGATCGAGGGGTCGCCTTCCACATCGAGCAGATCGTCCTGAATCTGGAATGCGAGACCCAAATCGCCTGCATAGCGATCGAGCGCCGCGAGGCTGCGCGGCGAGATTCCCACCGAGCAGGCCGCCGCCATCATCACGCTGGCATGGATGAGTGCACCGGTCTTGCGTCGATGCATTTCCTCTACCTGCTCGATCGTGAGTTTGCGGCCATTCGCTGCCAGATCAAGCGCCTGTCCGCCAGCCATGCCGGAGGTGCCACTGCCAATTGCGAGCAGATCCACGAGGCGCAGCCGAATCTGCGCGTCATCGGGCAGTCCTGCGCCGCTTGCAAGACATTGAAAGGCCAATACTTGCAGCGAGTCGCCGACGAGAATCGCGGTCGCTTCATCGAAGGCTTTGTGGCAGGTGGGCTTGCCGCGACGCAGATCGTCGTCATCCATCGCCGGCAAGTCATCGTGGACGAGCGAATAAGCGTGAATGAATTCGACCGCGCAGGCCGCGCCGTCGACGACGGATTCGTCCACGCCCAACGCATTCGCGGTCGCATAAACGAGCACGGGTCGCACGCGTTTGCCGCCGCCCAGCACGCTATAGCGCAACGCTTGATGTAATCGACCGGGCTCGACGTCGACGGCAGGCAGACGCGCATCGAGTTCGGCCTCGACGCGTGATTGCCAACTCGCCAAGCGGCTGGCGAAGTCCTCGCTCACTGCGCTCGTCACGATTTAGCTGTCTTGATCGTCGGCGGGTTGGAACGGCGCGGCATCCAGTTCGCCGCCGCTTTTGCGCATCAGGATCTCGACTTTCTGTTCGGCTTGCTTGAGCGCCGATTGACACTGGCGCGTCAGTTGGACGCCACGTTCGAATTGCTTGAGCGATTCATCGAGCGACAATTCACCCGCCTCGAGCTTGTCGACGATCGCTTCGAGTTCGGCGAGCGAGCGTTCGAAGTCCGGCGTGGCGCTCGCGGCGCTTTGCGCCTCGTCCACGGTTGATTCGGCAGGATTGAGCTTGTGATTGGACACGGTGAAATACGCGAATTCGTTCGGCGATGAAGGCGGGCGGCAAGCTTGCAGCGCTCAGGCACGCGGGTCAATCGCGGTATCGCCTCCCGGCCTCTTGGGGATAGAATCCGCGCGCCTTGGGATCTTGGATCCCTGTCGCGCGCGGGCGCCATCACGCCGCAAGCACGTGCATCGTCATCGAAGAATCGAGCGCGCTCGGGCCGTCAACTGTCAACTGCCAACTGTCAACTTGTTCAATGGTTCAATCCTATACCGCGTCCGACATCGAAGTTCTAAGCGGGCTCGACCCCGTCCGTCGCCGGCCGGGCATGTACACCGACACGAGCCGGCCGAATCACCTCGCGCACGAAGTCATCGACAACTCGGTCGATGAGGCGATGGCAGGACACGCGAAGCGCATCGATGTGGTCGTCTACAAGGATGGTTCGCTGGAAGTGGCCGACGACGGCCGCGGCATGCCAGTCGATATCCATCCCAAAGAAAAGGTGAGCGGCGTCGAGCTGATCCTCACGCGTCTGCACGCAGGCGGCAAATTCTCGGACAAGAACTACAAGTTCGCCGGCGGCTTGCACGGCGTTGGCGTTTCCGTCGTCAACGCGCTGTCGAAGAATCTCGAATGCTGGATCAAGCGCGGCGGCAAGGAATACAACATCAGCTTCAAGGACGGCAAAGTCCGCTCGAAGCTCGATGTCGTCGATAGCGTTGGCAAGAACAACACGGGCACCAGGATTCGCTTCTGGCCCGATTCGCAATTCTTCGAAACACCGACGTTCTCGGTGCCGAAGCTCAAGCATGTGCTGCGTGCGAAAGCCGTCCTTTGCCCGGGTTTACGCATCACGTTTCGCGTCGACGGGACCGACGACAAAGAAGAGTGGCTCTACAGCGGCGGCTTGAGCGAATACCTGCGCGAGGCCTTGGGCGCGGGCGAATGGTTGCCCGCGGAGTTGTTCGTCGGCTCGATCGAAGGTGAGCAGGAAGCAGCCGATTGGGCCGTCGCGTGGCGCATCGACGAAGGCGCAAAGGTCGAAGAAAGCTACGTCAATTTGATTCCGACGATCCAAGGCGGCACGCACGTAAATGGTTTGCGTTTGGGACTCACCGATGCGATCCGCGAGTTCTGCGAATTTCGCAATCTGTTGCCGAAGGGATTGAAGCTCGCACCGGAAGATGTGTGGGATGACGTCAGCTATGTGCTGTCGACGAAAATGAAAGAAGCGCAGTTCGCCGGGCAAACCAAGGAGCGCTTGTCATCGCGCGAGGCGGCGGCATTCGTTTCGGGCGTCGTCAAAGATCAGTTCGGCCTGTGGTTGAACCAGCATCCGGATGCCGGTGAGCGCATCGCGCAAGTGGCGATCGGTCGCGCACAGGTACGCCTGAAGGCTTCGAAGGCGGTGGCGCGCAAGCGCATCGTCAGTGGCCCCGCGCTGCCTGGCAAGCTCGCGGACTGCACCTCCGGTGATCCTGCGCGCAGCGAATTGTTCTTGGTGGAAGGCGACTCAGCGGGTGGCTCGGCCAAGCAGGCGCGCGATCGCGAGTTCCAAGCGGTCATGCCGCTACGCGGCAAGATTCTGAACACGTGGGAAGTCGATGCGAGCCAGATTCTGCAATCGCAGGAGGTGCATCACATCTCCATCGCGATCGGCGTCGATCCCGGCTCGGACAAACTCACGGGCCTGCGCTATCACAAGATTTGCATCCTGGCCGACGCCGACTCCGACGGCCAACACATTGCCACGCTGCTCTGCGCGTTGTTTCTGCGTCACTTCCGGCCGCTCGTTGTGGCAGGGCATGTGTACGTGGCGATGCCGCCGTTGTATCGCGTGGATGTCGGCAAGCAGGTGTATTACGCGCTCGATGATGCGGAACGTGTCGGCATCCTCGATCGCATCGCTGCCGAGAACCCGCGCGCCAAACCCGTCGTTACGCGCTTCAAAGGCTTGGGCGAGATGAGCGCGATGCAATTGCGTGAAACGACGATGGCGCCCGAAACACGCCGCCTCGTGCAGCTCACCATCGAAGCACAGGATCAAGCCGATCAAATGCTCGACATGCTGCTCGCCAAAAAACGCGCCGCCGACCGCCGCGAGTGGCTCGAAACCAAGGGGAATCTGGCGGATGTACAGGTTTGAAGAAGAGAAGGCGATAGCGGATGGGCGATGGCGGATTGTCGATGAAGAGGCCTACCGTCATGCATCCGCGCTGAATGTCTTCACTCGTTTCTGACCATCCGCTATCCGCTATCCGCTATCCGCTTCTAGATTAGGTATGCCCACACAACCCCCTCTGA
>CAZIXV010000220.1:0-3031 GCA_964543105.1 uncultured Steroidobacteraceae bacterium
ACTGCGGCGCCCAGGAATGCTGGATCGATCTTTCCAAAGGCAAGGATGTCGCGCGAGCGAATGTCCTAGTCGCAAGCGGTGAGAAGAACACGACAGCCGCTCCTGAACCGAAGCGGCGCGAGCGCACGTCGATGGCAGACGAACTTCATGCCGCCGCCAACATCATCAAGCGCTCAAAAATTCTGGTGACCTCTCTATTCGCTGAAGCGCGCATGGGCAACGCCGTCAAAACGGATGAATGCGCAAGTGTCGTGAATGAGATCGTCGAGTCCATCGATCGCAATACCGATGCGTTGATTGGACTGTGCCGCCTCAAGTTGGCGGATGAGTACACCTACATGCATTCCATCTCGGTGTGCGCGTTGATGGTGTCGCTCGGACGCGGCCTGCAATTGGACGATGTGGCGTGCCGCGAAGCGGGCATGGCGGGATTGCTGCACGATCTCGGCAAGGCCGCGATGCCGCCTGAAATCATCAACAAGCCGGGCAAGCTCACGGACGCGGAGTTCACGGTCATCAAGACGCATCCGGTGCACGGTTACGACATGCTGCGCGAGAGCGGCGTCGACAATGAAACCGTACTCGATGTGGTGCGACATCATCACGAGCGCATCGATGGCACCGGTTATCCCGATAAGCTCGCGGCACAGGACATCTCGCTGATCGCCCGCATGAGCGCAGTATGCGACGTCTACGATGCCATCACGTCGAACCGTCCTTACAAAGCCGGTTGGGACCCGGCAGAGTCGATTGCGAAGATGGCCTCATGGCAAGGGCATTTCGACCCGGTCGTACTACAGACCTTCGTCAAGACGATCGGCATCTATCCAGTCGGCTCACTCGTACGCATGGCATCCGGCAAGCTCGCGGTCGTCGTCGAACAAAATCCGCAAAAGCTCACCGCGCCTAAGGTCAAAACCTTCTTCTCGACGAAGTCGGGCATGCCGCTGATGCCGACGCTCGTCGATCTCACGGAATCGCATGTCCGCGATCGCATCGTCGCGCGTGAACCAGTAGAAAACTGGAACTTCAGCTACCTGCAGGATCTTTGGGCTAACCACGTCGTGTAACCGGAAAAGGTGGGACTGCCTGCGTTGGCAGCCCCACTCAAGGGTTACCCCGAGACTATTTCGCGAGGAACTTCGCGATCGCCTCGCTCCACTGCTTGGGCTGCTGATCGATGATATCGATGCCGCCACCTTGCAGGACTACGAGTTCGAAATCAGGCCGCATCTGTTTCGTCACCTTCGCATGCTCGTAGATCTGATCGCCTGTGTTCGTAAGAATGAGCGTGGGTTTGCTGATTTTGGGAATCGTGCGGTTGTGGTCGTAAATGAACGCCGCATGATGGCCGTACCAGAACGGTCCGTAACCCACGAACTTTTCCACGACATAGCGCGTGATCAGCTTCGGATCGGGCGCCGTGCCGGAGGACTTATACATTCGGTTGCGACCTTCGAAAGAGCGCACCAGATGGCTGCCATCGGGCTCGTACACAAAATCGATTTCACCGCGCTGCACACCATCTAAGAACTTCTGGCGCTCCTCTTCTTCGAGCGGCACGGGGCCTGCAAGGATGAGCTTGCGGACACGTTTCGGAAATTGCTGCTCCACTTCAGTCGCTACGAGCGCGCCGGTGTGATGACCCAGCACGTCGGCCACGTCGATACCCAGTGCGTCGAGCACCGGTGGAACGATCTTGGCCCAATCTTCCACTTTCGGTACGAAAGTCGTTACGTCAGACATGCCGAAACCTGGCATATCGATGGCAATCGGGCGAATACCTTGATCCATCAGGTATTTGAATACGCTTTCGAACTGGCGCGATGACATCGGCGCCTGATGCAGCATCACGAGCGGCCGGCCTTTACCTCCATCTTGATAGTGAATCTGTCCGAACGGACCGTTGACATAGCCACGTGTCATTTTCGGCAGCGTGACTTCCATCGGCGGTGGGTTGGGTTTGTATTTCACTGTCGCACCCTGCGCAGCGGCAATGCTGCTGGTTCCAATGAGCGCCGTAGCGAACAGCGCCGAAGAACATAGAAGTTTTTTCACGATCGTTTCGTCCCCTGATGAGTGATGTTCGCGACGCATCAATCGCATCGCGATCACTCCACTCTATCGAGTTGACTCGATCATGGTTATGCACACAACACATGCATATGAGAATTTTCGCACCTGCACCTATCAAGCTCGCTATAGCTTCAGTTGCGAGATCACGCGACATGCGTGACATCTCTCGATTCAGGGGATTTCGCTTTCGCAAAGTTGTCGTGCGGCGACTGCGCGGTGCCGAGAGGTCAATATGTCGGATAAATTGCGTAAACGGAGTTCGTTTAGAAGGCGGTACTGGATGTCCGCTCCATTGTTTTTTCAAAGGGCGACATCGCACCTTGATGCAATTGAAACTCGACGCGTTCGATCACTGACGTGCATCGAGGCGCTTCCTTGAGTAGCTGAGTTTCAGCGCGCTTCCATTCTTGAACGGTATTGCCGCGGCGAGCGTCGCGCCCGCGGCTGCGGTGGCTATTGCCCCGCATTTCGCGCCTTACGACGTTCTACAACTAAGTTGAGATCAATCGATGAAGAGAAAACTGGGGATCGAACGAATCTGTATCACGACGCTGGTGGTCGCAGGTGCCGGATGGGCGAGTGCGTCTGCAGCACAAGGACAAACCACAGCCGGCATGAGCGGCTTGATCGAGGAAGTCATGGTCACCGCGCGTAAACGCGAAGAGGCCTTGCAAGACGTTCCGCTCGCGATCTCTGCATTCAGCGCAGATGACCTGACGAAGCGCGGCATTCAGGACATGAGCGATATCGCGCGACAGTCGCCGGGCTTCAGTTTCACCGATCTCTCCGGCACCGGCGCAACCGCGCCCGTCATTCGCGGCACGACTCAAGTGGCCGGGTCCGTCGAGCAAAACGTTTCATTCTTTTTTGACGGCGTGTACCTGCCGCGCAGCTACGTGACGGATCTCGGGTTCGGCGCGATGCAGCGCGTCGAAGTCGTCAAGGGTCCGCAAAG
>CAZIXV010000220.1:3131-4713 GCA_964543105.1 uncultured Steroidobacteraceae bacterium
TTTCCTACAACAAGTGGGATACCTCAGCGGAAGCACGCGCATTCAATTTCTTTGCGGAGCTGGGTGCCGACAGCCAGGTGTTGAATTGCGGTCAATGGAACCCGGACGTTCGACCCGCCGCACCCGGAACCACGCCTGGAATCGGCAATGGCGCGGGCGGTGAGTGGTATCGCCTGTATTGTGGTGAGGTACCCGTGCGTAACTCGCCAATCGATCCGCGCGCGTATGCGCGTCAGTTGGACGCCGATCTCATCCGTGGTTCGTTCACTTGGTCCGTCACCGACGCACTCGAAGTCGACTACATCTATGGCTTGATGGAAGCAGACGTCAACTCGCTGACGTTCAAAGAAACGTATCCGGGATGTCCGTTCATCGTGAATGGACAATGCGCTTTCGAGAACAGCCCGCTGGGTTGGGTTGAAACCGAGTCGCACGAAGTGCGCTTGTCCTGGGATAACGGCGGCGCGATTCGTTTCGCCACCGGCATGTTCTATTCTGAATTCGAAGACTACAGCACGTCGCACTTCGCCACCTTGCCGCAGCTGACATCCGTTCCGACGCAGCCAATCAGTGATGTCTACAACCCTGCAACCTTCCTGTTGCAGTCGACGACCAACAGGAACTTGCGCAAGGACAAGATCATCTCGCCGTTCCTCGAGGTCAATTTTGCGTTCCTCGATGAACGTGCGCGGCTGGGCGTCGAGGCGCGATGGTCGCGCGAAGAGAAGATGCAAGCAGCCTTGGCGTCGAGCGGCGAGGGTGTCATGACGGTCACGGGCAACACGCTCGACGGCAAGTTCGAAGCGTTCACGCCGCGCGTAACGTTCGATTTCGATCTCACGCCCGACAACATGCTGTTCGTCTCGGCAGCAAAGGGCGTGAAGGCCGGCGGCTTCAATCCGGCCGCATACCTACCTGAGAATCGCACGTTCGATCAGGACTCGAACTGGACGTATGAACTCGGAACGCGCAACACGCTGGCGAACGGTCGCATTCGACTGAATGCAACGTTGTTCTGGATCGACTGGAAAGACGTACAAATTCCAGCAGCCGATCCTGGCAACCCCGCCGTGCTGCCCGTTTCGATCACGCGCAACCTGGGCTCAGTCGAATCGAAGGGCATTGAACTCGAAGCTTCGTTTGCCGTGTCCGATCGTCTGTCGCTCGAAGCCACTGGGTATTACGGCGACGCGCAGTATGCCGACGGCACAAGAGATCTGCGCTGGGCGCGTACGCCGGCCGTCTGTGATGACATCGTGTGCCCGATGGATGGCGATATCAGCGGCAATCAGATGGAGCGCCAATCGAAGTACCAGGCGACGTTAGGTACGGAGTGGCGCGATGGCCTGTCCTTCGGCGCCGATCTGGAGTACTTCGTGCGTGCCGATGCCGCCTACCAATCGAAGCAGTACATCGAAGCGATGAATCTCGCATGGATCCCCGATCGCACCATCGTCACAGCGGCAACCGGTATTTCCGGTCGCTCCTGGGACGTGCAATTGTGGGCGCGTAATCTGCTCGATGAGAAATACGTGTCAGGCGTGACGCTCGGATCGCCGAACTCGTACTACAACGCCTATCT
>CAZIXV010000220.1:4813-6550 GCA_964543105.1 uncultured Steroidobacteraceae bacterium
GCATATCGTTCTGCCTCGCGCGCATCGGTGCCGTCGAACTCGATGCGCACCAGCGCTTGCGATGACAAGCCGCCGATAAATCCATTGCCTTGCCATTGTGGAAAGAGTTCGCCGTCATAAATGATGAATCCGGCAGGGGAGATGACGGGAGTCCAGGTGATGACCGGCGCACGGAATTCAGGTCGCGTGTCGTGATCCGGGATCGGCTTGCCATCGTAGTGATTACCGTTCGAAACGATCGGGTAGCCGTAGTTGGCGCCTTTTTCGATGAAGTTCAATTCATCGCCATCCGCAGGTCCCATCTCATGAGCCCAGAGTTGGCCTTGAGCATCGAAGGCGAATCCAAGGATATTGCGATGACCGAGCGACCACACTTGCGCGCTCACGCCGCCCTGGTCAGCAAATGGATTGTCATCGGGTACGCTGCCATCGTCATTGAGGCGCACGATCTTGCCCAGGTTCGACTGCATGTCTTGTGCAGGATCGAATTCCTGGCGCTCGCTCGAACTGATCCACAGCATGCCGTCGCTATCGAACGCAATGCGATGACCGAAGTGGCCGCTGCCGCTTTTCTTTGGTACCTGACGCCAGATCACTTCGAGATCTTCTAATGCGCCCGAATTAGCGTCATCCAGAACCAGGCGCGCGCGTGCGACTGCAGCTCCCGAACCACCATCGCCGGCTTCGGCGTAACTGATATAAACGAGTTGATTCGTCGCAAAGTCAGGATGCAGAACGATATCGCCGAACCCACCTTGGCCGGCATGAACCACTTCCGGCACGCCGCTGATCGAACCTGCTTCATTGCTCGTAAGGTCAAGTAGACGCAACGTCCCTGCTTTCTCAGTTACGAGCAGGCGGCCGTCGGGCAGAAATGTCATCGCCCACGGTTCCTCGAACTGAGTCACCTGAGTCACCGTAAAAGGCAGGTCTGCGGCGGCTTGCGCGGCGGATGGTACGGCGTCCGAGCTTTTCTCACCGCACGCGAACAACAGCGGGAGGACGGCAGTGAACGTAATCGCGCGCGAACATCGATTCATGGTGTCTCCTCGAGATTGAAAAATTTTCGACATCCTACCTCAGTTACTTCGGCAAGCCGTGCGCAATCGCCGCTACCGCCGTCGCGAGACAGCGTCATTGCACAAAGCACTCACATATACGCCGCACTGAGTGTGATAGATAAGCGGGTGCAGCAAATCCATCCGCCTATGGTGCTGAGCAGCGTAGCTCGACGTTCGAGCTTTGGTTGAATCAGCGCCGCTCTTGCATGAGGCTCGATATGAAAACACCTGCCGATGAGCATTCGACGACAGGCTCAGGCGCACCTGCGGTAAGCGACCGAAACTCTCTGACGATAGGACCGGACGGCCCGATCCTGCTGCACGACGTGCACTTTCTCGAACAGATGGCGCATTTCAATCGGGAGAAAGTACCCGAGCGTCAGCCGCATGCGAAAGGTGCGGGCGCGTTCGGCGTATTCGAAACGACGCACGACGTGTCGCGCTACACGAAAGCCGCGCTGTTTCAGAAAGGCGCGAAGACCGACATGCTGGCGCGTTTCTCGACCGTCGCTGGAGAGATGGGCAGCCCTGACACATGGCGCGATGTGCGCGGATTTTCGTTGAAGTTCTACACCACGCAGGGCAACTACGATTTGGTGGGCAACAACACGCCGGTCTTCTTTTTTCGCGATCCGATGAAGTTTCCGCATTTCATCCGCAGCCAGAAACGGCTGCC
>CAZIXV010000221.1:0-6545 GCA_964543105.1 uncultured Steroidobacteraceae bacterium
TACGTCGCCTACGATCGTGCCGATCTGCAATCGGCGCTGCGCATCTGGATGCAAGCGGCCGAGGGCGGCGATGTCGAAGCGCAAACCTATGTGGGTGAGATTTACGAGCGCGGGCTTGGCGTCGAACCCAATTACGCGGCAGCCGCCGAGTGGTATCAAAAAGCGGCCGACAAAGGTTATTCGCGCGCACTGTTCAATCTCGGCACGCTGTACGAGCAGGGGCTTGGCGTACCGCAAGATGGTTTGAAGGCGCTCAATCTGTATCGGCAGGCGTGGGGCGTCCCTGAGGACAGCATCATTTACGCCTCAGCGGCAGCGCGCGAGCAGGAAGCGCTGCGTAAAGAGCTCGAAGCTACGATCGCCGAGCGCGACTCGCAGCTCGGCCTGTTGCAAAAGCAACTGCAAGACCTGGAGGCCAAGCTCGCCAA
The DNA here is from genome assembly GCA_964543105.1 of uncultured Steroidobacteraceae bacterium. Classification (GTDB taxonomy): domain Bacteria; phylum Pseudomonadota; class Gammaproteobacteria; order Steroidobacterales; family Steroidobacteraceae; genus Steroidobacter. The sequence goes on from CAZIXV010000221.1 coordinate 429, forward strand.
ACAGGCTGCACAACAGCCGACCGCGGATGCCGCCGCGGCAAAAGAAATCGACGCATTGAAAAAGTGGATAGCGCAGCTGGAGGGCGAGCGGCGCAAGAGTTCCGAGCGCTTGGCGTCTTTGCCGCGCACACGTACACCGGAAGGGCGAACTGAACTTGCGCAGGTGCCCCCGACCGCGGATGAACGCACGCTCTCAGGTATGAACTTCGGTCGTTATTACGCGCTCGTCATCGGTAATCAACACTATCAATCCATCGAAAATTTGCAGACCCCGCGCAATGACACCGAGCGCGCCGCGCGCATCCTCGCCGACAAATACGGTTTCACCGTGCAAGTGTTCGAGGATGCCAATGACGTCACCATGCTCAAGGCGCTCAACGATTTGAATACGGTGCTGAAGCCCGAAGACAACGTACTGATTTATTACGCCGGGCACGGTACGCGGCTGCCGACCGCGCGCGGTGAGAACGGCTATTGGTTACCCGTGAATGCGGATGCGCCGCCCAAGGACACCTATTGGGTGCCGAACGAACAGATCACGGGTCATCTAGGCCGGCTCGTCGCCAAGCGTGTCCTCGTGGTCGCGGACTCATGCTACGCAGGCTTGTTATCGAGCGATCCGAGCGCGCTGTTCTTGAACGACAAAGTGGCGTATTCGCGCGATTACATCAAATACAAACTGCCGAAGCGCTCGCGGCTGCTCGTCGCCTCAGGCGGCGATAAGCCGGTGCTCGATGAGGGCGGCGGCGATCACTCGGTATTTGCCGGCGCCTTCCTCGATGCGCTCGAAGCGAACACCGGCATCATGTCGACGCCGGAATTGTTCACGCGCATCGCCAAGCGCGTCGAAGAAACGGCGGCGAACAATAAGTTCGTACAGAAGCCCGAGTTCAAGTCGATCAAAGGCGCAGGACACGAAGTCGGTGATTTCTTTTTCGTGCCGCGTTCGGATGCGAGGGCGAGTTTGGGGAGTAGGTGATTGGGGTGACCGGGGTGATGAAGTGATTAGGTGATGTAGGTGATCAGGTAAGAGTCGCGCTTTCCTGATCGCGGCTTCACGTCTACACGATCACTGGATCACCTAGATCACCACATCACCCACATCACCCACATCACCCACATCACCCACATCACCTAGATCACCTCGTCCCCTACAAATCCGACTGCGCAATCTCCCACGCCCGCGCGGCGATATCCTGATAAGACTGCTTGGTCTCGGCCATGCGTGCATCGACGCCTTGGCCGTCGATTGCACGCTTGTACACGCCGGCGAGAATCGCCGCCGAGCGGAAGAGCGAAAACACGACGAAGAATTTCCAGTTCGGGATATCGGGCCGTCCGGTGCGGCGACGGTAGGCTTCGAGGAATTCCGCTTCGGTGGGGATGCCGTACGCTTGCAGATCCACGTTTTGGAAGCCGCGGCCACCGGCGCTCGGCGAGTGATAGGCGCTGCAACAATATGCAAGATCGCCAAGCGGATGGCCGATCGTCGAGAGCTCCCAATCGAGCACGGCGACGACGCGCGATTCGGTGGGGTGATACAGCAGATTGCCAATGCGGTAGTCGCCATGCGCGATCGTTGCTTCATCTTCGGCCGGTTGGTTGGCTGGCAACCATTCCATCAATCTGTCCATCGCCGGTGTCTCTTCGACGCACGAGGCGACGTACTGCTTCGACCAGCGCGATACTTGTCGCGCGACATAGCCGGTCGGCTTGCCGAAGTTCTCGAGCCCAACTGCCTTGTAATCGACGCTGTGCAGCTTCGCGAGCACATCGTTCATCGCATCGTACATTTCGCTGCGTTGTTGCGGCGTGCATCCCGGTAACAGGCGGTCGGTATAAACGCGGCCTTCGACGTAATCCATCACATAGAACATCGTGCCGATGATGCTGTCGTCCTCGCACAGCACGTGTACATGCGGCACGGGCACGTCCGTGTTCTTGAGTGCATTGAGCACTTTGTACTCACGGTCGACTGCATGGGCCGAAGGCAACAACTGCCCGGGCGGCTTCTTGCGCAGCACGTAGGCGCGATCACGTGTCTGCAAATGAAAAGTGGGATTGGAAAAGCCGCCCTGGAATTGCTGCACGACCATGTCGCCGGAAAATCCCGGCACACGCCCGGTCAAATACTTTGTAAGCGCCGCTTCATCGAACCGATTGTTTTCGAGTACCGGCACCAGCACCGCGGCGCCGGATTTGTTCGTTGCTTCAGTCATGTGGGAGTCCGGACAAGGTGGGCTCAAACGGAAGTTGCAGAGTAGCGCTGAACCTTTGATCTGTGGATGAGGCCAGCGCAGCTGGGCGCTAGGTTGGGCCAGAGAAGAACTGATCTGCCTCTGGCCCAAGCCCCGAGCCCGCAGGCTATCCGCGGCCGCTCACGCCGCCGCCGTCGATCACGATCGTCTGGCCGGTCATGAACGAGCCGCTCGGTCCGGCAAGAAACACGGCAGCGCCTGCGATCTCATCCGGCTCGCCGATGCGGCGCAGTGGATAGACGCTGACGGTCTTCTCGTAAGTTTCTTTGTTTTCCCACAGCGCCTTGGCGAAGTCGGTGCGCACCAAGCCTGGTGCGATGCAATTCGCGCGAATGTTTTTCGGGCCCCATTCGACGGAGATGTTGCGTGCCAATGCCATGTCGGCGGCTTTCGAAATGCCGTAGACGCCGATCGAAGTTGAGCCGAGCAACCCGGCGATGGACGAGATGATGATGATCGAGCCGCCGCCGCGCTCGGCCATTTGCGGCAGCACCATGTTGCACAGCCAGAAGTTGCTGCGCACATTGCTGTTCATGACCTTGTCGTAGGCCTCATCGGGCATATCGATCGACGGGCCGTAATACGGATTCACGGCGGCATTGCAGACGAGGACGTCGACGCCGCCCCACTTCTGAATCGTCGTGTCGACGAGCGCTTGCAGGTCTTCTTTGCGGCCGATGTTGCAGGCGTGCGCGAATGCTTCGCCGCCTGCGTCCTTAATCTTTTTCACGACGCTTTCACAGGCGTCTAGCTTGCGACTGGTAACGACGACCTTTGCGCCGTGTTCAGCCAGACGATATGCAATGGCTTCGCCGATGCCACGGCTCGAGCCCGTGACGATGGCCACTTTACCTTTCAAATCAAACAACGTTGAAACTGACATTCGGATGCTCCCCAATCTTGTGCGGTGTGTTTTTGCGAGGCGATCGGGTGATCGAGTGATCTGGTGATCGAGGTCAGAACGAGACGTCTGACCGTATCACCCTCACCCAACCACGCGAATCATCACGCCGGTTTCGCCGGCTTGTATTTCGCAAATTCCATTTTGCCGATCTGATTGCGGTGCACTTCATCCGGACCGTCGACGATGCGCATCGTGCGCGCGCTCGCAGCAATGTGACCGAGACGGAAATCCGTCGTCACGCCCGCGGCACCGTGCGCTTGCACCGCCCAGTCGACGACGTAGTTCAACATCGTCGGCGCGGCGACTTTGATCATCGCGATTTCGCGCCGCGCCGCCTTGTTGCCGAGGCGATCCATCTTGTCGGCCGCGTTCAGCACCAACAGACGAGCCTGGTCGATTTGGATGCGGCAATTGGCGATGCGCTCTAGCCAGATTGACTGGTCGGCGATCGGCTTGCCGAAAGCCACGCGCGAAAGCAGGCGTTTGCAGGTCATCTGGAGCACGCGCTCGGCGACGCCGATGTTGCGCATGCAATGGTGAATACGTCCTGGTCCCAAGCGTGCTTGGGCGATTTCGAAGCCGCGGCCTTCGCCGAGCAAGATGTTGCTGGCGGGTACGCGCACGTTGTCGAACACGATTTCCATGTGACCGTGTGGCGCATCATCGAAGCCCATCACGGGCAGCGCGCGCACGATCGTGACGCCCTTGGTGTCCGTCGGCACCAGGATCTGCGATTGCTGTTGGTGCCGGGCTGCTTCCGGGTTGGACTTGCCCATGACGATGAGAATCTTGCAGCGGACATCGCCTGCGCCGGAGGCGAACCATTTGCGGCCGTTGATCACATAAGAGTCGCCATCGCGCCGGATTTCGGTGGCGATGTTCGTTGCATCCGAGGAGGCGACCGCAGGTTCGGTCATGCAAAATGCCGAGCGAATTTCGCCGTTCAGCAGCGGCTTCAGCCAGCGTTCTTTGTTTTCTGGTGTGGCGTAGCGCTCGAGAATTTCCATGTTGCCGGTATCGGGCGCGGCGCAATTGAAGACCTCCGACGACCAGCTCACGCCGCCCATGATTTCGCACAATGGCGCGTACTCGAGGTTCGTCAGTCCGGCGCCGCGATCTGAATGCGGCAGGAACATGTTCCACAAGCCCGCGGCTTTGGCCTTCGGCTTCAGCTCTTCGACGATCGGCAGCGGCTCCCAGCGCTCTTTGCCTTCGCGCGAATAGATCATTTCGGCGACGGCTTTCTCATTCGGATAGATGTGTTCATCGAAGAACGCCTGCAAACGGGCGATCAAATCTTGAACCTTGGGCGTGTACTCGAACTGCATGGAAGAACTCCGGAGGGCAATTTCGGCTTTTTAATGCGGCGCGAGATCATAGCCAACGCCTGCTCTGCTGCATACCGGAAGTTCTGACGAGGATGCGAAGTTGACTCGTCTCGATGGCGACGCAAGCAGAGGCGAAGCGCTTCGTTGCCTGCGTGCGGCGGGCCGACATGTCCTGCGATCTGCTGCTCATATCCAACAGCAAACGCGCGCGTTTTCGCCGCTGTCGCTAAACACATCCACTGTGGTGCCGATATTCATCTCGAAGGCGTCAGGAACCGCCTTCGAGCGCGAACGTTAGGTGACTGACATCGAGCGGAGCGGATATGAAAACCAAAGGGCGCTGGCGAGCACATTTACGCGACTTGGTCGGAAGCAGTCTCGACCCAACGATCTACGCCGTGCAATGGGCCGACGATGCACGTTGCATGCAGCGCGGGGCCGGCCATCGGCGCGTCGGTGAGTCTTCGTTGATGCGTTCCTCGATGCGATCACTGTGGACCGCACCCCGCAAATGGATTTAACGCCGCGAAAGCGCTGGCAACCAAGTCCCGGAGTGGAGTAATCTCGCGTCAAGTCTCAATGAGGACTTGACGCATGTTGCAGCCCCGCCCTTCCGATCCGGGTAGCTTTTCGCCAGATGAACTCGGCGCGACCGCGCTGACCGCATTCTTCAACATCACGGCTGCGTGGGGACTCGCCGCGGAAGAAGAGCGCATCTTGCTCGGCATGCCGCCACGTTCGACCTTCTTCAAATGGAAAAGCGAGAAGCAGGCGCGTCTGTCCGCCGATACGATCGAGCGCATCAGCTACGTCATGGGGATCTACAAGGCGTTGCGCATTCTGTTGCCGACCGAAGAAGCGGCGAATCAGTGGATCAAGAAGCCGAACACGGCGAATGGCTTTAACGGCAAATCGGCGTTGGAGCGGATGCTCGGCGGGCGGGTGATCGATCTGGCCGACGTACGGCGGTATCTCGACGCAGAACGCGGCTGACGCGAACGCAAGGAACGCCCTTTCATGAAAACGCATCGGTGTGCTCGGCCATGAGCGCTCGCAGTGTTGCGCCGCCATCCGTGCGGCTGCGTTGGCAAAAAATCTATCGCGTCGTAGCGTCCAAACATCCGCCCATCAATGTGTTCGAAAACATCGTCGCCGCGCGCCAGATGGACATGGCGTGGTATCTCGAAGGCCTCACGAACGATCGGCTTCGCGATGCCGACGGCACCGCGCCGCTGATTGCGCCTGAAGACCGTTTGCGCGCCCCTGGCGCCAGCATCGTCATGGCGGCATTCACCCACATCGGTCGGCCGAGTCGCTTCAGCGATGGCAGCTATGGCGTGTACTACGCAGCGCGCACCTTGGAAACCGCCGTGCGCGAAACCGCATATCACCGCGCAAGATTTCTGGCGGCGACGCGCGAGCCGCCCGGCGAAATCGATATGCGCGCCTATGTCGGCCGCCCGCTCAAACCCTATCTCGACATTCGCGGCGCGAAATATGACGTCTTGCACGACGCCAACGATTACACGCGCTCCCAGGCTTTCGCCAAGCCACTGCGCGAAGCGAACGAATGGGGCTTGGTGTATCGCAGCGTGCGTCACCCAGGCGGCGAATGCATCGCCGCATT
>CAZIXV010000222.1:0-902 GCA_964543105.1 uncultured Steroidobacteraceae bacterium
TGCTCGTCATCACCGGTCCGAACATGGGCGGTAAGTCGACGTTCATGCGGCAGACAGCGCTGATCGTGATTCTCGCGAGGATGGGGAGTTACGTGCCGGCAAGCGCCGCACGCGTCGGGCCGATCGATCGCGTCTTCACGCGCATTGGCGCGAGCGACGACCTCGCCGGTGGGCGTTCGACGTTCATGCTCGAGATGACCGAGGCGGCGAACATCTTGAACAACGCGACGGACTGCAGTCTTGTGCTGATGGACGAAATCGGCCGCGGCACGAGCACGTACGATGGTTTGTCACTCGCATGGGCATGCGCAAACCACATCGCGCGCAACGTACGTGCGTTCACGCTGTTCGCGACGCATTACTTCGAACTGACGTCACTTGCGACAGAACTCGAATGCTGCGCGAACGTGCATCTGGATGCGACTGAGCACGGGGATAAGTTGATCTTCCTGCACACGGTCAAGCCGGGCCCGGCGAATCAGAGTTACGGCTTGCAAGTCGCCGCGCTCGCAGGTGTACCGCCGAAAGTGATTACGGCGGCGAAGAAATATCTTCGGGAGTTGGAGCGACGTTCGGCGCAAGCGCACGCGCCGCGGCCACAACAGGAGTTGTTGCTCGAACTGCCGCAGGAAGAACCGGAAGATCATCCGATCGTGCAAGCCGTGCGAGACATCGATCCGGATTCGTTGACGCCGAAGGCGGCGCTGGATGCGATTTATGAGTTGTGCAAGTTCGTGGAGAAGTAATTGCCCTTGCTGCGTGCTTCGACGGGCTCAGCACGAACGGATCAGACTGGCAGTACGCCGTTCGCTGTGAGCTTGACGAAGGGAGCTTGTCGAACGACCGTTCGCCCTGAGCTGGACGAAGGTGCTTGTCGAACGGACCCGTTCGCCCTGAGCTTG
>CAZIXV010000222.1:1002-6543 GCA_964543105.1 uncultured Steroidobacteraceae bacterium
TCGAAGGGTGCTTGTCGAACGACCCGTTCGCCCTGAGCTTGTCGAAGGGTGCTTGTCGAACGACCCGTTCGCCCTGAGCTTGTCGAAGGGTGCTTGGCAGAGGATAGCGTTACCGACGACAACACATGACACGGAGGTCATATGTTCTGGATGTACATGCTGAAGTGCAGTGACGACAGCTACTATGTCGGGCATACCGACAATCTGCAGGTGCGGATCACCGCACACGAAAAAGGCTTCTTCCGCACTTGCTACACATTCGATCGGCGCCCTGTGACGCTCGTCTTCGCGCAGGACTTCTCGACGCGAGAAGAGGCATTGGCGATGGAGCGTCGAGTCAAAGGATGGAGCCGAGCGAAGAAAATCGCTCTAGTCGATCGAGATTGGGCGGCTATTGCGAAACTTGCTAAGGCTCGGAAGAGCTGAGCGCTCTAGTGGGCTTACCGTGGCGTCCGCAGACAAAAACAATAAGAGCCCTTCGACAGGCTCAGGGCGAACGGAATCCGGCGACAACTCAGTGCGAACGGTCCAGGGCTCAGGCGGTCGGAGCACGCTCGAACTGACCAGCTTGCAGAAAGTGCGCTGTTTGCCGCGCCACCTCACGCGAGAACAACATCGCCGTGTGTGACGTCTTCAGCACGAGGTGATCTTTCGCACCGGGCAGATGGGTTTCAGAAACGAGTACGGTGCCGTCGTGATCGCCGTCCAGATCGGCGAATAGCCGACCCAAACCCATAGGCCATGATCCCGCGATGATTCCGACGTCACGTCGACCCGCCCAGATGCGAGTCGTGCCCTCGATGCATTCCTCGCAAATCGAGCGCCCGAGAATGCGGCGGCCGAAAGGCAGCTTCGCTGCAATCGCTTGTGCCGCTCGGCTCCCCTGACACGGTGGCCCGAGCAACACCGCCCGCCCGGGCGGCAAATCGTTCGTCCCTTCGAGCGCTCGCAGAATGACCAAGCTGCCCAAGCTGTGGCCGACGAAGTGCAGTTCATCCGTTGTCTGTGATTGCGCGAATTCGACCAGGCTGCGCACGTGATCTGCCATCGCGCCCTTCACCGTCGGATACGAAAACGGCCGGACATCGAATGCAGACGCGTCCCGAACATGACGCCTCAACACACCGAGCTGAAAGCCGGACATCCACAACCCGTGGACGAGAATAACGGTGGATGCGGGGCTCGGGGCGCGGGGCTCGGGCAAGGCAAATACTCGGGATGGGTAGTTGGCTGTTCTGGCTTTTACGGGCCTAGATTCCTCAGAACACACCCGGACACGTGCTCAAGACTCTGGCCCGAGCCCCACGCCCCGAGTCCCGAGCCCTATTCCGCCTTCACCGGCAACTTCACCCGAATATGCAATTCCTTCAGTTGCTCGTCCGCGATCGGGGTCGGAGCGTCCGTCAGTGGATCGGCGGCGGTTTGCGTCTTCGGGAACGCGATGACGTCGCGGATGCTGTCGGCACCGGTCATCAACATCACTAAACGATCCAAACCGAAGGCGAGGCCGCCGTGGGGGGGCGCGCCGTATTTGAGCGCTTCGAGCAAAAAGCCGAACTTGCGCTGCTGTTCTTCGGCACCGATACCGAGCAGTTCGAACACGGCCGATTGCATTTCGCTGCGATGGATACGCACCGAACCGCCACCGACTTCTGAGCCATTCAACACCAGGTCATAGCCTTGGCTCACGGCGTTCTTCGGATCGGCGCGCAACGCGGCGGGATCCGGATCGCGCGGTGCGGTGAACGGGTGATGCATCGCGACCCAACGCTTCGCGTCGGCGTCGTATTCGAACATCGGGAAGTTGATCACCCACAACGGTTGCCAACCGGTCTTCACCAGAGCCAGATCTTGACCGACCTTGAGTCGCAACGCGCCGAGCGAATCGTTCACGACTTTCACTTTATCCGCGCCGAAGAAAATCAAATCACCATCGACGGCGCCCGTGCGCTCGAGAATGCCGTTGATTGCCGCATCGCTTAAGAATTTCAGGATCGGCGATTGCAGGCCGTCACGGCCCTTCGCTTTTTCATTGACCTTCACATACGCCAAACCCTTCGCGCCGTAGCGGCCGACGAACGCGGTGCAATCGTCGATCTCCTTGCGCGTCATCTTGGTGCCGCCTTCGGGCACGCGCAGCGCGGCGACTCGACCGTCCGGGTTCGCTGCCGGTCCGGCGAAGACCTTGAATTCGCAGTCCTTGACGAGATCGGCCACGTCGACGAGTTCGAGATCGATACGCAAGTCCGGCTTGTCAGAAGCGTAGCGACGCATCGCTTCTTCATACGTCATCCGCGGGAAGGGGTTCGGCAGCTCAACATTCAATACCTGTTTGAACAGATACCGGGTGAGCTCTTCCATCATCGCGGTGATCTGTGCCTCGTCCATGAACGAGGTTTCGATATCGAGCTGCGTGAATTCGGGCTGGCGATCAGCGCGTAAATCTTCGTCACGGAAGCAGCGCACGATCTGATAGTAGCGATCGAAACCGCTCATCATCAGCAACTGCTTGAACAACTGCGGCGACTGCGGCAGCGCGAAAAACGAACCCGGATGCGTGCGGCTCGGCACGAGATAATCGCGCGCGCCTTCCGGCGTGGCCTTCGTCAGCATCGGCGTTTCCATGTCGACGAAGCCGTTGTCGTCGAGGAAGTTGCGCATCGCGCGCGTCACTTGGTGACGCAGACGCAAGCGCTTTTGCATCACATCGCGCCGCAGATCGATGTAGCGATACTTGAGGCGCAATTCCTCGTTCGTCGTTTCGTCGTGATGGAACGGCGGCGTTTCAGAGCGGTTGAGAATCTCGAGTTCTTGCGCGAGCACTTCCACTTGGCCGGAAGCGAGGTTCGCATTCGCCGTGCCCTCGGGACGCGCGCGCACCTTGCCGGTGATGCGGATACAAAATTCGCTGCGCAGCCGCTCAGCATTCGAAAACACGTTTTGCCGGTCCGGATCGAAGACGACCTGCAACAAACCTTCGCGGTCGCGCAGATCGACGAAGATCACACCGCCATGATCGCGGCGACGATGCACCCAGCCAGCGACGCTGACTTCCGTGCCGATCAGGGATTCGTTGACTTGGCCGCAGTAATGGGAACGCATGGGCAGGACTCGGGACTCGGGGCTCGGGGAATCGCATCTTCCAAGGCCGCGACTTGAGGACGCATCCGCTCGTCCAGTCGAATGACCGACAAGCGTTTGCCGGGGTGGGCTTATGGCCCGCGCCCCGTGTCTCAAGCCCGAGCCTTAGAGGCGCGCGATGTTACGGAAGGCTCATAGGGCCACGCAAGGAAGCACGGGTGAGAGGGTGATGGGTGATGGGTGATGGGTGATGGGCCAGACAGGTAGAGGCAGTGCGGTCGCTCTGTGGGTCGGACTTCAATTGATCGGCGCTCACTTGGACGCCATTGGCTCGGGAGCGGGGGCCTGGGTAGGAACGCGGTCTTTTCTCTGGCCCGAGCCCCGAGCCCCGAGCCCGAAGCGAACGGCATCTGCCGGTTAGCGCGCCGCCTTCTTCGTCGCGGGCTTCGCCGCTTTTTTCGCCGCAGGCTTGGCGGCTTTGGCGGCAGGTTTGGCGGCCGGCGCCTTTTTGGTCGCCGTAGTCTTTACTTCAGCGGATTTCGACTCTTTTGGCTTCGACGCAGCTTTGTCGTCGGATTTCGCTTCCGTCTTCGATTCAGACTTGCTGTCGCTGCTCGATTCGGGCGCTTCGTCTTTCACCAGATTGCGCTTCGTTTCATTGTCCGATTTGAAATCGGTTTCGTACCAGCCGCCGCCTTTCAGGCGGAAGACCGGCGCGGAGATCAGACGCTGCAATTTTTGTTTGCCGCATTCAGGGCATTTCTTCAGTGGCGGATCGGAGATCTTCTGCAAAACCTCAGTTTGGTGTTTACAGGCGCTGCATTCGTATTCGTAGAAAGGCATGACAAAGACTCTGGGCTACGGGCTACGGGGTACGGGTTACGGCCAGAAGGCGAGCGGCATCATAGAGGCGAGCTTGCAGAGTTCAAGCGAGCCAGAGGAGCAGCCGCTAGCAAGATGGTTCATCGCCAGCCGGCAGCCTTCTGGTCAGCGACCAGAAGGCTCATTTGCTATCCAACCGACCCGCCCCTTTCGAACGCCAGGCGCCCATCGCTTTCCGTGACTCGAATCGTGGTGTCTGGGCCGAACTCGCCTTTGAGGATGCGCTGCGCCAGCGGGTTTTCGACTTGCTGTTGAATTGCACGCTTCAAGGGCCGCGCGCCGTAGACCGGATCGAAGCCCGCTTCCGCGAGTAAATCCTTGGCCGCGTCGTCGATCGCGAATTCCATCTCGCGCTCGGCCAGACGCTTGCGCAAGTAGCCAAGCTGGATGTCCACGATCGAGCGCAGTTGATCCTTGCCCAACGTGTGGAACAAGACGATGTCGTCGACGCGGTTGATGAACTCGGGACGGAAGTGCTGCTGCACGATTTCCATCACCGCGGCTTTCATTTGCGCGTAGTTGCGTCCCTGCAGGTCGGAGTTCATTCCGACATCGCCACTTCGCTCCGCACCGCCCGCAACGAATTCCTGAATAACATGCGAGCCGAGGTTCGACGTCATGATGATTACGGTATTACGGAAATCGACCGTACGGCCCTGACCATCGGTCAAACGACCGTCATCGAGCACTTGCAACAGCACGTTGAAGACATCGGGATGCGCTTTTTCGACTTCATCGAGAAGCAAGACGGAGTACGGACGGCGGCGCACGGCCTCCGTCAGGTAACCACCTTCTTCATATCCGACATAGCCCGGAGGCGCGCCGATCAGACGTGCCACCGAGTGCTTCTCCATGAATTCCGACATGTCGATACGAACCATCGCTTCTTCCGTATCGAACAAGAATTCCGCGAGGGCCTTACACAGCTCGGTCTTACCGACACCAGTCGGACCTAAGAACAAGAAAGAACCGTTGGGACGATTCGGATCCGACAACCCGGCGCGCGAGCGACGAATCGCATCGGCGACGGCATGCACGGCCTCCTTCTGACCGACGACGCGTTTGCCGATCGCCTCCTCCATATGGAGCAGCTTTTCTTTCTCGCCTTCGAGCATCTTCGAGATCGGAATGCCGGTCCATTTCGAGACGACTTCGGCCACTTCCTCGTCGCTCACCTTGTTGCGTAGCAGTTTTGTTTCCTGCTGCTCGGCGGCGCTCGCCTGTGCGAGTCGACGCTCCAATTCGGGAATGCGACCGTATTGCAGCTCCGACATGCGGCCGAGATCCTGCGCACGGCGCGCCGATTCGAGTTCGAGCTTCGCGCGCTCCAATTCTTCTTTGATGTGTGCGGCGCCTTGTACGGACGCCTTCTCGGCCTTCCACACTTCTTCCAGATCGGCGTATTCCTTCTCGAGCGCGCGCAATTGATCTTCGAGCGCTGCAAGCCGCTTCTTGGAGGCATCATCGGATTCTTTCTTGAGCGCTTCACGCTCGATCTTGAGCTGAATGATGCGGCGTTCGAGCCGATCCATCTCTTCAGGCTTCGAGTCGATTTCCATGCGGATGCGCGAAGCCGCC
>CAZIXV010000223.1:0-6496 GCA_964543105.1 uncultured Steroidobacteraceae bacterium
ACGACTCGAACTCGAGCGCGCTGTCTGACCCGAGCCCCGAGCCCCGAGCCCCGTAATAGCGGTAGCGGACTCACGGCCAATCCTTCGATGGGCTCATGAACGACCCGCCCGTGCGGCGCGATGCGAGCCAGAATGCGCTGGGTGCGGAGGGGTCACCTTCCATCGGCATGAGGATCACATTCAACGGCACATCCTTCGGGTAGCGCGCGATGGCACGTTCGAAAAAGCCAACGCGATCGTCGCCATCCACCATTTTCTTGAAGAGCGGCGGGCTGGCAGCCTGCGTCGGCAAGCCATCGGTAATCAGGATGACATTGTCCGGTTGCGGCTTCAGTGCGTTCATGGCCACGAACACGTTCTCGAGGCTCGTACCCTCTTGAGGCACTATCTTGCGCAAGTTGTTGACGGCCTCTCCCAGTGCGTTCGGGTCATTCACGCGCAGCCATTTGCCGTCGGAGCCGGCAACGACGTACTGCGGCTTCGTGTTGAACGCGATCATCTGGAATTCGCTTTCCGCGGGCAGCTGCGCCGCTAGCCACTCGACCGTCGAGAGCGTGCGCTGCCACTTCTCCGACAGCAGCTTGCGCGCATCGGACATATTGCGCATGCGCAAGACGTTCACCACGGTTTCATCCAGCATGCTTGCCGACACGTCGACGAGTAGCACGATGCGATCGCCGCCAACTTTGAGCCCAGTGAGATATTGGCGATCGCCCGTGCCGGTAAAGCCGCGCACGCGGGTGCCCGTCGTTTCCTTGCTTTCGGCGGCGCCCTCCAAGCGGCGGCGTCCTTCGTCGAGCGATTTCAGATCCGCCTTCAAGCGCTCGATCGCTTCGCGCCGCGAGAGCGTTTCCTTCTCGGCATCGGCGAGTTCTTGCCGTAAACGCTCGGCTTCATCGATCACCCGCGAGCCCATCCCTTCGGTGCGCGCACGTTCATCATCGGTTTGTAAGAGCGAATTGCGCAGCACCACGAGGTTCTGATAACCCTCGAGCACCTGCTGTTCGAGCTGCTCGATCTGCACTTGCTCCTGTTGATCCTGCGCGACCTGGCGCAACCCGCCCTTCGCATTGATCAGCGTATAGACGAGCACGACCGACCCGAACGCGCAGGTAATGCAGTCCAGGAACGCCATACTGAAAATTTCAGTCTTGCGGCGCGCCATGATCATCCACCAGCTGAATCAACTCGAGCGTCACACCCGGCGTACCAAGCCGCACGCGATCACCCACCGTAAGCACCGTATGCCCGACGACGCGCTCCTCATTCACGAAAGACCCGTAAGTGCTGCGATCCTCGATGAGCACCGAACCATTGCGGCGCACGAGCACGCAGTGTGAACGCGACACACCAGGCGCAGCGTGCGGCAAGGTCAAACCGCGCGCGACGCCATCGAGCGACCAACCCACCGCCAGCGGCTGATCAGAAATTCGCCAAGCGCGGCCCTGAAACAGCACGTGCGTCGGTCGCACCGCGGGCGGCGTCGCCTCGATGAAGCCAACGGTAGGCGAGTCGCCCTCCGCTCGTGTCACCGGCAAGTGATACACGAGTGCGAGCGAATCGGCAGAGCGACGGATTGCTGCATCGTGGCGTAATGCGCCCAGCGCCGCCGCACCCTTGGGCAGGATGCGCACAGTGCAATCACGCAGCGAGTCGAGACGCTCGCGAAAACCGGGCAACGCGGCCGCGCGATGCGATAACCGCAGTTCGATCGCGGCACCCGCCGTGCGCGCGTTCTGGATCAACGACAGCCATTCCGAATACAACGCTTCTGCTGCGGCAATGAATTGTTCGCGCGTGAGTTCGACCTCCAATGCGCGATCGGTAAATTGCATCGCGAGCAACAGCGGTGATTCGGTTTGCAGACGCTCGAGCCATTCCGGCAGCGCATCGAACAAACGCTGCTCGCTGGCTGCATCGTGCAGCGGATCGAATCGCGTCTTGCGAACGAACTCCTCGGCGATCAATTGCATCCATGCCTGTTGCAGCGCCAGCCAGCCGCGCCGCGGCACGATTTCATAGCGGGTGCGCTTCAATCCCGGCCGCTCGCCACCGACATAGTCGAGCACGGTCAGCAACGCCTGATTGAGTTCGAGTTCGAAATGAAACACACGCGCTGGCGCAGGATCGAGACTACTCGCTGCAAGACCCGCATCGACGAGCCCACTCACCGCGACGCCGGTTTCGCTGATCACACCGAGCAGGAGCCCGAGCTGTTCGCGCGAATATCCCGCCGGTACCGCAAGCAACAATCCATCCGGATCGTTCTTGAATGGCTCGAGCATTTGAGTGGCTTGCGCGAACGCTAGATCGGCCGTGGTGCCGACGAGCCGTGACGGACGCGCCAGTGGCTCGGTACTCAGTCCGCGCCAGAAATTGGCATTCGCCAGCAGCGGCTTCACGCGCACCCGCGCCGCAGCCTCCACACCCGTCAACGTCGCACTATCTTCCAGCAACGCAAACCCCGGCGCTTCAACGACAACATGCGCCTCCCCACCCTGACGCTGGGCAAGAATGAGCATTGAATCGATGAGTTCGAGAGCGAGCATGTTTTTATGAGGTGATGGGGTGATTAGGTGATCCGGTGATCGCCGCCAGGAAAGTGATCGGGTGATCAGGTGATTCGGTGATCGGCGGCAGAGAAGAAGAAGAAGAAGACGCTACACGCTGCCGTAGCTGCTCGATAGTCATCGCTCGAAAGAAAGCCACTCTCATTCCTACCTCGATCACCGGATCACCTGATCACCAAATCACTTTCCCTTCTGACCTCGATCACCCAATCACCCGATCACCCCATCACCTGCATCACCTGCATCACCTCACCTGCATATGCCGAATCAGCCGCTGATCAATCCAATGATCCGTGTCGTGCACGAACTGCTCTTGCGATTGCTGTAGTTGATGCAGGAAGAACATCAGGATGATCGTCAGCGACAGCGCGACGAAGGTGGCGTTGAAGGCGATACCCAGACTCGATGTGACCGCGGTGATATCGCCGCCGACCGCTTGATTGGCTTGCAGCAGCGCATCACCGATGTGACGCACGGTGCCGATGAAGCCGATCGCGGGAATGGCCCAGGCGATGTAGCGGATCATCGCTAAACCTGAGTCGAGGCGGTCGGCTTCCGAATCACATATGGCGCGTGAAGTCTCGGCGGAATCACGAATACTGCGCGTCGCGGCAAATCGATCGAGCGTGCGCTGCAAGGCGCGCACGACGAGCGATTGCTGATCTTCGGGATCCAAGGCTTCGAGTTGCCGCACGTAATCTTTTGCATCTTCGGGCAAGACCTTGATTCCCGCGGGCACATGAATGAAATCCCGTTCGAGGAATTTGCGCTCGCGGCGCACGAGCCAAGCCTTGTAACCGATGATCAGCATCGCCCAGACGAAATGAATTACCTCGAGTTCTTGCTCGAGATCCTTGATGACCAGAAAGAACGAACGTTTCGGCACGTAGCTGCGATCTTCCTGCATGCGTGCTAGTTCGAGTTGTGTGATGGCATCGCCTTTCGGACGAATCCACGCCACATAAGCGGCATGCACTGTCACGATGGTGAAGATCAGCGCACAAAGCGTAACGACGAATTCGCTGGGCGCGCTGCGCGTCGTTCGTGATGGCGCGGGTGCGGCGGCTGTGACCATAGTGTCCTCAGATGTCGATGGGGAACGACACGTCGAAATCGGCGCGTACTTGTTCCGAAGGAATGAAGCGCTGCGGCGATGACTTGCGATCAGCTGCAGATGTCTCGTTACTCGCTGCCGATTCGTCTGGCGCGTCTTCGGTTTCGGCTTCTGATTCGCTTGCCGCAGCCGCTGCCTGTGACTCGGTCGATTCAGTTTCACTCGCTGAGTTCGGCGACGGCGGTGCTTCCGCGGCGTGCAGCGGCGCGAGCATGAAGCTCGCAAGCCAGATGAAAGTGGCTATCTCACGCATGGTTTACTCCACATAGCGCGCAATGCGAAAGCCGACGTCATTGCGCTGCGAATCACTGAAATCGCGCGCAGATAAACGCAGGTCCGTCACGCTCGATTGTCGCCAACTTGCACCGCGTACGACGTGCGGCTTGCCCTCATCGGGTCCGAGCGGATCGACCGCCTGACGCGAAGCATCGACGCTCACGGCGTAATAATCGTGCGCCCATTCGGCGACATTGCCGCCGATGTCATACAGGCCGAGCGCATTCGGCGGAAACTTACCAACCGGCGCACTGGCGATATAGCCGTCGTCATAGTCTGGAATCACGGCCGGTAATACGACATTTGCCGTGCTGTCCGCATAGTTGCCGGAAGCCGGCGCCACCGGCAGCGCATCGCCCCAAGGGTAACGCTGAATCTTTCCCGCACCGGCATAACGCGCGACCCATTCCCATTCGGCATCGGTCGGCAACCGATAGCCGTTTGTCATCGGCGTCACAGGGACGAGCGTGTCGCCTTGCCTCTTGTAAGCCGGCTGCAGGCCATCTTGCTCGGACAGCCAATTACAAAACGCCGCCGCGTCGTGCCAGGTGACGTTCACCACAGGCTGATTATCCAGATCGAGCGAGTTCTGGCCGATGAAACCCGACTTATGTTCGGGCTTGAACTTGCGAAACTCTCCGTTCGTCACCTCGCGCAGCCCCATGTAGAACGCACGCTTGAACTCCACGTCGCGCTGCGCTTCATTCGCACGGCGCCCGGGTTCGCGCCGTGGGCTGCCCATCGTGAAGCGGCCGAGCGGCATGAGCTTCAGCTCTTGGCCGAGCTGGGTGCGAATCGTCGCGGGCGTTTGCGCAAGCCGCGTTTGCTCTGCGGTCAGTAGCCGCGTTTCGACGACCTGGGGAATACCAGGGCGCGGCGTCACGCTCGTTTTGAAATCGACGAAGCCAGCTTTGCGTATCACGATCTCATGCGTCGCCGCGACGAGCTTCAAGGTGCGATTGACGGTACCCATCACTTGACCGTCGACGAGCACCTGCGCGTCGGCCGGCTGCGCGCGTACCGTTACCTCACCGTAAACACCTTCGAGCGGTACGGAGAGCGAGCGGCGCTCACCGGGATCCAAGCGGATCTCCCGTGTCGCGTTCTCGTAACCAGGTTTCGCGACGACGAGCGCATGCGCGAGTTCGGGACGCAGCTCGATCTCGAGCGGCGTCACACCGCGATACACGCCCGCCACCGACACCGCGGCGCCCGCGGGTTCGGAGCGAATCGCCAAGCGCGCATCCGGCAAGCCGAGCTTGATCGGGCCGAGCGTCATCGGCTCGTTGGCTTTCACTTGGACATCCGTCGACCACGGTTTGAATCCTTCGCGGCGCAATTCGATCGGGTGATTGCCCGCCAGGATTTCCGTCGTCAGCGGCGTTACGCCACGTGCTTCGCCGGCGACGAAGACTTCTGCACCTTCCGGTTCGGAAGTCACCGTCACCGCCGCAAACGCAGGCACGAGCTCCGGTTTGAGTTCCTGTACTACACCGCCGCCCTCGATCTCGACGGCGGTCGTGTACGCCTGATAGCGCTGCGCATTGAGTTCGATGTTGTGGTTGCCGGGCGGCAGCTCGAATTCGCCCGGAGCGACGCCGCGCGGCTCACCGTCGATCGACACCTGGGTATCGGCCGGCGCATCAATGCGCAGCGTGCCCGGCAATTTATCGAGCGTGATGGCGAAGCTTTGATTGGGCTCTCGAGTGACCGTGATCTTTGCGCTCGCTGGCGAGAAGCCTGCGGCGCGCGCATGCAGCTCATATTCACCTGGCCGCACGAGATAGCGTCCGGCCAGCGGCACTGCCAGCAACGTGCCTTGAATATCCACTTCGGCGCTGCGCGGTTCTGCGACTACACCGACCGAGGTTGCCGTGAAAATGAACCACAGAATGGCCGCCGCCACGACGCCGAGAACACTCAACACTGCGCGCGTCGGAGTGACCACGATCTTGCGTGGTGCGCTTTGCGCTTCGCGAGCGCGGAAGCGCACCGCCGCGATCGGTTCGGCCGCATCGTCGCCGGCGCCTTGCAAGCGCCCGCCCGCGGGCAGAATCGGCGGCAGCGTGATGTTGCCCTGCGCGCCATCTTCGATCTCGACGGCGTGTGCATCGGACTCTTCGATGATGCGCAGACGCGCCGCGCCGAGATCGACGACGTCACCGCCTTTGAGCCATGTCGACTGTGTGATCGGCTCGCCGTTGTGCAGTACGTCCGCGTTCTCGGCAGGCTGCACGAACAGCTGCTCTTCATGAATGCCCAGATACGCTGCGGCGCCCTCGGGGCGATTTGCAAGAAGGATCGTGCTGCCAGCGCCGCCGACGGCCAATGGAAAGTCCGCCGCGCCGAAGCGGCGCTCGCCCAAGGCCTCACGAACGATCAATACGCTCAAATCTTGTCCTCGCAACGGATGACGACCGGCGGCATCGGCTGACCCGGTACGACCATGATCTCTCGACGCACATCGCGGTAACCCGGACGGGTACCCACGACGGTGTACTCGCCTGGTTCGAGCTCGAGCGAGCGCTGCTCGAAT
>CAZIXV010000224.1:0-6442 GCA_964543105.1 uncultured Steroidobacteraceae bacterium
GGATACCAGGGCTCAGGATCATCGACGTAGTGCGAGGGCGGGACACGAGCGCGATCAGGCGTCGTACCCGAAGTGAAATCGGTAGCCATGTTGCTTCCTCGGCGAGCGCAAACGGAGTGGTTGGTTAACCGCATGCGGCTCGCCTGAGTTCCGTCGCAGCTTCCTTGCTGAGTGCGACGCCGAAAATCGCGAGCACATTACCGACACGACGCGCACTGATGACACGTCACAGTGCTAGTCTTACATGCGTTTCTCAGCCGCCTGCCTCACCCGTTCAATTCAAAGCACAGCACTCCGCATGAATACCGTTGCGACGATCGCAAGCTCTGTTCCTCTGCTACGCGAACATCTCGAACGACACCGCTACATTTGTTCGGAGCAGATTGCGACGGCGGTGTACCTCGCCTATCACTTGCGCAAGCCGGTACTGATCGAAGGACCGCCCGGTGTCGGCAAAACCGAGCTCGCCAAAACCACGGCGGAAATGTTCGCTCTGCCGCTGATTCGCCTGCAATGCTACGAAGGACTCGATGAGGCCAAAGCGTTGTACGAATGGAAGTACGGCAAGCAACTGCTGTACACACAGGTGCTGAAGCAAACGCTCGATGAGGTGCTGCAAGGCGCCAAGGGTTTCGCAGAATCGGTCAATCGCCTGCACGAGTTTGGCGATATTTTCTTTTCGGAAGAATTTCTCGAAGCGCGACCCTTGTTGAAGGCCTTGCAAGAAGAGCACGGCTGCGTGCTGCTCATCGACGAAGTCGACAAAGCCGACCAGGAGTTCGAATCGCTGCTGTTAGAAATCCTCTCCGACTATCAGGTTTCGATACCGGAAATCGGTACCGTCAAAGCCAAACACGCACCGCCCGTCGTCTTTCTGACGAGCAATAACACCCGCGAGATTTCCGATGCATTGAAGCGCCGCTGCCTGCATCTCTACATCCCATTTCCGGATATCGAACTCGAGCAGCGCATCGTGCAGACACGCATCCCCGACATCCCGGCGAAGTTGCGCGCACAACTCGTACGCTTCATTCACGACCTGCGCGACATGGACTTGAAGAAGGCGCCATCGATCTCAGAGACCATCGACTGGGCCCGCACCCTGCTCCTCCTGCACGCCGACCGCCTCGAACCCGAACTCGTCCAAAACACCATCAACGTGATCTTGAAGTTTCAAGAAGACATCGAGAACGTGGAGCCGGAGCTGACCGAGATGATACGCAGAGCAGCGCAATAGCGCGCGCCACGCGGGCGCGGGCTACGGCCAACGGGCTACGGGGTACGGTCAGAAGGGAGGCAGCACCTGCGACGTCGTTCTGGCTGTAGCCTGTAGCCTGTAACCGTCCGCCTCTGGCCGTGTCCCGTAGCCCGTTGGCCGTAGTCCGTATCCCATGCCCACCTCCCTCACCCAATTCATCCGCGCGCTACGTAACGCCGAGGTACGCATCTCGACCGCCGAGACGCTCGATGCGTTCAAGGCGGCGCAGCTCGTGGGTTATTCAGATCGGGCGCGGTTGAAAGATGCGTTGTCGCTGGTGTTGCCAAAGACGGTGGATGAGAAGGCCGTATTCGACGCGTGCTTCGAGCGATTCTTTTCGTTTCGCGAGAGCACGCCACTCGAACAAAGCGACAGCAATCACGACCACGACGACCCAGACTCACATGGCGCGCAAGGAGAAAGCGGCGAAGGCGGTGGCGGCGCAAGCGAAGCACCCGGCGCGCGCGGCTCCCGTTCGCATCAGCAGCCGTCACCATCGCAATCCAACGAAGCCTCGTCTTCTGGCGAAGCCAACGACGCACGACCCACCTCCGCATTGGGCCAGCTCTTGATGCGCGGCAATCGAGTCGAAATCGGCATGGCGATCTCTTCAGCAGGCGAGCGCGTCGGCGTCGATCAAATCGAAGTGTTCACACAGAAGGGCGTGTATTCGCGCCGCATCCTCGAAGCGATGGGGCTCGTGCCTCTGCAAGCCGAAATCGATGCACTCGAGACGAGCGGAGCAGCGCCGACGCGCCCCCTGGGACATGAACTGCGCCGACGGCGTGATTGGTTGCGTGAGGAAGTGAAGACGTACGTCGAGCGGCAGTTTCTTTTACATGCCGACGTGACTGGACGACGCCTGCGCGAAGACTTGCTACGCCATGCGCGGCTGTCTGCACTCGATGCGCGACATCATCAAGCCGTTCAAGACCTGGTGCGCCGCATGGCGCGCAAGCTCATCGCTCAACATTCACGCCGGCGCCGCACGTTCAAGCGCGGTCAATTGCACATCCCTCGCACGCTTCGTCGCAACATGAAATACGACGACGGCATTTTCGATCTGCAGTGGAAGTCCACCAAGGTCGCGCGGCCCAAAGTGTTCGCGCTCTGCGATGTCAGTGGCTCGGTCGCAGAACACGCGAGCTTCATGCTGACTTTCTTGTACAGCCTGGACGAGGTGCTGCCGAAAGTACGCTCGTTTGCCTTCTCTTCCGACCTCGGCGAGGTCTCTGCGCTGTTCGCCGCACACTCGCTCGAAGATGCGATCACGCTCACGTTGCACCAACATGGCGCCGGCGCGACCGACTACGGTCAAGCGTTCATGGACTTCAAATCGTGCTGCCTCGACCAGGTCGATCGCCGCTCGACGATCATCGTGCTGGGCGATGCGCGCAACAATGGCGGTGATTTGCGCCTGGACATTCTGCAAGAGATCCGCGACCGCTGCCGTCGATTGATCTGGCTGAACCCGGAGCCGCGCTCGATGTGGAACACGGGAGATTCCGAGATGCGCCATGTGAGTGCGTATGCACACCAAGTCGAAGAGTGCAGCACACTCGCGCAATTGCATCGCTTCGTAACACGCCTCATTGCGCAGACGCGCTAGCCACCTCTCGCCTGCATCCACTGCAGCGTGCGTTTCGCGGTTCACGCACAGCGATACGCACTCACATACTCACCCTCACAAGAAAGTCCGCGTTCTTCGTCGATAGGCGGAACGCGCTCACCTCTGCCACGCTTTCTTCCGCCCAGACCCAAAGCGATCGACCGTGTTGGGATGAAAGACTCTTACAGTAATGCAGGGATGAACGGCCGATGACAGCCAAGACTCAACTGCTTTCTGGATTGATGATGCTTGCAGTGCTCGCCTTGTGCGTGCCGTCGAGCGTCTTCGCACGCGAAGCTTCGCTTGGCATTTATGGCGGCGCCGGATGCGATGGCGTGCGCGCCATGGAACGCTTCACGCAGTGGTTCGGCAAGCGCCCGGATCGAGTGCTCGATTTCATGTCGTGGGAATCGCTGAGCGAAAACTCTTCGTGGTCGATGCGCTGCTGGTCGAATGCAGGCGTAAAGAGGATCACCTATTCGCTGCCGATGTTGCCTGACGATGGCTCAGCAACCCTCGCGCAGGGCGCAGCCGGCGAATTCGATGCGCTGTTTCGCAGCTTTGCCGAGACGCTGGTGAACACGGGTTTTCCGCGGGCCGTGATTCGCATCGGCTGGGAATTCAATGGCGAGTGGTATCCGTGGGCTGCCAGCAAGGATCCCGCTTCATGGATCGCCTATTGGCGCCGCATCGTCACTGTGATGCGTGCCGTGCCGGGGGCGCGGTTCCGCTTCGATTGGTGTCCCGGCAACGGCTGGACGAATTTTCGCGCCGAAGATGCCTATCCGGGTGATGAGTACGTGGACATCATTGGGCTCGACGAATACAACGCGAGTTGGAACCCCAATCCGCTCACGCCTGAGCAACGCTGGAATGAGCAATTGAATCAGCGTCACGGACTGCGCTGGCATGCGCAGTTCGCTGCTTCGCGCGGCAAGCCCATGTCATTCCCTGAATGGGCGACGGGCGAGCGCCGCGACGGCAAAGGCGCCGGCGACGACCCGTACTTCATCGAGCGCATGGCGGAATGGATCGCGAACCACGATGTGGTTTATCACAACTACTGGGATTACAACGCACCGATCTTTAGCAGCAAACTCTCCGACGGCAGCCACCCGCAAGCTGCCGAGGCGTTCCTGCGCATGTTCAAACAGCCACGACCGAAACCACCGATCCTGCAACCGCCGCAATGATGCTGAACTGAAGGCCGGAATAGATTCCGTCCCACACAGGGTGCCCCTGATCCCGGCGATACATTCCCCATCGCCCTTGGCAACTTTTACACACTTACGTGCGTTACCCCCCGCCGCGTACATTGGCGCGGGGAGGATTCCACGCGCATGGCAGCAGCTTTTTCGAACGAGACCTCTTTCGACCTGATCGTCATCGGCTCCGGGTTTGGTTCACTCTTTTTTATCGAAGGCTTTCTGCAGCAGCGTCCAGATGCGCGCATTCTCGTGCTCGAACGCGGCTCCATGCATTCGCACGCATGGCAGCTTGCGAATGGCAAGAACACGGCGATCGCGCCTGAAACGACGTATCGACGCGATCCAAGCCACAAACATTGGAATTTCACGATCGGAGTGGGGGGCGGCACGAATTGCTGGTTTGGCCAGGCGCCGCGGTTTCATCCCAATGATTTTCGAGTGCGCACGCTCTACGGGGTCTCGCAGGATTGGCCGCTCGGCTACGCGGAACTCGAACCCTATTACGTGGCCGCAGAACGCAAGATGTCGGTAGCGGGCAGTGATGCGATGAATGCGGTATTGCCGCGTTCGGCGCCCTTTCCTCAACCGCCGCATGTAATGACGTCGGTCGATCGCGCGCTGCACGCCGCGCAGCCACAATGGCATTTCCCCATCGCAACTGCGCGCGCGAGCATCAGCAACCAGCAGCGCGGACGTTGTTGCGCATCGGCGCGCTGCGCGTTGTGCCCCGTGGACGCGAAGTTCACGTTCCAGAATGGCTTCAAAAATCTCGTGGGTCTGCCGCATCTGGAATTCCGCGAGGCATGCGAAGTCACGCACATCGACACCGCAGGCGATGTCGCCAGAGCAGTGATCTACCGGAACGGAGACAGAGAATACGAGGCGCGAGGCGAGTTGATCGTGCTCGGCGCCAACGCGATTCACAGCGCCGCGATTTTGTTGCGCTCCGGCATTGATCATCCGCTCACGGGCGTCGGCATCAATGAACAAGTCGGGTTCGAAGCGGAGGCCTTGATCAGCGGCATCGACAACTTCGACGGCGGCACGATCACGACCGCAGTAAACTACCTGCTGTACGACGGTGAGTTCAGAAAAACTTCCGGCGCGGCGCTCGTTTATTTCGAGAACCGCTGGCCGCATGGCCTGCGCACCGAGTACGGACGCTGGCGACAGCTCGTTCCGCTGACGATTGCGATCGAAGATCTACCGCAAGCCAGCAATCGGGTGACGCTGGATGCAGATGGGATGCCGCGCGTTTCACATGCAGCAGCCTCGCCCTATGCAATGCGCGGTGTCGAGCGCAGCATGGAAGGACTCACGCGCATGCTCGCACCGCTCGAGGTAGAGCGCCTCGAGCTGCTGCACATGCGCCCGACCGAGTCGCACCTGCAGGGAACGTTACGCATGGGCGACGATCGCGAAGACTCCGTGATCGACGCGAAGCAAGTTCATCACGACGTTCGCAACTTGATCGTCGTGGGTTCAGCCGTGTTTCCGTCGTGTCCGCCGGCGAACCCAAGCTTATCGGTCGCAGCACTGTCGCTGCGCGCAGCCGCGTTGCACGCATGAACGGACAAGTGAACTTACGACGCCGGCGCGTCTTGATCGCAGGTGCAGCGCTCGCGGCCGCCTCATCAGGCGCGCTGTGGCTGGTTGCGCGATCGAACGACTCGAGCGACTGGATCGAAGCCGTCGTTCGCAAGCATCTACCTGGCATACGCCTCGACGCCGAATCCTTGCGCCGGTTTGCGATGCGCCTGGCGGATGAGCCGGCGTTCAGCGCGCGCAAGGTCGCGCTCGCCTTGCAACTCGATCAAATCTCGGCGCCGCTGCTGCGCCTCGCACCCGAGATCGACGCCAAGATCGGCAGGCTCGAGCGGATCGTATTGAGCGACTATCTGACGAGCAGCAATTTTTTTCGCGTCAGCGATCCGCGCACCGAAACGATCATCTGCCATGCTGAGCCGCCGGCCTGCGGCAATCCATTCGCCGTATTCAGGACGGAGTAACGAGTCATGCCAGTTCGGTGTCGCGCATCGGCGAAAGTTGCCTT
Source organism: uncultured Steroidobacteraceae bacterium (assembly GCA_964543105.1). Lineage (GTDB taxonomy): Bacteria > Pseudomonadota > Gammaproteobacteria > Steroidobacterales > Steroidobacteraceae > Steroidobacter. The sequence continues at coordinate 6,129 of CAZIXV010000224.1, forward strand.
CGCTCCCGGTTTATCCCACAAGGCGCGGACTCGTCGGAAAAATCGCCACCTCGCGTGCGACTGGCGCGCCGCGAGATACGCCGCGAAAGACTAAGGCTGCTCACCAACCACAACGATGTCGGCTGCAAGCAATGCTCGTTGGATCGGGATGATCCAATTCGCCAAGATCGGTGTTCAGCTGCTGAGCATCGTCGTGTTGTCGCGCCTGCTCGCGCCGCGCGACTTCGGACTCGTTGCGCTCGCCTCCGCGGTTTCGACTTTCGCTTTGTTGTTTCGCGATTTGGGCATTGCGCCGGCGATCATTCAAAAAGCCG
>CAZIXV010000225.1:0-2838 GCA_964543105.1 uncultured Steroidobacteraceae bacterium
CGCAATCGTTTCAGCTTGTTCACGCCGCAACTGCTCGAGGCGGCTTCCTCGCGCTTTCGCCTCGAGCAGGCGCTGCGTCGCGCAATCGATCGCAACGAATTCGATCTGTTGTATCAGCCGCAGGTGTGCTTCGAATCGCTGCGCGTGCACAGCGTAGAAGTGCTTTTACGCTGGCATCAGCCGGATGGGCAAATCGTGTTGCCATCCGAGTTCATGGATGTCGCCGAACGCTCCGGCATGATCATGGAGATCAATGACTGGGTGCTGCAACGTGCTGTCCAAACCGCCGCACATTGGCGAGCGACGATATGGCCGGAAGGTTGTGTGGCGCTCAATGTGTCCGCGCATCAATTGTTGAGCGGTAACTTCGTCGATCACTTGCGCGGCTTGCTCGAGCAACACTCGCTGCCGCCGTCGTATCTCGAAATCGAGCTCACCGAAAATGTTTTGCAAACCGGCTTGCCGACCATTCAAGCGCTCGAACGCCTGAGTGAACTCGGTGTCTCGATTGCGCTGGATGATTTCGGCACCGGCTATTCCTCGCTCACCTCGCTCGAGCGACTGCCGCTGTCGCGCGTGAAGATCGATCGGAGTCTGCTCGCCACCATCGACAAAGGCGCCCGCGCGCCGGCGATCGTGCGCTCGATCATCGGTCTTTGCTATAGCTTGGGTTTGCAGGTCACGGCCGAAGGTGTCGAGCGCCTCCCGCAACTCGGACTGTTGCTCGCGGATCGAGGTTTGCAAGTGCAGGGGTTTCTGGTCTCCCGTCCGCTGCCGGAGAGCAAGGTGCCTGCCTTCCTGCAAAGCGCACCGCAGCTGCTCGAAGAACTGCTGATTGCCGCGCCCATGCCCGAGCAAGACATCGACTCCAGCGGCGCGCGCTCGGTGCGCGCGCTACGCACGGCGGCACTGCGCGCGGGGAGGAAGGAATAGGCGTTGCGCGGCCCCGGGCGCCGGGCGGAACGAATCAGCGCGCACGCCGGCGCTGCTGCTGAACTCATGTTTTTCTGGCCAGCATGCTAGCTGGCTCGCAGCTCGACGGCTGAGCGGCAGCCGACGCTCAGCGGATACCCCGCTGGGAACCCCCCGGCCCGCGGGTGAGTTCTCGCCCCATCATCTGCGTCCCTTGCGAATACCCGTGCCACACACTCCAGTCATCGCCAAGGTGAACGGGCCTTGGGGCTCGTTGCTCGCGATCATTCTGATCACTGGCGTGCTGATCGCAGCGCAGACCGTGCTGGTGCCGCTCGCGCTCGGCGTCATCCTGGCGTTTCTGTTGACCCCGCTGGTGCGCATGTTCGATCGCATGCGTTTTCCGCGTTTTCTCGGCGTGCTGCTGACGATGATGATTGCGCTGAGCGCCGTGGGTGCGATCGGCTATGTGACCTGGGTGCAGTTCGCGGAGTTGTCGGAGCAGGTGACGAAGTACACCTCCTCGATGCGCAAAAAGGTTGGCGAGCTGAAGCTCGGCAATGACGCGGCGTTGAACCGGCTCACGCGCACGGTCGATAAGGTCACCGAACAACTCGATGAAAATCTCGCCGATCAGCGCCGCGCCCAGCCGGTGCGCGTCGTGCCACCGCGGCTCACGCCGATGGAGCGCGTGCAGGAATGGATGGAGTCGATTTTCGAGCCGCTTGCGAGCGCAGTGATCGTGCTCGTGCTGGTCGCGTTCATGCTCGGCCAGCGCGAGGATTTGCGAGATCGTTTCATCCGTCTGATCGGCGCAGCGAACGTGACGATGACCACGCGCCTGATGGACGAGGCGGCGCAGCGCGTGAGTCGCTTCATCGGCGCGCAAGTGCTGCTCAATATGACGTTCGGACTGATTGCGACGGCTGGGCTGTATTGGATCGGCGTGCCGTACGCGGCTTTGTGGGGAGGATTGACTGCCGCGCTGCGCTTCGTGCCCTTCGTCGGCACGATGTTGTCCTCGGTCATGCCGGCGCTGCTCGCCTTTGCAGTGTTTCCCGGCTGGTCCGAGGCGCTGCAGGCGCTCGCGTTGTATCTCGCGCTGGATTTGCTGTTCGCCTACTTCATCGAACCGATCATCTTCGGCCAGCGCACCGGCGTGTCTTCGTTCGCGCTGTTGATTTCCGCCTTGTTCTGGATTTGGGTTTGGGGCCCGATCGGTCTGTTGCTCGCTACACCCTTGACGGTATGCATCGCCGTTTTGGGGCGGCATGTGAAGTCGTTGCGCTTTCTTGCGGTGATCTTCGCCGACGAGCCGGCATTGCAGCCGCACGTGCGTTATTACCAGCGCTTGCTGGCGCGCGATGAAGATGAAGCGCTCGAAGTCGTCAACAACAAAATCGAAGCCGCGGGTACGACAGCGGCGATGGATGTGGTGTTGATCCCGGCACTCGCGTTGGCGGTTCAGCATCGCGCGCGTGGCGAGATCTCCGAGGAAGACCAGACGTTCATCATCGATGCGACGAGCGACATCGTGCAGCAGTTCAAGCCGGCGGAAACCGAGCAGGATGCGATGCGGCCGATCGTGGGATTGGCGACGCGCTCGCCCGTCGATCAGGTCGTACTGGAAATGTTGTGTCTTGCGATCAATTCGACCGCCGTGCGCTTCCGCTCGATCGATGCTGAGCTCAATGCACGCGAGGCGCTCGAGAAGACGATCGAGTTGCAACCCGAGCTGGTTTGCGTCGTGTCGATCTCACCTACGCGTGGCTCCGAGGTCCGGAATTACTGTCGACACCTGCGCGCAGAGAAGGCGCCGTCGAAGGTTTTGGTATTGAAGCCGAACGTCGCAGACACCGATGCCCGGCGCTCCGCGGCACGCATCAAAGAAGCCGGCGCCGATGCGGTCACGACGAGCATTGCGGG
>CAZIXV010000225.1:2938-6393 GCA_964543105.1 uncultured Steroidobacteraceae bacterium
CCGCGGCACGCATCAAAGAAGCCGGCGCCGATGCGGTCACGACGAGCATTGCGGGGGCACTGGAATCGATCGAACAGCTATGTCCTGCGGCACCTTCATTGGAAGGCGCGGAACCCACGGTCGAAGGCGGGCAGGTGAGTGCCGACGAGGACTTGCCACCGTCCAAACTCGCGCCCTCGCCCGGTCGCGGTTGAACAGCGCAATCACATCCGTCGCAACTTACGGTTCCGCGTCCGCCAACGTCGCATCGCTTTGCCGACTGACGCGTGTCACCCAAGCATCGGTGCGTTGCGCATCGCCCGTGCGCAACCACGCGAACACCACGCTATGCCACAGCACACGTTGCACGTAGCTGCGCGTCTCGTTGTACGGGATGTTCTCGATCCAGATATCCGCGTCGATCGATTCAGGCTCCGGCGGTAACCAGCGTCGCGCGGCATTGGGGCCGGCGTTGTAACCGGCGAGCGCCACGGGCGTTTGTCCGCCGAAGCGATCGTGCAGCATGCGCAGTTGTCCCGCGCCGAGCGGCACGTTCACCTTGGGATCGAGCAATTGTTTCGCGGTGGGGTTCGGTCGCTTCAAAGCGCGTGCAGTAATGCGCGCGGTATCCGGCATCAGCTGCAGCAAGCCGCGTGCACCGGCAGATGACACCGCATCGGCGCGATACAGGCTCTCCTGCCGCAGCAATCCATAGATCAGCTCGGGCGGCAGGGAGGTGAGCTTCGCTGCAGCGTGGACCTCATCGTCGTACGGTTGCGGATAGAGCAGGCGATAGTCGTTGAAGATTCGTTGTCCTGTCGCTGTCGCGACGGCTTGATCGTACCAACCCCATTCAGCGGCCAGATGGATCGCTTGAAAGCGCGCGTTTTCTGAAAGAGACGCGAAGCCGACGATCCATTCGACGATGGCCTGCGAACGAAACGCTGCCCAATACAACTCGCGTGCGCGCACGAATTCAGGCAGTGCGCTGATTTCCGCCAGTTGCGTGCGATCGAGCGGCAAGGGCTTGAGGTGCGGCACGACGTGCTCGCCCAGATGCGCCGCCGACATCGCGGAGTAGTAGTTGTCATCCAGCAGCACCGAACGATAGAGCTGGCGCGCCAGTGCAGGATTCTTGGTGTTGTCGGCGGCACGCGCCGCCCAGTAGCGCCAGCGCGCGTGCTCGCGCTGTTCGGCGGGCATGGCTGCAATGATCCGCGCGACCAGTTCCCAATCCTTGGCCCAGAGCGCAGCGCGCGCATGCCATTCGCGCGCCGTCTCGTCCATGTCCGCCGGATCGACGAGTGCGAAGTAATGCAGCGCTTCGGCGCGGCGATCCCACGACAGCGGTAAGGCGACGGCCAGCGCAAAGGGGCTTGCTTCCCGCGGCGACCAGCCGCGTGCTTTGACGAGCCGTTCGAAGCGCGCCATGGCGCCCTCGCGATCGCCGCGGGCGAGTTTGGACCAGCCGGCTAGCAAGATGGAGGATTCGATCGGCCGCTCCGGCGAGGCAATGTATTGATCCACATTGCGCGGCCGCTGCAACAGCGCAATCCATTGCGTGAGTGGCTGCGCACGTTCGCTCGGCAGCATCGCGATGATCTGCCGGGCGAACGAGAGATTGTTGCGTTCGATGGCTCGTCGGGCGCGCTGCTCGATCAGCTCATCGCTCAACGCGTTCTGTTCGCGCAACCAATCGAAGGCGCGGTCACACGGTTGCAAGCTGCGTGGCGTAAGCCATTGTTGTGCGATGTCAGCACGCAGTCCCTCGGTGCGACCCAAGTCGATGCGGCCGGTGAAGCTGCGGCAACGCAGTGCGTCATCCGCACTGTTGTCACGGTAATGCGTCAAAAACCGTTCCCATTGATTGCGGTCCGCCAAGCTGTTCAGCCAGGCGTGGCGTAGTTCGCGCGTCACCGGATCGGTGCCGTATTCGCTCAAGAAGCGCTCGACGGCTTCGTCATAGGTGGTGGCCATGGGCGCATTGACCACGGCGCGATGCAGGCGCGCCGCTTGCAGGTACGGAAACAGCGGATACGCGCGCATTGCCTCGCTTGCCGGTTCGCCGGCATCGCGTCCGTTTTGGATCGCCTGGTAGAGGCGCACGAATTCTGCCCGCTCGCGTGCATATGGGTCGGAGGCGTCCGACGCAGCGAAGGTCGAGGCCGCAAACAGCAGCAATGGAAGAAACAATGAAGCGCGCAATCGTGACATCGGCATAACGGAAATCAGATTAGAGGCTACGGCGCAGGCGAACCTGCGGTGAATCCGCGTACATGAGCGCGGCACGTCAAAGTTCGGCACCTGGCGGCGAGCGAGGTTCACCCGACTTACGCATGTAACGCGCGGCGCCGCAAAAAATTGCCGCGACCGTGAGCGCGCTGAAGAACATGAGTTCTTGCTGCGGTATCTGGCCGCCACTCAGCAGGGCGCCGGTGGCGACGGAAATAAGGGAGAGCAGGCCGGGTGCGAGATAGCCGGGGCGATTGGCAATCGCGGCGCATTGAAACCCGCCGATCACCGACATCGTCAAACCCATCAAAGTCAACGCGATGCCGAACGACGACCAGCGCTCGAAGTTCATCAACGCTTGTTCAATTGCATCGTTCGATTGACCTTGTAGGCCAAGCAGCGTGGCATAGGCGAAAGCAAGCACGAAGCTGCCGATCGTCGTCCCGCCAATATCGATCGCTGCGCCAACGGCAATGGCTTTGGGGAGCGATCCGGGTTCGCGATCGCGCGCTTTGAGGTTCGCGCGCGGCGGCTGATAACGATTTTGACCCATCGGCGCCTCGTAGACGTTCGTGAGGGACGGATGATAAGTCACCCTGAGGCGCGGATCGGCTCGTCCGATCGATTGCAGCGCACGATTGCAAAGGCGTAATCGAATTTTCTGTCTTGCAGGGATCACCGCGGAGTGCGAGATGTCCAAGGTTCAGTCAGCACAGGTGAATGACGGCTTTGCAGCCGTGTTCGCAGCAGCGCTTGCGCCGGCGCACGCCAGCGGTGATCTCGCGCTCGACTGGATGCCCTCGCCGGTCGGTCCTCTGTTGCTGGGTGCCAATGAGGCTGCGATCGTGCTCGTCGATTTCGCGGCGACCGAGCAGTTCGATGCCCAGCTTGCCCGCTTGCGCAAGCAGTTCCAGCGTGGCTTCGCGCACCAATCTTCGCATCCGCTGCTGGTGCGTTTGAAGGCGCAGCTCGAGGAGTACTTCAGCGGTGCGCGACGCAGCTTCGATGTGCCGCTCGAGTACCATGGTTCGCCGTTTCAAGAGCGCGTCTGGACTGCGCTGCAAGCCATCCCTTACGGCGAGACCTGCTCTTATGCCGCCATTGCACGCGTGCTGGGGGATTTGAAAGCGACACGCGCGGTTGGCATGGCGAATGGCTCGAATCCGCTATCGATTGTCATTCCGTGTCATCGCGTCGTTAACGCCAACGGCGATCTGGGTGGTTTCGGCGGTGGACGCTGGCGT
>CAZIXV010000226.1:0-6353 GCA_964543105.1 uncultured Steroidobacteraceae bacterium
GCGATCGCCACCGGCTCGATCATCGCCGCATTTCTCACCGCATTGGCGATGGGCTACTTGGTTGCGCGTTATCACTACCGCCTGGACCACCGCAGCCAAGAGCATTACCAACGATCGATTCACGATGAGCTCACCGGACTATTGAATCGCCGCGGTGCAATGCAGGCGATCAAGGCAGCGATCTCCTTGCGCGCCAGTAGTTACGCCGCAATTTTGATTGACGTCGACGACCTGAAGAGCATCAACGATGGTCACGGTCATTCGGCGGGCGATGACTTCTTGCGTCAGGTGGCGGGAGCAATGCGCGCGAGCGTGCGCGAAGCGGACATTTGCGTGCGCCTGGGTGGCGATGAATTTTTGATCTTCGCCACCGGCTGCGATCTCGATGCCGCCACCGAAATCGCGCGCCGCATGTTGAATCGAGTGTACGCCGATGAAACGCCCGGCGTACTCGGCTTTGGCGTCTCGATCGGGATCTGCATTGCCAGCGGCAATGAGGTCGATTTCGAGAACATGTATCGCAGCGCCGATCGCGCGCTCTACAGCGCGAAGTCGAGCGGCAAGAATCGCTACGTCATCTCCGATGCGCTGGTGCAAGCCGGTTGAGCAGACCTGCGCTTCGTGTGCGCCGGAATGCATTCCGACACTTGCCCAAGAGTCGGGCTGGAAGCCCGACCCGCACGTCATCAATCGCTACTTTGCTTCTCGCCCTCCGTTCCTTGCGGCCAACGCTCGCGGCACAACGCAAGTAACCGCTTGCCGGCTTGCGACAGGGGCTGGTGTTTCAAGTAATACACGCCAACCTGGCGCTCGATACTCGAAAACGGCAGTCCTTCGAGCGGCACGAGTTCCGAGGGTAGATTCGTCACCAGATCGGACACATACGTGACCCCCTTGCCATCGGCGACGAGCGCCAAACGCAATTCCATATGGCTGACTTCCCAGACCGAAGCGAAGGCATTTCGCAACCGATCGCCGCCGGGCCGGCGCGGGTTCTCATCGAGATAGGACGTAACGAGCGGGAGTTTGCGCAGCGTCGACTGCGAATCGCGTTTCAACGCTTCACGCAGCGGATGTTCCAGAGCAATCATGAGCCGCCGCGTTTCAGAGAAACAGGCTTGCACCGCGAAGTAATCCGGCATCGTGTGTTGCAGCGGCCCGAAGCCAATCTCCCAACGCCCTTCCGACACCCCGTAGACGATCTCGCGGCTGGGCGCGACGACGACCTTCAGTCGCGTCAGTGGATTGCGCTCAGAAAATTCCCGTAACAAGCTCACGCCAAAGCGTGCATTCGCGGCCGGTGACAGTGCCAACGACAGCGTCGATAACGCACCAGATTTGATCTGTGCAATATCGGCAAGCGTTTCACGCTCCTCATTCATCAAGGTTTCCGCAAAGCGCAGCAGCCGGATGCCCGCTTCCGTCAATTGCGGTGGGTTGCCGCGGCGCAGCAGCATCGCACCCAAACGATGTTCGAGATTGGCGATTGCCTGACTCACCGCCGATTGCGACAAATCCAACCTTTCTGCGGCGCGACTGAAGCCGCCGGCTTCCACGACGGCGTGAAAGCACCGAATTTCATTACGTTCGATTTGCATGCCGGCAATTGTCGCGCCGCACATCGTGCTTGGAAACCTTTGGGCTATCGGGCGGGCTGATAGTGCTATCGGCGCGAGCCCATGGCCTCGCTGCAGGCCACGCGCTAGCTTGCCTGCATGTTTCATCTGGGACGGGAGGGTGCCGTGGCTGAGTCAACGCCGATCAACAAGGGTCTCGACGGCGTCGTCGTCAATACGACGGCGGTGTCACACGTCGATGGCGAGGCCGGTCGTTTGTACTACCGGGGCGAGCCCATCGAGACACTGGCTACCAAACGATTCGCCGAAGTCATGCATCTTGCGATGTTCGGCGCTTTGCCGGATGCCGAGCGTTTGGCGCAAGTCGAAGAATATCTGTGGGAGGCCGGTCGATTGCCGCCGAAATTCGCGGCGACACTGCGGCAGCTCGCCCGTCACGGCGCCCACCCGATGGCCACACTGCAGGCGGTGGCGCCATTGCTCGCGCTTGAACCACCCACGGCGCGCTTGGGTCGTTCCGCGGCGGAAGAGGAAGGCTTGGTGATTGCCGCGCGCATTCCCGCCGTCATTGCGACCATCCGCGCCGCCTTGCAAGACCACCCTGATCCGGTCTATCCCAGCGCACGCCGCTACGGTGAGCGCTTCCTGAAGATGTTCGAAGGTGCGGATGCCCGCACCGCGGCGGTCGATGCCTTCGAAGCGACGCAGATCCTGCAACTCGATCACAGCTTCAATGCCAGTACGTTCACTGCACGCGTCGTGACTTCGACCGATGCACCGCCTGCCTCGGCGCTCGCCGCTGCGATGGGTGCCTTGTTTGGCGCCAAGCACGGCGCTGCTGATCAGCTCGCGCTCGAGATGGCGCAGGAAGTGGGCGATGTCGCGAACGCCGAACGCTTCGTTGCGACCTGCCTTTCGACCGGGCGTCTGGTCATGGGCATGGGCCATCGCGAATACCGCGTCGTCGATCCGCGTGCGCGGATCATCAAAGGCTTGGCAGGACGGATGGATTTGAATGCCGAGAATCGGCGCCTGCTAGATATCTTGTGTGCAGTCGAAGAATCGTTCATCGCCCAGACGGCGGCGAAGAAGCGCTCGCTGCGCGCGAACATGGAATTCTACAAGGGCATCATTTACCTGGGCCTTGGCATTCCGAAGGAATACTTCACAGCCTTGTTCGCCGCCTCACGTGCCTTCGGCTGGACTGCACACATCGTAGAGCAGCGCGTGGACAACCGGATCATTCGACCCTCGGCGCAGTATGTGGGTCCGAGCCCGCGCCCCAGCTAAGTGTGCAAGTGTGTGGGTCGGAATTCATTCCGACGCTCGCCACGAATCGGTTTGAAACCCGACCCACAGTACGGCCTGCCGACTAGCCCATACGAGTTTCCTGCTCTATAGTCGCCGCCATGCACAAGATTCTCGTCCCCGTCGTCGTAGTGGTCGTCGTCGTTACCGGCACGCCGTAGGGGACTATTGATTCGAAAAAACCCCTGTCGGCGTGAGCCGGCAAGGGGTTTTCTTTTGTCCGGCACACCCGATGGGGCTTCAACAGGAAGCCTCTCATGCAAATCTCAGGTGCCGAACTCATCATCGCAGCGCTGGAACGGCAAGGCGTGCGCACCGTCGCTGGCATCCCCGGCGGCACATTGTTGCCGCTCTATGAAGCACTAGGCGCCTCGCGCGTCATTCGGCACATCCTCGTACGGCACGAGCAAGCCGCTGGCTTCATCGCTCAAGGCATCGCGCGCATCACCGGCCGCGCCGGCGTCTGTCTGGCTACCTCTGGACCGGGCGTCACCAACCTCATCACCGCAATCGCGGACGCCAAGCTCGATTCGATTCCGCTGGTGTGTATCACCGGACAAGTACCGCAACACTTGATCGGCACCGATGCGTTTCAGGAAGTGCCGACGCTCGACATCGTGCGCTCGATTACCAAAGCCGCGTTCTTCGTCCGCGACGCCGCCGAACTGAACGGCGTCATCGCCGACGCATTCAAAGTGGCCGAATCCGGCCGGCCCGGCCCCGTCTTGATCGATGTGCCGAAAGACGTGCAACTGCAGCGGGTTGATCGCGCCGGCAACGAACCGCTGTCACGCGACATCACACCGGCGACCTCGCTGCTCGAATTCGAGTCTCACTTCGATCGGGCGGCCGACTTGTTCACAGCGGCGCGACGTCCGCTGCTCTATATCGGCGGCGGCGTGACACGCGCTCGTGCGCATGGCCTGGTTCGTGAATTGGCGGAACGCACACAAACGCCCGTGACGACGACCTTGATGGCACTAGGCACATTGCCGGCCGAGCATCCGCTGAACTTGGGCATGCTCGGCATGCATGGCGCACGTTGCACGAACATGGCCATCGAAGAATGCGATTTGTTGCTTGCGATCGGCGCGCGTTTCGATGATCGCGCCACGGGGAAGCCGGAGCGCTTCGCACCTCATGCGCAAATCATTCACATCGATATCGATGCGCGCGAACTGGGCAAGATCAAACAACCCACCTTGGCGATCCGCATGGATGCGACGAGCGCGTTGCACGCGCTTTTACTGCGCATGCCGCATGTGAATCGTGTGCCGTGGATGGCGCGCATTGCGCAGCTGCGCGCAGAGTTGCCGCTGCAGATGCCGCAGCGTGAGGTGCTGCGCTCACCTTACGGCATCGTCCATCGCGTCGGCACGCTGGCATCGCCCGACGCCATTGTCACCACCGATGTGGGCCAACATCAGATGTGGGTGGCGCAAGCCTATCCATTGCAACGCCCGGATCGCTGGCTGACATCCGGTGGTCTCGGCACCATGGGATTTGGATTGCCTGCCGCGATCGGCGCGGCGCTTGCCGAGCCGTATGCGACGACGCTGTGTTTCACGGGCGACGGCAGCTTGCTGATGAACGTGCAAGAGCTCGCAACGCTGGCGGAACTCGACCTCAACGTCAAAATCATCCTGCTCGATAACGGCTCACTCGGTCTCGTGCGTCAGCAGCAGGCGCTGTTCTATCGCAACCACTTCGTTGCCTCCCATTTTCCGCAGCCGAGTAATTTCCTGCGCATTGCACAAGCTTTCGGCATTACGGCGCTCGATCTCGAACAGGAACCCTGCGCCGACACGGCACTGCTGCGGGCGCTCGCAAGCCACGGTCCCGCGCTCATTCGCGTGCCGATCGCCGCAGCGCATCAGGTGCTGCCGATGGTCGCCCCAGGTGGCGCGAACATCGACGCGCTCGACCACACGAGCGTCGGCATGGCAGCCCGAAAATCCCATGCATGAGGGCGCGCGTGTGGGCGAGAATCGCGCGCCGCGCACGCAACGCGCGATCGTTATTGAAGGTTTGTGATGCTGTTTTCGGAAATCCTCGCGTCGATTCGTTTCGACGGCGTAAGCGCTGAGGTCACGGTGACGGAAGATTGGGCACAGGGACGAGCCACCTACGGCGGTCTCGTCGCCGCGGTTGGCAACGAAGTCATGCGCAAGCTCGTGCCAGTCGAGCGTTTGCTGCGCTCGTTGACGACGACATTCATCGGACCCGCGAGCGCCGCGCACTGGCGTGTCGAGGCGCATGTGCTGCGTGTTGGCAAGGCAGTCACGCTCGCACGCTGCGACATCATCGATGCGGATCAAGTCGCTGCGACTCTAGTAGGTGTCTATGGCGCGCCGCGCGAGTCCGCCGTGGCGGTTCATCTGCAGCCCATGCCTGCCACACACGCGGTCGATGAGCTTCATGAAGTGCGCTTTCTGCCGGACTTGTCGCCCCGTTTCGCGCAGCATTTCGCGATGCGCTGGGCGGAAGGCGCCAAGCCGTTTTCCGGTTCCGCGCGCGTGCCTAACAAGACCTACATCCGACACCGCGATACCGCACCCCTCACCGAATCGCACGTGGTCGGTTTGATCGATTGCATTCCCACGCCGGCGATTTCCATGTTCAAGGAACGCAAACCCGCCAGTTCACTCGTGTGGACGGTCGAATTGCTTGCACACGAATTCGCTTTCGCGCCCGAGGCCTGGTGGCGAATCGATACCGACATAGACGCGGCCCGCGACGGCTATGTGAATCAAACCGGCATCTTGTACGACCCGAACGGCACGCCGACGGCGCTGACGCGACAGGTAGTGGCGGTGTTTGGCTAAGCGCCCTCAAGGCGTTTCGCCGGCCGGCTGGCGTGCTGGCCAGAGGGCGTCATTAGTCACGGCGCCGATGCTACTGGGCTCAGCTGCATTGGAGCGTTGCCGACTGCCGGCTCTGGCTAGCCGGCTAGCTGGCTAATGAGCTAGCTGGCTAACCAGCTCTCTCACCAAATCCTCACCCTGTCTTCCGGTGCAAGGAAGAGTTGGTCTTCGGGCTGCACATCGAACGCGGTGTACCAGTCGTCCATGTTGCGTACGACGCCTTGCACGCGAAACTTGCCGGGGCTGTGGGGATTGCTCATGACGAGATTGCGCAGCGATTCATCGCGACGCAGCTCACGCCACACTTGCGCCCACGATAGAAAGAACCGTTGATCGCCACTGAAGCCATCGAGGACCGGCGGTTCCTTGTCGTGCAGCGCCAATCGATAGGCGGCATGCGCTACCGTCAGACCTCCTAGATCGCCAATGTTTTCGCCGGCGGTTAGACGGCCGTTCAATTTCAAACCCGGCAGCGGTTCATATTGCCCATATTGCTCGACGATGCGATCGACGAGCGATTTGAACGCCTTCTCATCATCCGGCTGCCACCAAGTGCGCAACACCCCTTGGGCATCGGATTTCGAACCTTGGTCATCGAAGCCGT
>CAZIXV010000227.1:0-6324 GCA_964543105.1 uncultured Steroidobacteraceae bacterium
GGAGCGCATGAGCGATGCAACCAAGGTGTCCAATGTGCGCACCGAATTGGGGCTGCTGCAATCGACCTGGCAAAGTTCGCCGCATTCGGCGCAAGACATCTCGCAAGAGTTCGCCGAGCTGCGCCGCATCAACGAAGCACTCTGGGACATCGAGGACAAAATCCGCGACAAAGAACTCGCACAGGAATTCGATAAGGAATTCATCGAGCTGGCGCGTGCCGTCTACGTCACGAACGACGAGCGCGCTGCGGTGAAAAAGACGATCAACACCAAGCTCGGCTCGAGGATCGTGGAAGAGAAGAGTTACGCGCCTTACAAGAGAGGGTGATGGGTGATGGGTGATGGGTGATGGGATCGGAGGGGCGGTGGATACGGTGATCTGGTGATCGGGTGATGCGGTGATCGGGTGATCCAGTGATCTGGGCTGCGATTTATACGTTCGCGCGGAATTATGAAATCCGTTCGTGCTGAGCCTCTCGAAGCACGCGCCGAGCTCTAAATCCATTCGTGTGAGCCGCCCTTCGACAAGCTCTGGGCGAACGGATTTGCTTCTCGCGCCGCGAGGCTATGGGCTGCACTTACCAGCGCGGAACCTGGGCAATCGGTAATCAGGCGGTGGCCGATTAGGTGCCATTCTGGCCATGATCACCGGATCACGCAGATCACCCGATCACCATCCTCATCACCCAGATCACCGGATCACACGATCACCATCCTCATCCGCAGCTTCAACGCCGCAACGTGTACTCAGCGCTGCAATACGGACACTTCGCCCAGCCGGTCTTTTCGATGGGCAAATAGACGCGCGGGTGCGAATTCCATAGATGCATGCCTGGCATCGGGCACGACAACGGCAGATCGACGGTCGTGACGGTGTACTGATTTTGCGCGTTTGGCTCGACGAGTTTGGTGCTGGGTTCTGCGGCGGACATACGAATAGCTGCGGGTTTCAGTGGTTGAGAGTCGTTGGGTGGCGACGAAGCTTACCCAACCGCGACACCTTACACCTTCCCTCCGCTTCGTTGCATCCGCGCAGCTGCAGCAACACCGCTCAGCCCGGCTCCGACGCACCCTCCTGCATGACCTCCGCCCAAATCTCCGCCACACCCTGGCGCTCCGCCGTGAATTCTCCGGCATCGACCACATTGCTTTGGCCGGCGAGCGAGAGTCGATGCAGGCGCTCGCGGTAACGCCGATAGGTATCGACGAGAAAATCCACGCGGCTTTGCGGCACCAGATTGCCAGAGGCGAGGCTTTCGAGCTGGCGGATGTTGTCGGAAAAAATCACGATCTCGGGATGCCGGTCGGCCCACTTCAAGATCCAGTACTGCACCAGGAATTCGATATCGGCGACACCGCCCGCATCCTGTTTGATATCGAATTCCCCCGTCCTGGCCTTGGACAGGTTTTCGCGCATCCTCGCGCGCATGTTGCGCACCTCCGCTTTCAACGCACCGCGCTTGATGGCCTTGCGCAGCACGGCAATGCGCGCTTCCTCGAACTGCGCGCACAACTGCGGGTCGCCCGCGATGGCCCGAGCGCGCAACAGTGACTGGTGCTCCCAGGTCCACGCCTCGGTGAATTCGTAGTCGCGAAATCCCTGCAACGTTTGTACGAGCAGCCCGCGGTTGCCGCCGGGGCGTAGGCGCGTATCCACTTCATACAAGCGGCCCGCCGAGGTATGCACGGTCAGCAGGTGCACCACTCGCTGCCCCAGGCGCTGGAAGTACACGGTGTTATCGACCGGCTGCGGCCCGTTCGTGCGTTGGGTCTCGCCTGAGGAATCGTGCAGAAACACCAGATCGAGGTCCGAGCCGTAGCCGAGTTCCCAGCCGCCGAGCTTGCCGTAAGCCGTCACGATCATGTTCGCCCGGCGCTCCTGACCGGCAGCGTCGCTACACAGCGGCTCACCATGTTTCGCACAAACCTGCTCTTGCGCGAGCGTCAGCGCCTCGCGAACGATGAGTTCGGCGATATCCGTCAAGCGATCGCTCACTTTCATGAGAGGCAACTTGCGAGTCAGATCAGCGACGGCGACCCGAAACAGCGCAGCGCGTTGGAATTGCCGTAGCACCTCCACCTGCCGTTCGGGGTCCTCGCCTTGCATGGCAGCGCGACGCATCGCCAATTCTTCTTCGAAGCGGGCGCGGGTCGGCGTCTCCTCGATCAAGCGTGCATCGATCAGCTCATCCAGCAACAGCGGATGCGTTGCAATCTGATCGGCCAGGAACTCACTGCGCGCGACCAGCTTGACGAGACGCTTCAAGGCCTCGCCATTCTCATTGAGCAGCGCGAGATACACCGTGCGCCCGCCGATCATCTCGAGAATGTTCGCCACCCGCCCGAACGTCACCGGTGGCGCTTCAGTTTGCGCCACCAGGGGCAGCAACCGCGGCATCAATTCGTGCAAGCGCCGCTGTCCGGTTCCATCAAGCCGGCGGTAGTAACTCGATTCGCGCCAGACCTCGAGCGCCGCCACGATGGGCGCAGTATCCGTAAAACCCAAGGTTTGCAAGGAGCGCTCGCGGTCTTCTGTCGTGGCATCAGGTTCGAGCAGCGGCAACGCGCGCTGTTCGTCTTGAGCTTCCGACACTGGGCCGAACACCGCCTCGGCGAAATGCTGCGCGACACGTCCGCGATGCTGCGCGATCCGCATTTTCAGCGCTTCCCAATTCGCAAAATTCATCGAACTCGCAAGCCGCGCCCGCTCCGCCTCATCCGTGGGCAATTGATGTGTCTGCTCGTCATTCCATTGCTGCAGACGGTTCTCGAGGACACGTAAGAAGCGATATGAATCCAACAGATCCTCGACGACATCTGCAGGCAACAAGCGCCGTCCGGCGAGCAGCGGCAACACGTCACGCAACTCCTGGCGCTGCAAGCGCCGGTCGGCGCCGCCGCGAATCAGTTGGTATGCCTGCACGATGAACTCGATTTCGCGGATGCCGCCGGGACCGAGCTTCACGTTGTCGCTCAACTCGCGACGTTCCACCTCGCGCACGATCATCGCTTTCATATCGCGCAAGGATTCAAAGACGCTGAAGTCCAGATAGCGGCGATAGACGAATGGCCGCAGCACCTCGTCATACAACGAGGGGTAGTGTTCCTGCGCCGTGAGTGCGCGCGCTTTCACATACGCATAGCGCTCCCAATCACGGCCATGTTGTTGCAGGTAGTTTTCGAACGCGCCGAAGCTGACGGCAAGCCGCCCGCTATCGCCAAACGGACGCAACCGCAAATCGACTCGGTAGACGATGCCTTCGGCCGTCGGCGTCGCAAGCGACTGAGCGATTTTCTGGCCGAGACGCATGAAGAACTCGGCGTTGTCGACACTGCGCGCGCCATCGGTCTGCCCATCTTCCGGGTAGAGATAGACGAGGTCGATGTCCGAGGAGAAATTGAGTTCGCCACCACCGAGCTTGCCCATGCCAAAGATCAACATCGGTTGCGGCTCGCCGCTGTATTCACCGCGAGGCGTTCCATAGCGAGCGACGAGCGCGGCATAGGCCTCGTCGTAGACGAAACGAATGCATGCATCGGCAAGCGCAGTGAGTTCGGCGAGTGTCGCATCGAGATCCGCCCAACCCGCGATATCCCGCCACGCGATGCGCACCATGTGTCGGCGTCGAAAACGCCGCAAGGCATCCATCATCTCGGCTTCGTTACCGCTTGGGACACTGGCACGCAATTCGTGCTCATAGTCTGCGTGAGTCAGCGGACTAGTGAGCTGGCCGCTGGCAATCAATTGATCGAGCAGTGCAGGCGTGCGTGCACAACTCGTCGCGACGAAGTCGCTCGCAGACCAGACGCGCTCGAGTGTGTTCGCCACCGCAGCATTCGCCCCCCATCGGGGCAGAGCGTCGGGCGCGCGCTCGGACACGGAGTTCAAATGCCGCTGCAAATGCGGCGCGCGCGCGATGAGCGAGTTCAAATCAAACGCCATGCATGACCTTCGAGTTGCGTGCGACGTGGAACCTTTCGAAGTCTGGAACTTTGCCGCTACCACCGCAGCGCAAAAGCGCAAAGCTGCTTAACCCTTTCGAAGGCGCCCGACGTTTATTAGATGAGTGTCCAACAAGAGGAAGCAATTATGACGCCTGATCGACATGGGAGTGGAGCGGTATTTGCGCGCACCGGTTCGATGGTCGCAGTGATCGGTGTTCACGTTGGCATCATTTATTTGTTGGCCGTCAGTATGGGCGTGGTGGAGGCACCGAAGTTCGCCCAACCGATCCAGGCCGTGTTCATTCCGGAGACAACCACGCAACCGGAGCCAGAGATTCCGATTGTCAAACCAGAGATCGAAGAGATTGCCGTGCCGGTCGAGCAACCGCCCGACATTCGCTTCGATGACATCGTCGTCCCGCCTGCGGAGACACCACTGCCGGCTGCCGCTAACGCTCCAGTCGCAACTGAGGCGGTAGGCGAACTCCCGCAACCGGCCGCGCGAGAGTTGCAGACACGCACGCGAGTCGAGCCGACGTACCCGCCCGCGGCACGGCGCGCAGGCGAGGAAGGCACAGTGCGTCTGCGCGTGCTGGTCGATGAGAGCGGCCGCCCGAAAGATGTGCAAGTGGCGAAGACCAGCGGCTTCACACGCCTCGATAACGCCGCCGTGCAAGCCGTCCGTCGCTGGCGCTTTCAAGCTGCAACTGACGGCAGTCAGCCGATCGCAGCGTGGACGCAGGTGGCCATTACGTTTCGGTTGACGAGTTCTTAAATCAAAGAGGCCGAAGCCGGCTGCAGCGGATTCGGCTGCAGCCGGCAGGGCTCAAGCAGAAGCGTAAGAGCTGTTGGGCGCTGGGCTGCCGGCCAGAATCAGAGGGAGGGCATCGCCTCTGACGGGCAGCCCAGCGCCCAGCCCTTAGCTTTCAGCAAACAACGGCACACGTTCTCCCCGGACGCCTCCGAGTCGTTGACCTGTTCTCTTCTTCCAGATTCACCGCCGCGAAGTGTGACTCGCTTACGGTTTCCTCGCGCGAATCGCACCTAATCTCCTGCGGTATCGCATCGCCTGCGCGATGTTCAAAGGGATGCAGATGAATCCCTTAAGGGCCCGCCTCATCCCACGCCACTTGAGCTGACGCATGGGGCGACACGCAAACTCACGGTACCTTCTTGGCATGCACACACGCTCACGCCTGCACGCTCACATTCAACGTTCACCGCGGCTTTGCGCATTCCTTGGGCTCATCGCCACGGGAGTCCTGCTCAATCTACCCGCGCATGCATCAAGTGGCTTAGCCAGTCAGGCGTCGCACAAAGTCGCAACGCAGCGGCTCACGGAGCTGATGCACGAGGCCGACGCGTCGCGCTACCAACTCTCTGATCAGGAATATTTCTCGTTCAGCGGCGTCGGCGCGATCGTTTGCACCGTCAATGGCGAGCGGCGTAATGCGACTGCATTTCTCGTTGGCGCATTCGATATCGGCGTCACCGTCGCTCACCCGTTCGTCGACAACGGCAAGTGGGTTCAACCGGAAGACTGTACCTACACCACGACCGACTCGATCGGCCAGATCCGCGAACGCATCCCTGTGTCGTACATCAAAGCGCAATGGGCGTCGGATGCCGATGCGCTCGGCCAAACCGCGAAGGATCTCGCCGTCATCCGCCTCGCCGAACCCTCGCGCTTCGCGCAACGCACGATGCCGCTCGGCAAGTATTCCGGCTCGCCCGCCAATGTCCTGATGGTGGGCTTCAGCGCCGACATCGACACCGGCACGCTCAAACTGAAGACTCAGGGTCGCGTGTACGATCGCGCGGTCGGTGCGTCCCCCTCGACTCTCGCAGGCTTCACGCATGACATGCACGCACACGGAATCGCCGTCGGCGCGCCAGTCATCGACGAACGCTCCGGCGTCATCATCGGCATTCACACGCAAAGCCGCACGCGCACCGGCAAGATGCGCAATACGATGATCACGATGAATGAATGGCTGGAAGCGACGCTGCGCGCGGAGATGCAGACGGAAGCGGCGGCGCAAGTAAATTGATGCGCGCGGCCGCAGGCGACAGGCGACAGGCGACAGGCGACAGGCGACAGCCAGATGAAATGAGAAGCGAAGAAAAAGGGAAAAGAAGTGCAGTCGTTTTCCGTTCTGGCTGTTGCCTGTAGCCTGTAGCCTGTCGTCTCGCACCCCCGCACCCATGCCCACTTCTCTCGCCCGCTTCGCCGATCTCCTCCACACCAGCCGGCGCGTCGTCTTCTTCACGGGCGCGGGGATGAGCACGGAATCAGGAATTCCTGATTTTCGTAGTCCCGGCGGTGTGTGGACGAAGATGCAGCCGATTTATTTTCAGGAATTCGTCGAATCGGAAGAG
>CAZIXV010000228.1:0-6262 GCA_964543105.1 uncultured Steroidobacteraceae bacterium
TCCAGCCGTGGTACATGAGCAGCTTGCCGCCGCGCTGGCGGAATGCATCGAGGTTCGGATCGGCGGCATTCAGTTGCGCACCCTTGGCATCGATTTCATCGGCAAGCGTGACGTCGGCTGCGAGATCGAACGTGTAGGGATCCCATTTCGGATCCTCGAACACGACGTAGCGATAGTGGCTCGTTGCAATACCGAGCGGATTGGGTCCGCCGACGAGCAGGCTCCAGCCCAGTTCGCTGCCGCGAGCAAAGCCCGCGAACAGGTATTCATTCGTTTGCGGATGACGCACGGGCGAGTAGATCTTGTTCACCGCGTCTGCCTGTTCGCGCGTCAAACACTTCGCGGCGTCATCGCACACGAGCGAGATGGGATCGAACTTGCATGTGCGCGGATCTTGGATGATGCCGTCCTTGACGCCATCGTTCGCATCGCACGTTTGAATTGCTGCATCGTTGACGAGTTTCAGTTTCGCGCGCGTCAGATGCCGCGGCGAACCCGGCGGCAGCGATGCGAGTCCCGCCGCGAGCGACGCCGCCGACAACCGCGTCCAGGGAATCGCTGGCGCGCCGGCGATGATGCCGTCGAAGTCATCGGGGAAGCGTTGCGCTTCCTTCAAACCTTGCTTGCCGCCGGAGGAGCAGCCCTGCCAGTAGGAGCGAGCAGGCTTCTGCTCATAGAACGCAGCGATGATCGCCTTCGACGCGACAGTCATTTCACGGACCGCGCGCCAACCAAAGTCGATGAGCTTGTCGGGCTGACGGTACGCAAAGCTGCCGTCCATCGAATTGCCTTGATGGCCTGTGTCGGTGCTCGCAACGGCGTAGCCGCGTTGCAAGGCCGGCGCCATCGCCGAGAAAGAGATTGCGCCGCTCCAACCGCCATTGCCGACGGCGAGAAACTTCTGATTCCAGCCGGATTCGGGCAACCAGATTTCCATCTTGATGTCCGACGCCGGCGTCGGCGTGAGCGTAGCCGCGACTCGACAGAACTTGGGCACGTCGAAGGTTCGTTTCGCACCGGGTAGGCCGGTCGCAAGCGGTAATTCCAGCGGTCCTGCGCTCGATGCGGCGCTGTCGATGGTGACGTTCGTTAGTTTCAGGTGTGCAAGTTCATCGCATGGGTCGGCGTCCGCAATTGCGGGGCCTGCGATACAAAGGAATGCGATGGTCAGCTGGATGTGTTTCATCGTATAGACTCGCGAGCGATCACGTGGACGGATTATTCAGGGGTTCTCATGAATCGACGACGTTTCGAACCGACTGCGAACGGATGCCATCGCGCGCTTGCAATGCTGTCTTTCATTCTTTCAGTGAGCCTATCGCCCATGAGTCACGCTGCCGATGTCGACGCCGCCTTTGTAACGCCCACGGTAGAGCACGTGCTCACCGTGACAGCTCATATCGATGCGCCGCTCGCGATGGGAAAAACGCCGCAAGGCGAGCGGCGAGTCATTCCGATCAGCGGCGGCACATTCGAAGGTCGCGACATGAAAGGCACGATTCTGCCGGGCGGCGAAGACTGGCAGCTCGTACGCGATGACGATGTGACCGAGCTCGACGCGCGCTACTGGCTGCGCACTGACGACGGAGTCGTCATCCGCGTTAACAACCAAGTCGTCATTCATGCGCCGGAAGGTACGCCTGCGGATAAGCGCTATGCGCGTTCGATCGTGAAGTTCGAAGCGCCTCTCGGCAAATACGATTGGCTCAATAAAGCAGTGTTCGTCGGCACGCTGACCCCCGATCTGGCGCAGCGTCCACCGGCGGTGATCTTGCGCTTCTTTAAAGTGAATTAAATGTGAATCAGGATCTCTATCTCCCGAGTCAGCTAGCCAGCTAGCAGGCTGGCAAGAGAAGACCCCTCCCTGGCCCTCCCCCGCTCACGCAGGGGAGCGGAATAAACCCTTCAACCGCTTCGACTTCGACTCCGCTTCCGCGCTGCCTGCTTGCGCGGTTGGCGCATCTTTCGTCCCCATTCATGCTCCAGTGACGTAAACAGCACGCGCGCGCGTTCGATGCCGGCGCGATCGCCGCTGAACGCTAACTCGATCGACAACCCCAGCAGACACGCCGTGTGGAGCCGCACCAGGTCTGCCACTGGTTGGGTATCTTCCGCCTGCAAATCCTGCGCAATGCGTTTGGCCGCCTCTTTGCGCAGTTGCTCGCGCAGCTTCAGTAAGGGCGTGAGATCGCGATGCAGCTCGCGATCGCCGATGGCGGCCAGCATGATCTCGAGCAGCGCGCGCGCGTCCGGTCGTGCTTGTACATCCCAGCTCACATCGCCTGCAGCGATGAACCGCTCCCACGGCGAGAGCGTCGCCAAACGCTCGTGGCGTAGCTGGCGGTGCCTATGTTGAATGTCCTCAGCGACTGCCGCCATCAATGCCGCGCGCGAGGGGAAGTGATGCAGCATCGCGCCGCGGCTCACGCGCGCTTTTTGCGCCACGCGGGCCGTCGTCGTCGCGACATGACCGACTTCGATCAGTGAATCGATGGCGGCTTCGATCAGCCGGCCGCGTGTCTCGGCGCTGCGTTCTTCGTTGCTGCGGCGAACTGTCTGTTTTCGTTGTGTCATGCATCGTCCTCGCTGATGCGGATCATATCGTCCGACACGCGGAGAATGCTGAGTCGCAGCAACGCGTCCGTGCTGCAGAACGTATAAACAGTCAAGTTGACTGTTTGTTGATACCGCGACAATACTCCTGGCACGAACTATCGTTCGTGGATTCGACAACGTAGATAAGGGGGACTGACGTGAAGGTCAGAACAGGTGTTCGTGCCGCATTGTTTGCGGCGCTCGGCTCGTCTGCAGGTATTCAACTTGCACACGCGCAAGAAGCGATCTTTCTCGAAGAAATCATCGTCACAGCGCAAAAGCGCGCTGAAAGCATTTCCGACGTGCCGATCGCGGTGTCCGCCTTCTCCAGTGCGGATCTGGAAAATCAGCGCATCGACGGCGCCTACAACTTGCAGACCGCGGTACCCAATCTCGTCTTTTCAGGCGGTGTCGGTCCAACCCCAAATTTCAGTATTCGCGGCGTCGGCGCTGCGAACGCAGGCTCGACCGGCGACTCCGGCGTGCTGCCGCATCACAACAACGTGCCGCTGACCTCGAGTCGCCTCGGCACGAGCGACTTCTATGACGTCGAGCGCATCGAAGTGCTGCGCGGCCCGCAAGGCACGCTGTACGGCCGTAACGCCACCGGTGGCGTGATCAACGTCATCACGAACAAACCCGACATCCACGAATTCAGCGCATCGCTGCAAGCGGATGTCGGCAACTACGCAACGCGCAAAGCGAAAGGCCATGTGAACTTCGCCGCGGGCGACATGGTGGGCTTTCGTCTGGCCGGCTCGTATCTCGAGCGCGAAGGCTACACGTACAACCAAGCGACGAACTCCGACATCGATTCACGCGATATCTGGTCGACCCGCGCGTCATTGCTCATTCAGCCTTCTGACGCGGTGCGTGTGAGCTTCATGTATGAACGCTTCGAAGAAGACGACACGCGTAACGGCGGCACCAAGGAACTGTGCATCAAGGATCCGGGGCCGACATCCGTCGGCGGGGTGCCCGTCAATGATCCGCGCGCGCAGGAATACTTGAGCCGCGGCTGTCAGCAAGGCTCGGTCTACGATCCACGGGCCTTTGGCACGGTCAACAGCGTGGCGACGTTCGGCGGCGTGTTCGCGAGCGCGCCGTTGCCGGTGTTCGGTCCGATGACGACCGGTGACACGTTCGCCGGCCAGACGACGAGCCGCGATCTGCGTCACGTCAACTACTACCGCGCACCGCTCTTCCAGGCGACGAACGATCTGTTCGAATTCGAAACCGAATGGGACATCAATGACGGACTGACATTGTCTGTCCTGGCGTCTTACACCACGGACGAGTCGTATCTGGTCGAGGGTAGCCAGCAATCCGCCATCGGCTTCAATGACACTGCGATCACGCCCGGCGGCGTCTTCGTGGATCCGCAAGGCGGCCCCGGCGCGGGTGTGCGTACGCTGCGTTACATCGAAACGGACGACAAGCAGTACACGGGCGAGCTGCGTCTGCAATCGAATTTCGAAGGGCCGCTCAACTTCAACGCCGGCTTGTTCTATCTCGATCTGGATCGCTTGAACAACACATTCGTATCGACGAATGCGACCAATGCCTATCGCGCGGCGATGCAGCTCATCGTTCCTGGCGGTGCTGCGCCGACGTTGTTCGGCTATCTCGATACAACGCCCGGCATTCCGGTCAGTGGCGCGGGTCACAACTACTTCTTGAGCCACAACCCTTACGAGCTGCAATCGCAGGCGGTGTTCACCGAGTTGTATTGGCAGGCGACGGATACGTTGAAGTTCACGCTTGGTGCGCGTTACACCGAAGATGAGAAGAGCCGCGACAACTATCCGATTCTGTTGTTCCAGCCGCTGGGTCAGGGTGGCGTACCCGGTGCGCCCGGCTGGAATGAGGCAAGCATTCGTCATCAAGTCGTGTCCTTCGAAGAAACGACAGGTCGCTTGGCCGTCGATTGGCAGCCGACCGATGACACGCTGGTCTATGCCTCATTCGCGCGCGGCTATAAGGCGGGCGGCTTCAACTCGCCGACACTCACGGGCGCCGAAGTGCCATACGACTCGGAGCTGGTCGACTCCTTCGAACTCGGTACGAAGAACCTGTTTTTCGATGGTCGTCTGCAATTGAACCTGACGGGGTTCTTCTACGATTACCAGGACTATCAGTACGGCAAGATCGAAGGCTTCCAGGCGACGAACGACAACCTCGACGTCGAAGTGAAGGGCGTAGAACTGGAAGTTGCTTGGTCGCCGATCGCGGGGCTGCGCTTCAACGGTCAGTTCGGTTATCTCGATACCGAAATCCAAGAAGGCAGCTCGATCGATCCATTCGATCGCACGCAAGGCGATCCGACGCTCAGCTACGCGAAGTCGATCAATGGCGGCTGCGTGGTGAACACGGCGGGACTCGCTGCGCTCGTTGGCGCGATCAATGCGGGCGCGGTGCCAGCGGTCGTGCTGTCGGGCTTGCCGGGCCTCGGCTTCACGCCGATCTGCAACGGCGGCTTCGACGCCTCATTCGGGTTGAATGCACAGCCAGGCGTGGCTGCGAACCTGAAGGGCAACTCGCTGCCGTATTCGCCCGAGTGGACGGCGTCAGTCGGTGCGCAATACACCTTCTCGGTCGGCGGCGATTGGGAGATGACGGTGCGCGGCGATTACTACAAGCAGGCCGATTCGTTCACCTCGCACTTCAATGGCGATGACTATGCATTGAAGAGTTGGGAGAACTACAACGCGAGCCTGATCATCGCGAATCAACCGCTCGGCCTCGAGATTCAGGTTTACGGTAAGAATCTCGCGGACGATGACGTGATCGTGGGCTTCGGTGCCGCATCTGAACAGGTCGGTCTCGTGCGCAACGTGCAATTGCTCGAGCCGCGCTTGTTCGGTGTCGTGCTGACGAAGCGCTGGTAAACAGTAACCCCCTGGGCCGGCCGGGTCAGCTGGGCTCGGTCGGCCCCTCTTTATGGCGTGAATAGAATCAGGCGCAGGGCGCGCGGAATCAGATTCAGGGGTGAGCGGGAAAAAGCGTTCGTGCTGAGCCTGTGGAAGCACGTTCGATAAGCTCGGACGAACGGACTAGCGCGCCCTTCGATAAGCCCAGGGCGAACGGCTTAAAGATCTCTCCGCCCGTTGGAAGGGAACTGGCTCAACTTGGCTCGTGCCAGCCGAACGAACGTTCGACGGCTTTTTGCCAGGCGCCGTAAAAATGTTCGCGTTGCGGCTGTGGCATGTGCGGGTGCCAGCGTTGTGCGATGTCCCAATTCTGTTTGAGCTCCTCGACCCCGTTCCAATACCCGGTGGCGATACCGGCGGCATACGCGGCGCCGAGCGCGGTGGTTTCGAGAATGCGCGGGCGGACGACCGGACGGTCGAGAATGTCTGCTTGGAATTGCATCAGCAGCTCATTGACGATCATGCCGCCGTCGACACGCAACTCTTTCAAGGCAATGTGGCTATCGCGCTCCATGGCGGCGACGACATCACGCGTTTGGTAGGCCACGGCTTCGAGCGCTGCGCGTGCCAGATGCGCCTTCGTGGCGTAACGCGTGAGGCCAGTGATCACGCCGCGCGCATCTTCGCGCCAATACGGCGCATACAACCCCGAGAACGCGGGCACGAGATACACATCGCCGTTGTCTTCGACGCTGCGTGCGAGCGCTTCGATGTCGCTGCTGGACGATATCAGCCCC
>CAZIXV010000229.1:0-6188 GCA_964543105.1 uncultured Steroidobacteraceae bacterium
GGCGGCGATGTTTATTTCGTCGCGACGGCGGGCATCAATACGCTCGCGGATTTTCGCTACCACCGCTCGTTCAAGGCGCCCAACGGCCAGCCGGGTACCAGCGCCGATTGCACGGGTGCCGGTGGCAAGGATCTCGACGTCATCGTGCCGGTAGGGACGGTCATCATCGATGTGGACACCCAAGAACAACTTGGCGACCTGGTTGAAGATGGCCAGCGCGTGTTGATCGCCAAGGGCGGTAAGGGCGGCTGGGGCAACGCACGCTTCAAGAGCAGCACGAATCGCGCGCCGCGCAAGTCGATGCCGGGCCTGCCAGGCGAGCAGCGAAACCTGCGTCTGGAAATGAAGGTGATGGCGGATGTCGGATTACTCGGGTTGCCAAATGCGGGCAAATCGACGCTGATTCGGGCGGTTTCGGCGGCGAAACCGAAAGTTGCCGATTATCCGTTCACCACGCTGCACCCCAATTTGGGTGTCGTATCGGTGGGTGTCCATCGCAGCTTTGTGATGGCGGACATTCCCGGCTTGATCGAGGGCGCTGCCGAAGGGGCGGGACTCGGAATTCGCTTCCTCAAGCATCTGCAGCGCACCCGGGTGCTGTTGCATCTCGTCGATGTTCTGCCGGCCGATCCCGAGGCGGATCCTGTGCAGGATGTCCGCGTGATTGCTGCGGAATTGAAGAAATTCGATGCAAGTCTCGCCAAAAAAGAACGCTGGCTGGTGCTGAACAAGATCGACCAGCTACCGGATGACGAGGCGGACAAGCGCTGTAAGGAAATCGTGAGGCGGCTGCGTTGGAAAGGGCCGGTCTACCGAATCTCCGGGTTAGCGCACGTTGGCACCGATGAGTTGTGTCAGGCGCTCATGAGGCGCATCGAGGAAATCAGTGCCGAGATGGCTGAAGAGGCGTGATGCGTCGGACGTAGGCATAAAAAAACCGGGCTCAGCCCGGTTTTTTTTTGCGATCAGAAGCGGCGATTAGCTTGCGCTGGTCGCCAGCGCCTTGACGCGTGCGTTCAGGTCGCTCTTATGGCGAGCAGCTTTGTTGCGATGAATCAGGCCCTTGTTCACGGCCGAATCGATGATCGGCGTTGCGGCCTTCAGGCTGGCAGCCGCCGCATCCTTATCGCCCTGATCCACTGCAGCGACCACGCCTTTGATGGCCGTACGCAGCTTCGAACGGGCGGCCATGTTACGGGCACGGCGTTGGACAGCTTGGCGAGCGCGCTTTTCAGAAGACTTGATATTGGCCACAGACAGGGGACTCCAAAAATGAGGCGCGAATTCTGCCGATGCGGGACGAGCAAGGCAAGGGCTTTCGCAACGGGGGACGCGCAATGTTAGGCGCGAGCAACGCTCTGGCCAGCAAGCTAGCCGGCTAGCAAGCTAGCTGGCTGGCAAGAACCCCCTCTCTAACTCTCCCCCGCACGGCGGGGGAGAGGACCGGACCGCGCTCGGCGCGCCGGCGGTTTGGCCAGCAAGCTAGCCGGCTAGCAAGTTAGCTGGCTGACAAGAAGCCCCCTCTCTAACTCTCCCCCGCACGGCGGGGGAGAGGACTGGAGCCGCCCGCGCAGCGCGCGCCGGCGGTTTGGCCAGCAGGCTAGCCGGCTAGCAAGCTAGCTAGCTGGCAAGAAGCCCCCGGCGGGACGGGAGCTGCCAATACCCACCCATCTGCAGCGACCAATAGCCGCTAACCGCCTCCTCTCCCGTACCATTGCCGCCCCATGTCGCCGTTCTCCTTACTCGTCCGGGCCCAATGAGTCGCGCTTACGTCCGCAGTACCGCGATCGTCGGCGGGATGACGTTGCTGTCGCGTGTGACTGGGCTCGCGCGGGAGATGGTGCAGCTGGCGGTGATCCCGACCGTCGCGCTCGAGGTATTCGTCCTCGCGAATCAGATTCCCAATCTGTTGCGGCGGCTGTTCGCCGAAGGCGCGTTTTCGCAGGCGTTTGTGCCGGTCATGGCTGAATACCGCGCCAATCGCACTCAGGAGGAGGTGCGCCGGCTCGTTGAATCGGTGGCGGGGACGCTCGCGCTCGTGCTGTTTGTCGTCACGCTCATCGGGGTGGTCGCCGCGCCGGTGTTCGTGGTCATTAGTGCGCCCGGGTTTGTCGAGAAGGACGCCGACCAGTTCGCGCTGGCGACGCAGATGCTGCGCTGGACGTTTCCTTATCTATTGTTCGTTTCGCTGACCTCGCTCGCGGCCGGCGTCTTGAACACCTACGGAAAATTCGCGCTGCCGGCGTTCAGCTCCGTGGTCCTGAACATAACCTCAATCGTGTTCGCGGCCTGGTTTTCGCAGTATTTCGAGCGGCCCGTGATGGCGCTTGCGATCGGTGTGTTCGTCGGTGGATTGCTGCAAGTGGCGATGCAAGTGCCGCCGCTCGTGCGGCTGGGGTTGTTGCGGCAGCCGCGGTGGAATCGTCAGCACGAGGCGGTGCAGCGCATCGCAAGGCTCATGGGGCCGGCGGTTCTGGGCTCCTCGATGGGGCAACTCAGTATCGTGCTCAGCACGAGCATCGCCTCGCTGCTCGCCGATGCCAGCATGACGTGGTTGTACGCTGCGGACCGCCTCGTCGAGTTTCCGCTCGGTGTCTTCAGCATCGCCTTGGCGACCGTCATCTTGCCGAGCCTGTCTGCACATCATGCGCGCTCCGCGCCGCACGAATTCTCCGCCACCTTGAGCTGGGCCATTCGTCTCGTATGTCTCATCGCGATTCCGGCATCGGTCGGGTTGTTCGTGCTCGCCGGACCTTTGACCGTCGTGATCTACCACCGCGGCGAATTCACGGCATTCGATGTGGAAATGACGCGCGTGGCGCTCATGGCGTTTTCGTTCGCGCTCCTGGGATGGAGCCTGATCAAAGTGCTCGCTCCCGGGTATTACGCGCGTCAGGACATGCGCGGGCCGGTGAAGATCGCAGTGCGTGCGCTGGGATTGACGATGGCGCTCAATCTCGCGGTGGTGGCGGTGTTGTTCGCGACGGGCTATCGCACCGCGCCTGGGATGCATGCACTGCTTGCGTTGACGAATGGGATTGGCGCGCTGCTCAACGCCGCGTGGCTCTATTTCGGGCTTCGGCGCAGCAATGTGCTGTTTGGCGGTTCGGGGAATCGCCGCATGCTCGCACGCATTCTCGGCGCAAGCGCGGTGATGGCGCTGGGTTTGTGGTGGTTTCGCGGTGAGATCGAAGACTGGCTGGCGGCGCCGACGCTGCATCAGGTGCTGTGGCTGTCGGGGCTCGTGTTCGGTGGCATTCTCACGTACTTCGCCTGTCTGTGGCTGTTGGGTGCGCGACAGGCGCATTTCCGGATGCAACCGCCCGTCATCGAAGTTGCGCATGAAAGCGCGCCCAAGCCGTGAGCCCACTCACCTATAATGCCGCGTCGTTGCATAGGCATATGGCGGCCAAGATGGATTTCGTGCGTGGTTTGCACAATCTGCGCCCGCGACATCGGGGCTGCGTCCTGACGATCGGCGCTTTCGACGGCGTACATCGTGGTCATCAAGAGATGATTCGCGTGTTGCGCGAACGTGCGCGCGAGCACGCAGTGCCTGCTGTGGTAGTGGCGTTCGAACCCACTCCGCGCGAGTTTTTCATGCCCGATACGCCGCCCGCGCGCTTGGCACGTTTTCGCGAGCGCTTTCAGGCCCTGGCTGCGTACGGCGTCGAGCGCTTCGTGTGTCTGCGCTTCAATGAGCAGATGCGCGACATGAGCGCCGCAGGCTTCATCGGCGAGTTGGTGAACAAACTCGGCGTGCGCCACATCGTCGTCGGTCACGATTTTCGCTTTGCGCGCAAGGGCGAGGGCAATGTCGATACCCTGCGTGCAGCGGGCGCTGAGCACGGGTTCGAAGTAACCGAAGTGCCGCCGTATGAAGTCGACGGTGTCCGTGTGAGCAGTTCGTTGATCCGCGAAGTGCTCGAAGTCGGCGATATGCAGCTGGCCGCGAAATATCTGGGCCGTCCGTATCGGATCACTGGCAAGGTCATCGCTGGACAGCAACTCGGGAGAAAGCTCGGGTATCCGACTGCGAATGTGCGTCTGCATCGGCGCGCCACGCCGCTCGGCGGGATTTTCGCCGTGCGGGTATCGTGCGATTCGTTCACGCAGGCGCCTGGAGTCGCTAACCTCGGAACGCGTCCAGCCGTCAATGGCAAGGAGTTATTGCTAGAAGCGCATGTGTTCGATTTCAGCGGCGATCTGTATCGCCGCTACATACACGTTGATTTCGTCGAACGCCTGCGCGATGAACTTTGGTTTCCTTCGATCGATGCACTCGTCGAGCAAATGCATCAGGATGCCGCGCAAGCCCGCGAGATCCTTTCGACCGTTGACAGTTGACCGGTTGACCGCCGGAAGTGGGCAGTCGAACGCATGATCGCAGTACGATCGATTCACCCTCACGACACTTGTTGTGCTGAACGCTGGCCCCTAACCGCTAACCGCTAACCGCTTCTCTGCGCTTCCATGGATTACAAACAGACCATCAATCTTCCCAAGACCGACTTCCCGATGAAGGCGGATCTCGCGCGCCGTGAGCCGGAATTCTTGAAGCGTTGGGAAGAGGGGCAGATTTATTCGAAGATTCGCGAGCGGACACGCGGTCGTAAGAAGTTCGTCCTGCTCGATGGACCGCCGTATGCGAATGGCGTGATTCACCTCGGTCACGCCATCAACAAAGTTCTGAAAGACATCATCGTCAAGTCGCGCTCGCTCGATGGTTTCGATGCGCCCTACATTCCCGGCTGGGATTGCCACGGGTTACCGATCGAGCATCAGATCGAAAAAGCGCGCGGCAAGGAAATCCGCAAACTCGATCGGCGCGCCTTCCGTCAGGCGTGTCGCGAGTACGCGATGGAGCAGGTGAACGCTCAGCGCGAGGACTTCAAACGCCTGGGTGTGCTCGGTGACTGGGAGCGTCCCTATCTGACGATGTCGCCAAAGTACGAGGCCGAGCAATTGCGCGTTCTCGCGCAAATCCTGCGTAACGGCCACGTCTACAAGGGCTTGAAGCCGGTGCATTGGTGTTTGGATTGCCGCTCCGCACTCGCTGAAGCCGAAGTCGAATACGAAAACCGATCCTCTCCCGCCATCGATGTGAAGTTCGCGTTCAAGGATGCGGCCGAGCTGGCGCGACGCTTCAAGGTGAGTGATGGAAGCAAACCTGCAAGCGTCGTGATCTGGACGACGACGCCGTGGACGCTGCCTGCGAATCAGGCGGTCGCGCTCGGGCCGGAGATCGACTACGTACTGCTCGATACGGGTGCTGAGCTATTGGTGCTCGCGCAGGAATTGAGCGCTGCTGTGCTCGAACGCGCCGGTATCAAGAATGTCGAGCGCTTGGGTGAAGTCAAAGGCGAGCAACTCGAAGGTCTTGAACTTGCGCATCCGTTTTATGAGCGCACGGTGCCAGTGATCCTGGGCGATCACGTGACACTCGATGCGGGAACGGGCGCCGTCCATACCGCCCCCGGTCATGGTCAGGAAGACTATGTCGTCGGCATGAAATACAAATTGCCGATCGACAATCCGGTCGGCAGCGACGGTCGCTTCGTGACCGATACGCCGCTGTTCGAAGGTGAACGCGTGTTCGATGCGAACAAGCACGTCGTCGAAGTGCTCGCCGAACGCGGCCGTTTGCTGCATCACGAAACCCTGCAACACAGCTATCCGCATTGCTGGCGGCACAAGACACCGGTGATTTTTCGCGCCACCGCGCAGTGGTTCATCGGCATGGATCAGGCGCGTTTGCGCACGTCGGCATTGCGTGAGATCGGCAAAGTGCAATGGATTCCAAGCTGGGGCGAAGGCCGCATCGGCAACATGATTGCCGATCGGCCCGATTGGTGTATTTCGCGTCAGCGCGTATGGGGTGTGCCGATCGCTTTGTTCACGCATCGCGGCACAGGCGAACTGCATTCGCGCTCGGCGGAATTGCTCGATGAAGTCGCAAAGCTCGTCGAGAAGGGCGGGCTGGATGCCTGGGATGATCTCGATCCCGTGGATTTGCTGGGCGCGGAAGCGCCCAAGTACGAGAAGGTCTCCGACATCATGGATGTGTGGTTCGACTCGGGGGTCGCTCATCACTGTGTGAGCAGTTCGTTCCCGGAAATCGAAGCGCCTGCGGATCTGTATCTCGAAGGCTCGGACCAGCATCGCGGCTGGTTTCACAGCTCGCTGCT
>CAZIXV010000230.1:0-6145 GCA_964543105.1 uncultured Steroidobacteraceae bacterium
CGGTTCGCTCGCCCTCGTCGTGCTGGTGATCCAGATCGTCACCGGCATCTTCCTGACGATGAACTACAAGCCCTCGGCGGCCGATGCATTCGCCTCCGTCGAATACATCATGCGCGATGTGGAATGGGGCTGGCTCATCCGCTACATGCACTCCACAGGTGCGTCGGCGTTCTTCATCGTCGTCTACCTGCACATGTTCCGCGGCTTGCTGTACGGCTCGTACAAGAATCCGCGCGAGCTCGTGTGGATCTTCGGCATGCTCATTTATCTGTGCTTGATGGCCGAAGCGTTCTTCGGCTACCTGCTGCCCTGGGGCAACATGTCCTACTGGGGTGCGCAGGTGATCGTCTCGTTGTTCGGTGCAATTCCGGGGATTGGCGAATCACTCGTCGAATGGATTCGCGGCGATTACTACATCTCTGATATCACGCTGAATCGCTTCTTCGCGCTGCACGTGATTGCATTGCCGCTCGCGCTCGTGTTCCTCGTCATCGCGCATATCTTCGCGTTGCACGAGGTGGGTTCGAACAACCCTGACGGCATCGAGATCAAGAAGCTCAAAGGCCCGGACGGTCATCCGGTCGATGGCATTCCGTTTCATCCGTACTACACGGTGAAAGATCTCGTCGGCTTCATCGTGTTTGCGGCGATCTTCGCGTGCGTCG
Organism: uncultured Steroidobacteraceae bacterium; assembly: GCA_964543105.1. Taxonomy (GTDB): domain Bacteria; phylum Pseudomonadota; class Gammaproteobacteria; order Steroidobacterales; family Steroidobacteraceae; genus Steroidobacter. The sequence continues at coordinate 666 of CAZIXV010000230.1, forward strand.
TGTTCTTCGCACCCGAGATGGGTGGCTACTTCCTCGAGCATGCGAACTTCGATCCGGCGAATGCGCTGCAGACGCCTGAGCACATTGCGCCGGTGTGGTACTTCACGCCGTACTACGCGATCTTGCGTGCGGTGCCGAACAAGCTCCTGGGTGTCGTGTTGATGGGTGCGGCCGTGGTCGCATTCTTCTTCTTGCCCTGGCTCGATCGCGCGAAGGTCAAGTCGGTCCGCTATCGCGGCTGGCTGTTCAAGGGCTTCTTGATCGCTTTTGCCGTGAGCTTCGTGGCGCTCGGCTATCTCGGTCTGCAGCCTGCGACGCCGGGATATACGAATGCGGCGCGTATCTTCACGGTCGTCTACTTCGCGTTCTTCATTCTCATGCCTTGGTACTCCAAGGCCGATCAGACGAAGCCGGTACCGGATCGGGTGACCTACGATGCTCACTAACATGAAAAAGGCTTCGGCTCAGGCAATTGGAGGATGGTTGGGGATGGCGGCTCTCAAGAAGTCACTGCTGCTCGGCGCCGTCTTGAGTGTCGGCTTGACATTGCCTGCTAGCGGTTTTGCCGCATCTGCAGGCGTGGAGTTGCAAGCGGCTCAGAACGATGTCGCCAACACCGCCTCGCTGCAGCGTGGCGCCCGCAACTTCGTCAACTACTGCATGGGCTGTCATTCCGCGCAGTACGTTCGCTACAACCGCATGGGCCAAGACCTCGGCCTATCGGAAGCGCAGGTTATGGAGAACCTGATGTTCACAGGTGAGCGTCCCCACGACACGATGAAGATCACGATGCCACCGCAGGATGCCGAGCGCTGGTTCGGGCGGGCGCCGCCGGATCTGTCGTTGATCGCGCGCTCGCGTGGTACCGACTACATCTACACCTTTCTGAAGTCGTTCTATATCGACCCGTCACGGCCCAATGGGACGAACAATCTCGTCCTGCCGATGACCTCGATGCCGCATGTGCTCTGGAACCTGCAGGGGTATCAAGAGGCGGTTTATGACGGCAAGAGCGACGCGCAGAACAATGCCGTGCACAAGGAGTTCAAAGGCTTTGAGCTGGTGCAGGCAGGCAGCATGACGCCCGTCGAATTCGACCAGTTCGTGCGCGATACGGTGAACTTCCTCGACTACATCGGAGAACCGATGCAGCTCGAGCGTCGGAATCTCGGTCTACGGGTGCTGGGTTTCCTCTTCGTGTTCTTCCTATTCGCATACTTCTTGAAGAAGGAGTATTGGAAGGACATCAAGTGATACGGCGCGCTCGCAGCAGGATGTGGCGAGCGCAGCACGATCGGTTTTCGTTCTTTGACGGAAGGGGCGCGCCGACGTGATGACGTTGTTTTCGAGGGCCGATGATCCGTGGAGCCACCGCACGCGCATCGTGCTGGCCGAGAAGGGTATTCACGTCGAGACGATCGACGTCGATGAGGGCAATTTGCCCGCAGACCTGCTCGATCTGAATCCGTATCACAGCGTCCCGACGCTCGTTGATCGGGACCTAGTGCTGTACGACTCGCGCATCATCATCGAGTATCTCGACGAGCGTTTTCCTCATCCACCGCTAATGCCGGTGGATCCGGTTGCGCGCGCGCAGTTTCGCATTGCGTTGTACCGCATCGAGCGTGATTGGTATTCGCTGGCGCAACAGATCATCGATCCGAATGATCGCAAGCTCGCGCAGAAGGCAAAGAAAATTCTGCGCGATAGCGTTCTCGCCAGCGTGGATGTGTTCAAGGCGAAGCCGTATTTCTTGTCGGATGAATTCTCGCTTGTCGATGCGACTATCGCGCCCATACTTTGGCGTTTGCCCGCTTGGGAACTCGACCTTCCTGCTGAGGCTGCGCCGATCAAGAAGTACGCTCATTTGATTTTTTCTCGTCCTGCCTTCCGGCAGAGCATGTCGCGCATCGAGCAGGAGATGCGTGCCTGAAAAGGATAGGGTGCTTCGATCGATAAGCCCCGGAGTTCGAAGATGACCGATGCGCAAACACCCGTTCGATCCCGCCGTCCGTATCTGCTGCGGGCGATGCACGAGTGGATTACGGATAGCTTGCACACGCCGCATCTTGTCGTCGATGCGGCGCAACCGGGCGTCGAAGTGCCACAGCAGTATGTTCAGGAAGGCAAGATCATTCTGAACGTCAGCCATAGCGCGACGAGCGGGCTCAACATGGGCAACGACTACATCGGCTTTCGCGCGCGCTTTGGTCCGGCGACTTACAATGTCAGCGTGCCGATCGCTGCCGTACTAGGTATTTACGCGCGTGAAACGGGTCAAGGAATGATTTTCTCAGAAGCAGACGCGCCGCCCCCGCCGCAATCACCCGCGCCGGAGACGCCGAGTGCACCCAACAGCAGTAGCAGCGGCGAGCCGAAACGCCAAAGACCGACGCTCAAGGTCGTGAAGTAAGGCGCACGCAGTTCCTTCAGTGCACTGGGCCCATCACGGATTCAACCGCGTCGCCTGCCATGCACTTCCCGTGCAAGTAAATTCATCGGCTGGCGCGAGATCGCGCGTCCATACGGCACGATCATGAATCCGTCCTGGACCTTCGACCCATAATTCGAGCCGCTCGATCCAGAGTCGATAGCCGCCCCAATGCGGCGGGCGCGGAATGGCTCCGGACGCTGCTTGCGGATCGACACCATAGCGCTGCGCCACGCGTTGCACTTCTTGCGCTAACGCCTGCGGGGACGCGAGCGGCTCGCTTTGGCGGCTGGCCCAAGCACCGACGCGGCTCGCCAATGCACGCCCGGCGAAATACTCATCGCTTTCTGCGACGGGCGAGCGCACGACAGTACCTTCGATGCGCACCTGGCGCTGCAACGCATCCCAATGCATGACCGCTGCCGCGCGTGGGTTCGTCGCAAGCTCCCGACCTTTGCGCGATTCGTAGTTCGTAAAGAAGACGATGCAGCCCGCCGGATCGATGCGTTTACAAAGCACGACGCGGGCGGACGGTCGCAGATCCATACCGACCGTGGCTAGCACCATTGAATCCGGATTGGGCTGCACGGCACGCGAGCGAGCCTCGGCGAACCACTGCGTGAATATCGCAAGCGGCGAGGCTGGAAGAGGATCTGGCAGAAAGTCGTTCGGCATGGGCATCCTTCGAACGCGCACACGCGGCGCATCGGTGGCGTCGAGGTGCGAATAGTAACGCCAGTTGCACGTGTCGCTGCGCTTGCTCGGCAGCGGGCAGCCCGGTAAAACCGGCGGCTGCGGTTACCTGGATGACAACGAATGACGCTCGACGAGCTGCGCACGCGCCTGACTGAGCTGGATCGGCAATTGGTCGGCTTGATTGCCGAACGGCAGCGATTGAGCCGCCAAGTGGCCGAGGCCAAACGCGCGGTCGGGCGCCCGACACGCGATTTCAATCGCGAACGCGAGGTGTTGCTGCAAGCACGCGCGACGGCTACCAGTCTGGATGTCTCTCCCGACCTCGCAGAATCGATTTTGCGATTGTTGATTCGCGGCTCCCTGACGACTCAGGAGCGCATTCGTGTCGCCGCATCCGGCCAGGGGAGCGGGCGCCCGGCGCTCGTCATCGGTGGTGCGGGCAAGATGGGGCGTTGGTTTGTCGAATTCCTCGCCTCTCAAGGCTATGTCGTCACCATCGCCGATCCACAAAAAGGGGTCGAAGGCTTTGCGCATGTGGATGACTGGCGGACGACCTCGCTCAATTTCGATCTGATCGTCATTGCTACACCCATGGCGATCGCCAACACGATTCTGCAGGATCTTGCCGACCGCAAACCGCGCGGCGTGATCTTCGATGTCGGTTCGCTCAAGACGCCGCTGCGACCTGGATTGACCGCATTGCTCGACGCCGGCTGCAGAGTGACCTCGCTGCATCCCATGTTCGGCCCCGATACCGAACTGCTCTCCGGCCGACACGTCATCTTCATCGATGCCGGCCATGCCGAAGCGCTCGAGACGGCACGCGCCTTGTTCGGATCGACCATGGCCGAACAGGTCGTGATGAGTTTGGATGAGCACGACCGGTTGATCGCTTATGTGCTCGGGCTCTCGCACGCCTTGAATATCGCGTTTTTCACCGCCTTGGCAGAAAGCGGTGAAGCCGCGCCACGCTTAGCACAGTTGTCGAGCACGACTTACGATGCACAGGTGGATGTTGCTGCGAAAGTCGCGACCGAAAACCCTGAGATGTATTTCGAGATTCAGCATCTCAACGACTACGGGCGCGAATCGCTGCAGGCGTTGCGCAACGCAGTCGAACGCATCTGGCAGTCAGTAGCGAATGGCGATGAAGCCAGCTTCGTCGCTTTGATGCAGCGCGGACGCGAGTACCTTTCGGGACGCGTCCGCGAACCATGAAATCGACACGCGCCCGCGATCTTGACGCACAGGTGCGTGAGTTGCGCGCGCGGATCGCGACGCTCATCGAGGAAGCCGCAGCCAACGAGCGGCTCTTGAAGCGCAATCAGGAACGCGAGCTCGAGTTGCTCAAAGCGGAAACGCTGCCGCAGCTATTCGAGACGATCTGTCGCGGGCTCCAAGCGTCGTACAGACTGGATGCCGTCACCCTCCTGCTGGCCGACCCTGAACATGAGATCCGGCATTTGCTGATCGCGGAGCAAGTTCGCGTGGAAGACTTCGCGCAAGTCACTTGCGTCGAAAGCATCGCGGACGTCGCGCCGCAACTCGTTTCGTTTCACAAGCCGTGGCTCGGTCCATACATCGGAGCCGACCATCAGCGGGTTTTTTCTGGTATCGACGGCCTGAAAAGCGTCGCGTTCATCCCGTTGCGACGTCACGACCGCCTGTACGGCAGCCTCAACTTCGGCAGTCGCGACGAGAAGCGCTTTTCGCGCCACTTGGCGACTGATTTCCTGGCGCACCTTGGCGTGATCGCGGCATTCGCCATAGAGAACACCATCAATCGGGCTCGGCTGGTGCGCAGCGGGCTGACCGATTTCCTCACCGGTTGGCACAACCGGCGTTACCTGAACGCACGGCTCAAAGAAGAACTCGCGCGCGCGCAGCGACAGGGCACGAACTTGGTTTGCTTCGTCGTCGACCTGGATCGCTTCAAGCAGATCAACGATGAGCACGGGCACTTGGCGGGCGATGCAGCGCTGCGTGAAGCCGCGCTCCGGATTGATTCTCACATCCGCGGCAGCGATGCCGCCGCGCGATTTGGCGGCGATGAGTTCGTGGTACTGGCGCCAGGACTGACGAGCGAGCAGGCCTTGGTTCTGGCGGAGCGAATTCGCGTCGCCGTCTGCGGCACTCCCATCGAAGTGGCGTCAGGTGTCGAGGTCATACAGACCGTCTCGATCGGTGTCGCTGAACTGGCAGTTGCACGCGACGCCGACTTGGAAGGTCTGGCCGAAGAACTGCTGTCTCGAGCGGACGCAGCGCTCTACACAGCCAAACAAGCGGGCCGCAATCGGGTGGTCATGGCCTGATTTCGGACCGCGGCAGCGTACCGGCCCGTGCTACCATTAAT
>CAZIXV010000231.1:0-6143 GCA_964543105.1 uncultured Steroidobacteraceae bacterium
GGACTTACCAGTGAAATTCACGGGCATCTCGCCAATCTGCAATCGAAAATCAGTACCGCTCAAAGTGCGTTGCGCGCTCGCTTGCGCGTGCACGAGCGGACGCTCGATACCAAGCACGAAGAGGCCAGCGCCCGCTGCGGCTTGCAATACCGACCTGCGTGTCACACCTGGGCGTTGAACCACGCGCGCGTTCACAGATCGACCTTGCGAAGACGCAGCGCGTTCGCGATCACCGAGACGGAGCTCAAGCTCATTGCGGCAGCGGCGATGACAGGGCTGAGCAACAGACCGAATACGGGATAGAGGACGCCGGCCGCAATCGGCACGCCCGCAGCGTTGTACGCGAAAGCAAAGAACAAATTCTGTTTGATGTTCGTCAGTGTCGCGCGCGAAAGCTCACGTGCGCGCACGATGCCGCGCAGATCGCCTTTGACGAGCGTGACGTGCGCGCTTTCCATGGCAACGTCGGTGCCAGTGCCCATCGCGATACCCACCTGCGCTTGTGCGAGCGCCGGTGCATCGTTGATCCCATCGCCGGCCATCGCGACGATGTGGCCGCTCGCCTGCAGCTCGCGCACCTTCTGAGCTTTCTGCTCCGGCAACACTTCGGCAATCACTTCATCGATGTTGAGCTGCTTCGCGACAGCTTGCGCAGTCGTCTGACTGTCGCCGCTCATCATGACAATGCGCAGGCCGGCGCGATGCAAATCGGCAATCGCTTCGGGCGTGCTCGCCTTGATCGGGTCAGCGACAGCAACCAAGCCGCTCGCGGCGCCGTCGATGGCGACGAACATCGCCGTCTGTCCTTGTGCACGCAGCGTCTCGGCGCGAGACGCCAAGGCGCTCGTATCGATGCTTCGATCCTCGAGCAGCACGCGATTGCCGATCAGCACCTCGCGCTGCTCAACGACGCCTCGCACGCCCTTACCGGTGATCGATTCAAAGTCTTTGGCTTGCACGGGTTCAATGCCGCGCTGCTCTGCGCCGCGCACGATTGCGGCCGCCAACGGATGCTCGCTTGCACGTTCGAGCGAAGCAGCCAAGCGCAGCATTTCGTCGGCCTGGTCGGCATTCACCGCCTCGACCGCGACGAGCTGGGGTTTGCCTTTCGTCAGCGTGCCCGTTTTGTCGACGATCAAGGTATCGACCTGACGCAGGGTCTCGATCGCTTCAGCGCTGCGAAACAACACGCCGGTACTCGCACCGCGCGCAGTCGCAACCATGATGGAAATCGGCGTTGCCAACCCGAGCGCACATGGACACGCGATGATGAGCACCGCGACCGCATTGACGATCGCATGCGCGAACCGCGGCTCAGGACCAACGAGGCCCCACACGATGAACGTGATGATCGCAACCACGATCACCGCGGGCACGAAGATGCCCGAGACGCGATCAGCAAGCTTCTGGATCGGCGCTCGGCTACGCTGCGCATCTGCCACCATCGCGACGATGCGCGACAGCAAGGTGTCGCTGCCGACTTTCTCCGCGCGGATCACGAGCGCACCGGTGGCGTTCACAGTCGCGCCGATGACTGGATCACCTGCTTGCTTCGTCACGGGCATGGACTCGCCCGTCACCATCGACTCATCGATGCTGCTGGCGCCTTCGAGCACGACACCGTCCACCGGCACCTTCTCGCCGGGACGCACACGTAAACGATCGCCGATCTGAATCTGCTCGAGCCCGACATCTTCGTCCGTGCCATCGGCCCTGATGCGTCGAGCTGACTTCGCGGACAGACCGAGCAGTGTGCGAACCGCAGCGCTCGTGCGGCTGCGCGCACGCAATTCCAACACCTGACCGAGCAGGATCAACGCGACGATCATCGCGGCGGCTTCGAAGTACACAGCAACATTGCCGTGTTCGTCGCGAAATGCAGCTGGAAATATCTGCGGGGCGACGGTCGCGACGACGCTGTAGCCGAACGCCACACTCACACCAAGACCAATCAAGGTAAACATGTTGAGATTGCGCTGACGCACTGATGCGACGGCACGCTCGTAGAACGGCCATGCCGCCCAGGTGCACACAGGTAGCGCGAGCACGAACTCGACCCACACGCGTCCGGTGAAATCGAACCAATGCGCAAGCCCAGGAATCATGTGCCCCATTGCGATGACGAATAGCGGCACGCTGAACAACAAGGCGATCCAAAAGCGGCGCGTCATGTCATCGAGTTCGGGATTCGGCGGTTCTTCGAGCGTGATCATCAACGGCTCGAGCGCCATGCCGCACTTCGGACAGGAGCCCGGGCCGATTTGTCTCACCTCCGGATCCATAGGACAGGTGTAGATGGCATTGGGGTCGGCCGCCGCCGTTGCGCGCTGCGCTTGCGGTTGGAGATAGCGCGTCGGGTCAGCAGTGAATTTCGTGCGGCAGCCGGCACTGCAGAAATAGAACGTCGTGCCTGCATGCTCCGCTTGATGCGCGCTCGTCGGCTTGACGGTCATCCCGCATACGGGATCTTTCAATTCGGCGTCGTGACTGCCGGCACAGCAACCATCTCCATGCTTATCGTGAGTGGAGTTCATAGCGTCCTCGTACTCCGGTCGTTCTTTACGAGATCATCGAGGATCGGGCATTCGGGTCGTGAATCGCCGTAGCAGTGATCCGCCAGCTCGCGCAGCGTACGCACCATGCTCTGCAAGTGCTCGATTTTCTCCTCCAGTTGCTGCACGTGGCGCAACGCGAGCCCGCGCACCGCAGCGCTTGCGCGGGAGCGATCCCGCCACAGTGAAACGAGTGTGGCGATTTCCTGAATCGAAAAGCCGAGATCGCGCGCACGCCGCACCAAACGCAACGTCTGCACGTCAGCCTCCGAGTACAAGCGATAGTTGCCAGCCGTGCGCCGTGGCTTTGGAATCATTCGGAGCGCTTCGTAGTGGCGAATCATTTTTGCCGACACGCCAGAGGCAGCCGCCACTTGCCCGATTGTCAGGGCGGGTTCAGTCGCACGCGTTTTGGCAGTTCGCACCATGCTTGCTCCTTATGCAGGGGGTCAGCATGCACCTTGCCATGGTGGGAGGGTCAAGAGCTGGCTACGGGCTACGGGCGACCGGCAAGAGATTGAGGCTCCACGTCGGAGGTTGGATTTCAACGGACGCTGAAAACAAGAAAGCCCTGCACTTGGCGGGGCTTGCGGCCGGAAGGATTACGCCTGATCCATCCTTGGAGCGGCGGTCGCTCCTGCACATCCGTGTGCCCGCGACATTCGGACTCCTGTCCATCACGCGTTCGGCTGCCGCTGTCCAAAAATCACATCCATGTGATTTTTGTCGAACCTCCGAGTGTCGGAGGCGGAATCCTTCCCCGGCGAGATATGGAAACAAAAAAGCCCCGCACTTGGCGGGGCTTGCGGCCGGAAGGATTGCGCCTGGTCCATCCTTGGACCGGCGGTCGCTCCTGCACATCCGTGTGCCCGCGACATTCGGACTCCTGTCCATCACGCGTTCGCGCCAGCTATCGCTGTCTAAAAATCACATCCATGTGATTTTTATCGAACCTCCGCGTCGCAGGCGAAATCCTTCCCCGGCGAGATATGGAAACAAAAAAGCCCCGCACTTGGCGGGGCTTTTTTGTTTCCATGGCGCGCCCGGAAGGATTCGAACCTCCGACCTCATGGTTCGTAGCCATGCGCTCTATCCAACTGAGCTACGGGCGCGTACTTCGTTGACGGTTGAGTGTTGACCGTGATGGTCAGAACGAAAATCGCGGTGCGATTTACATCAATCGTCGAATTCAAACTATCAGATGCTTTACGCATCGTTGGCTTTCGAGACGTGTAAACCGTCTCTCTTTAAGACCCGTCAACTGCCAACCGTCGACGGCAAATCTCTCTGAACTGGCGGAGAGAGAGGGATTCGAACCCTCGATGGGCTTTAGACCCATACACCCTTAGCAGGGGTGCGCCTTCGACCGCTCGGCCATCTCTCCGTTGCAACCCTCACCGCACGGTCTCAGTCGCACCAGCGGTGCGCGTTACTCCGCACATCCATGTGCTCCGCCCCTTCGGGGCCAACCGAATCCGCTCGATTCGGTTGTTCAAATTTGCTCCTGCAAATTTGTCGACCGCTCGGCCATCTCTCCGTTCGCACAACCCTCACGCGCGGTCTCAGTCGCACCACCTCTTCGGCGCTTCTTCCACCCGCTATCTCGCACTCTGTCGAGTTCGAAATCGCGCTGTCGCAACAAGGAGGACCCGGGCCTCGCGAAGGCCGGGAAGAATACTGGCGGAAGGGCAGGAGGTAAAGACTCGGAGAGAGAAAAAGCTAGGCAGCGAAGCCGCGGAAGTGAGGAGTGACCTCACTCCGCGGCGGACGTTGCTGAAAGTCAGGATCCAGTGCCGGTACCGGGTTGACGCGTAGCGCCACCGGCTGCCTGCTCTTCGCGCTTGATGCGCTCGTAGATCTCTTCGCGGTGAACCGCAACTTCCTTCGGCGCATTTACGCCGACACGAACTTGATTACCTTTGACGCCTAAGACGGTCACAGTGATGTCGTTACCTATCATCACGGTCTCACCGACGCGCCGTGTCAGAATCAACATGATCAGCTCCTTGCGTATGCAGCCGAGCGACATTCTTTCTAAGTTGCCGGCAATGGAATCATTGCCCTCCCACAGCGCATTAGAAATTTCTCACTCGAAATCGAGAGTAGAACGCGGGATTTTCTTTGGGGATCGGGATTTCCCTGAATAAGCGAAAACTCCCTCACAGGACGCAAAAAAAATTCGCCCGGCTATGTTCGCACCGACTTTTCACATGTGCGATAGAAGTTTCCGCATCGCACGATCATCGAATGCATATCGCCCGAGCGCTCATGCACCGCATCGTTGAATCGTTCATCGCATGAAATGCGATGAACATAACGTGCAGCATCATCTACACGCTCACGCGCTCAGCTTTTGTTCCACCCACGCTTTGACGGATGCGAGCGCTGCATCGAGGTTGCTCGGATCGTTACCGCCGGCTTGCGCCATGTCTGCGCGACCGCCACCGCGGCCGCCGACTTGTTGTGCGACTGCGTTTACGAGTTCGCCTGCTTTGAGCTTCGATGTTTGATCGGAAGTGACGCCTGCGATGAGCACGACTTTGTCGGGCGCTTGCACCGACGCGAGTACGATTGCCGCTGATTTCAGCTTGTTTTTCAGCTGATCCATTGCGTCGCGAAGCGCAGGTGCGTCTGCACCATCGATGCGGCTCGCAAGCACTTTAATGCCGTGAATATCCACGGCGCTCGCCGACAGATCACCGCCTTGGCCGCTCGCAAGCTTCTGCTTGAGCGTCGTGATTTCCTTTTCTAACTTGCGTGTGCGCTCGAGCAATTGACGTACCTTGTCTTCGACATCGTCGCGGCTTCCCTTCACGAGTGCGGACACTTCACGTAGCGATTGTTCTGACTGCATCACCCAATCGAGTGCGCCCTGCCCTGTCACGGCTTCGATGCGTCGCACACCCGAAGCCACACCGCCTTCACTGACGATTTTGAACAAGCCGATATCGCCCGTGCGCTCAACATGCGTGCCGCCGCAAAGCTCAGTGGAGAAATCACCAAAGCGCAACACACGTACTTCGTCTTCGTACTTTTCACCGAAGAGCGCGATCGCACCTGAAGCAACAGCTGCGTCGTACGCCATGAGTTTTGTTTCGGCAGACGCGTTGGCGCGAATTTCCGCGTTCACGAGCTGCTCGATGCGCTTCAATTCATCAGGCGTGACCGCGGCGTAGTGTGCGAAGTCGAAACGCAAACGATCGGGCGCGACGAGCGAGCCCTTCTGTGTCACATGCGATCCGAGCACTTGACGTAATGCCGCGTGCAGCAAATGCGTTGCCGAATGATTCAAGCGAATCGCGGTCCGGCGCTGTTCATCGACTTGCGCTTCGAGCTCATCGCCGACTTTGATTTCACCGGCGACGACGCGTCCGATGTGCGCAAAGGCGTGGCCGAGCTTCTGCGTGTCCGCGACTTCAAAGGTGGATTCTGGGTTGCGAAGAATGCCGGTATCGCCGACCTGGCCGCCGCTCTCGGCATAAAACGGCGTGCTCTCGAGGATGACCTGCCCTTCTTCGCCTGAGCGCAATACATCGACGCGCTCTTTGCCACGAAGCAATGCGACGATCTTCGCGACATCGGCGTGACGCT
>CAZIXV010000232.1:0-6112 GCA_964543105.1 uncultured Steroidobacteraceae bacterium
GCCGGGGCCTTCTATTGCGCGCGGCGTACGCTGCGACAAGAACTGGAACAAGAATCATGAGGGGCGCACCCAGACGCTCGCTGCGCATCAAATGTTGCGTGGTTGCCAATTCGCAGCGCGAATAGATACTGAGGTATCATTCGCAGCCTCAACTGATTGGCTACCGCCCTTACGGGAAACCCATGTCCACTCAACCCGCTCGCGCCGCTCGCAACCCCGAAGAGAAGGATCGCCACTTCGTTACTGCGCTCGCGCGCGGGTTTGACATCATGCGCTGCTTCACCGCGCAGCGCTCCCGGTTAGGTACTTCAGAGATCGCGCAGATCACCGGCTTGCCGCAACCAACCGTGTGGCGGCTGTGCCATACGCTCGTCAAGCTCGGCTACCTCGTTCCGACGCGTGAAAATGACAAGCTTCGCGTCGGCGCCCCGGTACTGGCGCTCGGGTACGCCGCCTTGGCGGAATTGGATTATGTGCAAGTCGCGCGCCCGCATATGCAGGAACTGGCCAATCGCTTCCAGGCCGCCGTCGCGCTCGCCGAACGACATCAGCACAGCATGATCTATCTGGAACGCTGCCAGGGTGAGTCGATCCTGTTGATGAATCTGCAGGTCGGCTCGCGTATTCCTATTTACAACAGCGCCGTGGGTTGGGCTTATTTGGCGGCCTTGGAGCCCGATGAGCGCGAGCAGATCCTCGAGGAGTTGCGCGCGATCTCCGGTGATGGCTGGCCGACACACAAAGCGCACATCGATCGCGCGCTCAGCAGTTATGCCGAACATGGCTTCGTCGTGAATTGCGGCATCCAACACCCCGACGTCAATGCCGCCGCCGTACCCGTGCGCTCCGCAGACAGCCGCACCGTCTTCTCGGTCAACTGCGGTGGCTGGAGCTCCGTGCTATCGCGCACGACGATCATGCAAGAAGTCGGACCCGCTTTATTGGGATTGCAGCGCATCCTCCAGGCGCAGCCATTTAACTCACGCCGTTAAACGCACTGAGTCAGCGCGTGTCGCGCGCTGACTCATTCACACATCAATAAACCCGCGGCGCTCGCTGCGGGTTTTTGTCGTGCATTCGCGCGCTACGCGCGAAGAACTCTTCGTTCCTTGTGCTTCGACAAGCTCAGCACGAACGGAGGAGGGAAGTGGCACGTACGAAGATGCGCCCGTCTCACAGCCGATCCATTGCCCAACACGTCGCATCTGACCATCGCTCATCCGACCCATCACCCATCACCATCACCCATCACCATCACCCATCACATCACCTTCATCACCTTCATCCCCTCCATCACCCTTCCGACCCATCACCCATCACCCATCACCCATCACCCATCACTCATCACCTCATCCTCACAACCCGGGATTCACTCCCGGCGCAAAATAGTGTAATTTGCAGGTCGATATACCAATTCGCAGTGCAGCTATATGTCTACCCAGCTCTCACCCCTTCACCCGACGCTGTATCGCCTCTCCTCGGACCCCTCACGGGTCGACTTGTTGTTCTCTGAATGTTCGGCGTGTGGCGCCGCGACCTTGGGCGAAGGCGTCTACGGTTGCCGCGTGTGCGGTTCGGATTCGCTGCGAACGCAGGTGCGCGCCGGAGAAGGGCGATTGCTTGCATGTGTGGAAATCAAGGCGGCGATTGTCCCTGGACTGTCGATGCCGCAGGCCGTCGGAGAAATCGAATTGGCGCCGGGCGTGGTGGAAGAGGCGCTGTTGATCGGCGCGGCGAGTGACTATGAACCTGGCATGCAGCTCATTGCCCGACCGGTGCCGACCGGTGAAGGATGTTTCGAATGCCGCTTCGAAGGGAAGTCGCTGTGAGTCCTCCATTGATGAACCAACGTCCTGTTTATGTGGCCGGCATTGGGCTGCACGCATATCAATTTCCGAGCGACACGCCTTACGTGAAGCTAGGCCTGACTGCCATCCGTGCGGCGCTCGCCGACGCAAGCGTGCCGTGGCCGGACGTTCAAAGTGCGTATGTCGGTAGTGCAGCGCTCGGGATGGCAGCAGGGCGCGTGATGCTGCGCCATCTCGGCTCGACCGGTCTGTCCGTCCAGCAGGTGGAGAATGCATCGGCGTCGAGTTCCACCGCATTCAGATTGGCATGCCTGGATGTGGCGAGTGGTGCGAGCGATGTCGCGATTGCCATCGGGGTCGATAAATTCGGCGACGGCCGCCGCGCAAGCGGTAAGGATGGTTTGGAGCGTCTGAGTCCAACCGCGCTGATTCCTGCGGTTCGCTACGCCTTACTCGCCGAGCGCTATCGGCGTCGGTATGGGGTCGCCGTCGAAACACTGGCGCAAGTCGCGGTAAAGAATCACGGCGCCGCTGCGAAGAATCCGTTCGCGCAATTTCGTAAGCCGCGCACGCTCGAGCAGGTGCTGAACTCCAATCCCATCGTCGGCGATCTCACGCAATTGCAATGTTGCCCCCGCGGCGAGGGCGCCTCTGCTGCCATCGTGATGTCGGAAGCCGCGTTGCGACGCTACGGTGCCGAGGCGCGCGCAATTCGCGTGAGCGCATCGGTGGCGAGTAGCGAGCGGCTCGGCACGGCGGAGTCGCCGGCAATCGTCGACATCGTGCGCGATTCGGCGGCAGCTGTCTTGCGGGAAGCGGGCGTGTCGCCGCAGGAACTGGACATCGTGGAGTTGCACGATGCGTTCTCTGTCGAAGAGTTGATCTATACCGAAGCGATTGGTTTGTGTGCCGAAGGGCAGGGCGGCGATTTCTTGCTGAGCGGCGCTTCGGCAATCAACGGCGAATGTGCCGTGAATCCATCGGGCGGGTTGCTCGGCATGGGGCATCCGCTCGGACCCACCGGTGTTGGTCAGATCGCCGAGATCGTACGGCAGCTACGCGGCGAAGCGGGCGAGCGCCAGCACACGAAAGCTCGCACGGGGCTGGCGCACATGATCGGTCTTGGCAGCGTCGCGATCGCGCACGTGCTGCAGCGGCCATGACGCACGCCGGTAACGCCATGCAGGACGAGGTCAATGCAGCAGTGCCCGGCACGCTCGAACATTGGGCGAGGGAACGCGGGCAAGACACGGCCATCATCGAAGGCCAGCGCAAGCTGACCTACGAGGAATGGAATGCGGCGGCAGATCGCGTCGCGCATGCGCTCGCCGAGCGCGGTTTGGTCAGCGGCGACATCGTCGTTGCGCGCCTGCATGTGCGCATCGAGTGGGCCGTACTTGCGAGCGCCGTCGCGAAGCTCGGCTGTTCACTGCTCGGATTGAATTGGCGCCTGACACCGGATGAGGCGCGCTTCGTACTCGAAGACAGCCGCGCACGCGCGTTGGTGTGTGACGATGCGCAGCCGCAGCTTTTGCTGCCCGCGTTGGAGCAGTTGTCGATCCCGCTGTTGGTGTCGCTATCACCTGCAGACGGTTTCACCTCGTTCGCCGAGCTACTGCAGGCGCCGCCGACACCGCGGTACTCGAAAGGCAGGCCACCGCTGATCGTCTATACCTCGGGGACGACCGGCTTGCCGAAAGGCGTCGTGATCGGCGTGCGCTCGCCGCATTTCACCGCGCAACAACTCGCCGAGTATCAAGCAGACGTATTGCAGGCACGGCGTTCCGCCGCCGAGGCACGTGTCGTGCTGGTGACGATGCCGACGCATCACGCGTCGGGACCCGCGCAGATCTGGGGCGCGCAACAAGGCGGTCGCCCGATCGTTTTGATGCGCCGCTTCGATGCCGAGCAGGCGCTCGAATTGATCGAAACGCATCGCGTGACGGACTGGAACGTCGTGCCCACGATGTTGCGGCGAATCGCCGCGCTGCCTGCCGAAGTGCTGGCGAAATACAATGTCTCATCGATACGTCGTTTGAGCGTGGGTGCTGCGCCCGTGCCGTACGAACTCAAAGAATGGGCGCTCAACTACTTCGGTGATTGCCTGAACGAAGGCTATGGATCGACCGAGACGAGCATGGTGACGCACTTGCCGCCAGCCATGCAGCGCACGCGCCCCGGCTCGAGCGGCCGGCCGTTCAAACATGTGAGTATCGAGATTCGCGCTGCAGATGGTGCTTCGTGCGCGCCGCGGCAGATCGGCGAGATTTGGGTGCGCACGCCGGTCACGATTCAAAACTACTTGAATGCGGCACCCCTCGGTGAGGACACGCTCGATCGCGAGGGTTTCTTTCGTACCGGTGACGTCGGCTATGTCGATGAAGATGGCTTCTTGTACATCACCGATCGCGTGAAGGACCTGATCATCTCCGGTGGCGTGAATATCTATCCCGCGGAGATCGAGCATGTGCTGCAACAGCACCCTGCCGTGCTGGAAGCCGCCGTGATCGGCACACCCGATGAGGAATTCGGCGAGCAGGTCCGGGCGTACTGTGAATTGCGCCCCGGGCACGAGGCCTCGCCGGATGCAGTTGCAGAGTTTTGCGTACCGCGCCTTGCCTCCCACAAGCGGCCGCGGGTCATTGAAATCGTGCGCGAGTTGCCGCGCAACACCATGGGAAAGGTTCTCAAACGCGCACTGCGCGATCCATTCTGGTCCAATCAGGAGAGAAAAATATGACAGATGTGCTCGACCTCGAAGGTCGTGTCGCACTCGTGACAGGTGCAGGGCAAGGCATCGGTCGCCAAGTGGCGCTGCATTTCGCGCAGCACAATAGTGGCGGTGTCGTCGTCAATGACTTCGTACTGGAGCGTGCCCAAGAAGTGGCCGCGGAAGTCGAGCGATTGGGCGGGCGCGCCTTGGCCGTACAAGCGGATGTCACGAACCTCGACGCCGTGAAAGCCATGGTCAAACAAGGTGCCGATCACTTTGGTTCGGTCGATGTGCTGGTGAACAACGCAGGCAGCTCGGGCGCGACGCCCACGCCGGATGCACGCAACAAGTTCTGGGAAACCGGACCCGATGCTTGGAACAGCTTCATCGGTGTGAATTTTTACGGCGTCCTCAACTGTGTGAGCGCTTGTATTCCCGGCATGATCGAACGCAAGGCCGGCCGGCTCATCACGATCATTTCCGATGCAGGCCGCATGGGCGATAGTGGCTTGGAAATTTATGCGGGCGCGAAAGCCGGCGCAGCAGGCTTCATGCGCGCCACGGCGCGTACGCTCGGGCGCTACAACATCACGGCGAACTGTGTGTCGATCTCCGCCACCTTGACGCCGAACATCGAACGCCGTCTTGCCGCAGATCCGGAGCGTCTGAAGAAGATGATGGAGAAGTACATCATTCGTCGCCCCGGCAAGCCGGAAGACGTCGCCAACATGGTGCTCTTCCTCGCCTCCGGCGCGAGTTCCTGGATCACTGGACAAACGTATCCGGTCAACGGTGGGTATTCGCTCGCACTATGAATGCTGAACACGAACAACTGCCGCGACTGATTACGACGCGGCATGAGCATGTGCTCACCATCACGGTGAACCGTCCGCATGCACGCAATGCCTTCGATTCGCAAACATCCGAAGAGATGAATGCGGCGATGGATATGCTCGATGCGGATCCGGATCTATTCGTCGGCATCATCACCGGCGCTGGCGGCACCTTCAGCGCCGGCGCGGATCTGAAGGAGATCGCTGCCGGACGGCGGCGCGAGCGCCCCCCGCGCGGTGGTTTCGGGGTGTTTGCAGAGCCTGCGCGCAAACCCTTGATTGCCGCGGTAGAAGGTTATGCGGTGGGTGGCGGATTCGAACTGTGCCTGGCGTGTGATTTGATCGTCGCCGCACGCGATGCAAAGTTCGGCTTGCCGGAAGTGCGTCGTAACCTCGTCGCGACGGGTGGCGGCTTGTTTCGCTTGCCGCGCCGTATCCCTTATCACCTGGCGATGGAATTCGCGCTCACGGGCGCAATGATCGATGCGCCGCGTCTGCACCAGATGGGCCTCATCAATCGGTTGAGCGAATCGAACGCCGCGCTCGAGACGGCGCAGACACTTGCCCAGGATTTGCT
This sequence comes from uncultured Steroidobacteraceae bacterium, assembly GCA_964543105.1. Classification (GTDB taxonomy): domain Bacteria; phylum Pseudomonadota; class Gammaproteobacteria; order Steroidobacterales; family Steroidobacteraceae; genus Steroidobacter. The sequence goes on from CAZIXV010000232.1 coordinate 5,932, forward strand.
CGCCAACGGCGTGACGGGGCTCATCGCAGCAACGCAGATCGTGCGCCGTTCCTTCGATTGGACTGAAGAGGAAGCATGGCGTGAGCAACTCGAGCACGCGCGCATCGCGTTCGAGTCGGAAGATCGCAAGGAGGCACTCGCCGCATTTGCTGAAAAGCGCAAACCGACGTGGCGAGGCCGC
>CAZIXV010000233.1:0-6097 GCA_964543105.1 uncultured Steroidobacteraceae bacterium
CGTATACACGCTGGTGCGCCGCTTGATCGCTCGCTCTGCCGTTGCAGATGAGCTGTTTCAAGACGTGTTCGTCGACATCCTGCGCAACATCGGCAGCTACAGCGGTGAGGGTTCGTTCAGCGGCTGGGTGCGCACGCTCACCGTGAACAAGTGCCTCATGCATCTGCGCTCGCCATGGAATCGGGGTCGGTTGTGGCTCGATACCGGCGATGACGCCGCGCTGGACGATGCGCTCATCGATCCCGGGCCGCGCGCTGATTCGCTCGTGAGCGCGCAAGCCGACCTGGAAAAGGCATTTGCGCTGTTGTCCCCGCTGACGCGGACGGTCGTCTGGCTGTATGACGTGGAGGGATACACCCACGCCGAGATCGCACGTGCGCTTGGCCGCTCGACGGGATTCTCGAAGTCACAGCTGTCCCGTGCGCATCAACGTTTACGAGAACTTTTGGAGCCTGATGCCGAGAAGTTGCCATGCATGCCCGCATCGACCAGTTATTGAGCCTGCGCGACGGCGCCCCCGTCGACGCAAGCATCCGCAGTCATGTACAGCAATGCGCTGTGTGTCTCGCGGAGTCCGCACGCTTGGCGGCAACACGCGAGCGCTTGCGCGCGCTGCCAGCGATCGAGCCGCCGCGCGAGCTGTGGGATGAAATCCAGACTCGCGCGACCTCACCTGCGCGTCGCACGTTCGGTGTGGGGATCGCCGTGGCAGCTTGTCTGATCGCGCTCGTCGCAGTGAGCATCGTGAGCTTGCGCGAGGAGCAGGCGCCGACGCCGCTCGCGACACTCGAGTCACCTCCAGCCGAAAATCTCGAATCGCTGATCGAGCAGTCGCGTGAGCTCGAAGCGATGCTCGCGCATTTGCCAGAGCGTCCGCTGGTCCAACGCGTCGCGACCGTCGCGGCGGTCGATTCGATCGAGCAGCGCATCCAATGGCTCGATTGGCAGCTGGCAAATAGCGCGGAAGCCGGTCTCGATCAGCGTCAGGCACAACGCCTGTGGACCGAACGGATCGAGTTGATGGATTCGCTGGTGAAGCTCAGGTATGCCGAAACGGCGCCGCTGATGTTTGCGCGCCTGGAGGGGCTATGAACGTTTTCAATGCATCCGGTGGCGCGACTCAGCGGCCATCCGCGATTCGCTTGACGAACCGCGTCGTCATCACTGTCTGCGCAATGGTCGTTAGTTGCGCAGCGTTGTCCGTGAGTTGGGCGGCAGAGCCAAAGGGCACATCCGACGCCGATTACGAGCGCCAGTTGAACGAAGCACGACGTCGGTTGGACGAGGCGGCGCGGCAAGTCGCTGAACTCAGCCGGAAGATATCGGAGGAGGCAATGCCGCGCGTGGCAGAAGCGATGAATCGCCAAGGATCGCGCGCCATGCTCGGCGTCGGCGTCGGTGCGCCACACCATGAAGAACACAAGGAAGGCGTCGAGATTCTCTCTGTCAGTCCTGGTGGACCTGCCGCTGAGGCGGGCTTGAAGGCCGGGGACGTATTGACCGAGATCAAAGGTCAATCCCTGAAGCCGCAGGGCAACGAGAAGCCGCAAGAAAAACTCATGGCCATCATGCGTGAGGTCGAGCACGACGAGAAAGTGAAGGTGCGTTATCTGCGCGACGGCAAAGTAGCGAGCGCGACCGTCATCGCACGGCGTATGGATCCCATGATGACGATGCCGCTGCGCGAGCTGGAGCGCTTTCCCGGACTGGCCTATATGCGCTCGTCTGGCGCCTTCGGCGCAGCGGAATTGGTCGCCATGACGCCGAAGCTCGCCCAATACTTCGGCACCGACGAGGGCCTGCTCGTCGTGCGCGCACCCGCCGATATCCGTTTGAAGCTCGAAGAAGGCGACGTACTGCTCGACATCGACGGCCGCGTGCCGACGAGTCCAGCGCATGCATTACGCATCCTCGGCTCATATCAGGCCGGCGAAACATTGAAGTTGAGCGTCATGCGCATGAAGAAGCGTATGCAGCTCGAAATCACTATCCCGGAGGATGTGCTCGAGCACCGCTTCGATAGCGCGCCGCCCAAGGATTACGCAACCCCGCCAGCGCCTCCTGCGCCGCCCCCGCCACGCGATCGAACCGCCAAATGACACGGTGACGCTCCGGTGAGCGCCGCTGCACGCATGACGTACACTGCGCGCCTTTTTCGCAGTGCCGGTCTTTCATGCGACGCGCCGATTTCGCCTACGAGCTTCCTGCTGAACTGATTGCGCAGGTACCGCTGCCCGAGCGCGGGGGCAGTCGCTTGCTGTATCTGCATACCGATTCGGGCGCGATCGAGGATCGGCGTTTTGCCGATTTCATAGAAATGCTGCGACCGAACGATTTGCTCGTCCTGAACGATACGCAAGTCATTCCCGCACGTGTGATCGGCGCAAAGCCGACCGGCGGCCGGGTCGAGATACTGTTGGAGAGAATTCTCGAAGGGCATCGCATCCTTGCGCATGTGCATGCGAGCAAAGCGCTGCGACCTAAGGCGCCGGTGGCATTGCCAGGCGGTACATCGGCGACGTTCATTCAACGTCACGGCGATCTGTTCGAACTGGAATTGTCAGCCGAGCCGCTTGCTTATTTTCAAAGATTCGGCGCGATGCCGTTGCCGCCGTACATCGAGCGCGATGCGAGCGATGCAGCTAGCTCGCGATATCAAACCGTGTTTGCGCGCGAACCCGGTGCGGTTGCGGCGCCGACGGCGGGGCTGCACTTCGATGCGGCCACACTGAGGCGCTGCCGGGAGCGCGGCGTTCGCATCGAGCACGTCACGTTGCATGTGGGCGCCGGGACGTTCCAGCCGGTAAGGGTCGATGATCTTGCCCAACATCATATGCATGCCGAACGCGTCGTCGTAACTGAGGCGGTGTGCGACGCGGTGCGCGAGACGCGCGAGCGAGGTGGTCGCGTCATTGCCGTCGGTACGACGGTCGTGCGCAGCCTGGAGGCGGCGGGACAATTGGCTGCACAACACGGCGGTGAGTTGCAGCCCTTCGCGGGCGAGACGCAGCTTTTCATCACGCCCGGCTATCGCTTCCAGATCGTCGATGCCCTGCTGACGAATTTCCATCTGCCCGAATCGACACTGTTGATGTTGGTGTGCGCGTTCGGTGGTTACGACAACGTCATGAACGCCTATCGCCACGCGGTGTCCGAGCGCTATCGCTTCTTCAGCTATGGCGATGCCATGTTTCTGGAAAGACGTTAGGCTGTTGCGAGATCGGCGGCTCACGCCGCCTCCACACTACGAATCCCTCAAAGAATGCAGTTTCAGCTTCTCACGACCGACGGCCGTGCGCGACGCGGCCGGATGATCTTCGAGCGCGGTGTCGTCGAAACGCCTGCCTTCATGCCTGTCGGCACCTATGGCACGGTCAAGGCGATGACGCCCGAAGAACTGACGCACAGCGGTGCGCAAATCATCCTCGGCAACACGTTTCATTTGATGCTGCGTCCGGGCATGGAAGTCATTCGCGCGCACGATGGCTTGCATCGCTTCATGCACTGGCAAGGTCCAATCCTCACGGACTCGGGCGGCTTTCAAGTCTTCAGCCTCGCGAAGCTGCGCAAGATCACGGAGGAGGGCGTGAGTTTTCGTTCGCCGATCAACGGTGATGCGGTGATGTTGACGCCGGAGCGCTCCATGCAAGTGCAGCGCGATCTCGATTCGGACATCGTGATGATCTTCGATGAATGCACGCCGTATCCGGCGAGCGATAGCGAAGCACGGCGCTCGATGGAGTTGTCATTGCGCTGGGCGAAGCGCAGCCGCGCCGAGTTCGATCGGCTCGAAAATCCGCATGCATTGTTCGGCATCGTGCAAGGCGGGATGCATCCGGCACTACGTCGCGAATCGATCGCCGGACTGCGCGAGATCGGGTTCGACGGCTATGCCATCGGCGGACTGGCGGTTGGTGAGCCGAAGCAGGAACGCGAATTCATCCTCGATGAAATCGAAAGCCATATGCCGCAGGATCGGCCGCGTTATCTGATGGGCGTGGGCACGCCTGAGGATCTCGTCGAGGCGGTGAGTCGTGGCGTCGACATGTTCGATTGCGTGATGCCGACGCGAAATGCGCGCAACGGTCATCTATTCACCTCATTCGGGGTCGTGAAGATTCGTAACGCACGTTACGAACTCGACACCGAACCGCTCGATCCCGAATGCACCTGCTACACGTGCGCAAATTACACGCGCTCCTATCTGCGGCATCTGGATCGCTGCAACGAAATTCTGGCGGCGCGACTGGGCACGATTCACAACTTGCACTACTACCTGAACTTGATGCGCCAGCTGCGTGCTGCGATCGAGGCGGGAACACTCACCGCTTTCGTGCGTGACTTCTATGCGCGGCGCTCGAATTCGACGCGTCGAGTTCAGGACGAGCAGCCGCACGAAGCGCGCGACGAATCACGAGGTGGGCGTTAGTATCGCGCTCCATTCACCGCGCCCGACCACCTTCAAGACTCTTCATGCTCGCAGATCTTCCGACGGCTCCCTGGTTCCGACGCCTCCTCGTTGCAGGCCTCATCCTGGGAATCGTGCTGCTGACGTTCAGCGTCATTCGTCCGTTCCTCGTGCCGTTGATCTGGGGCGCGATCCTCGCGTATGTCGCCTGGCCGGTGCATTTGCGAATGCTGAAATTCTTTCGCCGGCGAGTGACGATCGCGTCGCTGGCGACATCGACCCTCGTGACGCTGATCATCATCATTCCGCTCGTCTGGATGATTTTGTTGCTGCGGGTCGAAGCCGTGACGGGCTACAGCGAGGTCCAGGCGTTTCTCGCATCGAACCCCGAGTTGCCGCAGGCGTTGCGCGATGTGCCGAGCGTCGGTCCGTGGCTGCAGGAGCGTTTGCGCGAGCTCTCCAGCGATCCGGCGGCGTTGCGGCATCAATTCCTGTTGCTGATGGAGCAGTCATCGATCGAGATCACGCGACTCATCGGCGGCGTTGGCAAGAACGTGTTCAAGCTGCTGTTCGCAGTGTTGTCCATGTTCTTCATGTTGCGCGATGGACCACGGCTGGTTCGTGAGGCGCGCTCGATCCTCGAGGGCATTCTTGGTCCCCAGGTGCGCGACTATCTCCATGCGATCGGCTCGACGACTCAGGCGGTCGTGTACGCGCTGATGCTCGGCGCCCTCGCGCAAGGCACGGTCGCAGGCATCGGTTACGCGATGTTCGGTGTCAAAGCGCCCATCCTGCTGGGTGCGGTCACCGCGGTCGTTGCTCTCGTGCCCTTTGGCGCACCGTTCATTTGGGTCAGCCTGTCGATCTGGCTGCTCGTGACCGACAACGTTTGGCAGGGCGTCGGCTTGTTCTTATGGGGATTCACTGCCGTCAGCTGGGTCGACAACATCGTGCGCCCGCTCGTCATTTCGAATGCGACGCGCATGCCCTTCCTGATCGTCGTATTTGGTGTGCTGGGCGGTGTGTTGGCGTTCGGTCTGGTGGGTCTGTTCATCGGCCCGGTGCTGCTGGCTGTTTCGCTTGCGATCTGGCGCGAGTGGCTCATGCAACACCAGTTGCGAGAGGCTGAATCCAGAGCCCGCAAGTGGAACAAGGATTCAGCGTTGGCGCCGCAGGCCGATCGCGACCCAGATCTGCTGGGTTGATTGCGACGCCGTGGGCTCGGCGCTAGTCGGCCGCATGATTGAGCGGCAAGCTGCCCGAGAGTCCCACCTTATCGATCCTCACCCCATCCATATCGAGGATCTCGATCTTCAGGTCTTGCCACGTCAGGGTGTCGCCCGCCTGCGGAATGCGTCCCAAGCGCGCCAGGATGAATCCCGCGACGGTGTGATAGTCGCGCCCGGCCATGTCGCGCCGGCCGAGTTTGCGCTGCAATTCATCGATCGGCATATGGCCGTCGATCAGCCAGGTGCCGTCTTCGCGTTGTAGTGCGTCGGCGCGATCGCGACTGCCAAGTTCGGGCAGCTCGCCGGCAATCGCTTTCAAAATATCGATGGGCGTCGTGATGCCTTCGATGTCGCCGTATTCGTCTGTGACGACTGCCAGATGCGCGCTCGAGCGCTGGAACTGATCCAGAAGCTGCAGCACCGTGATGGAGTCTGGAATGTGCAGCGGCGGCTCGAGATC
>CAZIXV010000234.1:0-6075 GCA_964543105.1 uncultured Steroidobacteraceae bacterium
GGTCCAAGGAATCAGCGCTCGTTGCTGAAACTGGCGCTGACGAAGACGGGCGTGAAAGGCCTGACGCTCGAACCCGTCGAGCCGAGTCTGGATTTTGGTTACTACTATCCCGACGGTGCGACGAGCCGGTTGTTTGCCACTTGGGATGAATTCGATGCGTGGCGGCGGGCGAACGGCAAGCATCGTCCGAATGCGCCGCGCATCGCTGTCGGCTTCTACAAGTCCACGTACTACACCGGTGACACCGAACTGCTGCACGCGATGATCGCGCAGATCGAAGCGTTGGGCGCTGAGGCGATCCCGGTGTTTGGTTATCCCGGTGCCGTCGCGTTCGAGCGCTTGCTGATCGACGGGCAAGGCAAGGCGCGTGCGGATGCAGCGCTCGCATTCATTTTCAATTTCTCCGATTTCGAATCTGCGAAGCTCCTCGGCAGGCTCGACATTCCCGTGTTGTCGATGATTTCGTTGTACGGGCGCTCCGAGGCGCAATGGCGCGACTCCGACAGCGGGCTTTCTGTATTCGAAGGCACCTTCCAGGTCGCGGTGCCAGAACTCGCTGGCACGATCGCGCCGACGGTCGTCGGCAGCAAGGAACGCATACGCGATTCCGAGACCGGCATTACGGCCATCGTGACGAAGCCCATCACATCGCGCGTCACGCTCGCCGTGCAGCGCGCGCTCAAGTACGCGGCGTTACGCAGGACGCCGAACGCCGACAAGCGCGTCGCGCTGATGTACTACAACTTTCCGCCAGGCAAGGCGAATGTCGGCGCGAGTTATCTCAATGTCGAACGCTCGATCGCGAGCATCCTGCAGCGCTTGCGCAGCGAAGGGTATGACGTCGGGACAGGCGAGTTCACCGCGGAGCGAGTGCTCGAGGACATCACGACGAAGGCGCTCAATATCGGCGGCTACGCGCCGGGTGAGTTGGAAGCGATGCTCGCATCAGGCGAGGCGGTGCGCGTGAATGTTGCGGACTATGCGCGCTGGTTGCAGACGTACGCACCTGGGCTGCGCGCGAAAATCCTTGCGGACTGGGGCACGCCGGACAAAAGCGAGCTCATGCTGACGCAACACGAAGGCAAGGCGCAGTTCATCATTCCGCTCATTCGCTATGGGAACGTGGTGCTGCTGCCGCAGCCGGCGCGCGGTTGGGGCGAGGACCTTGAGAAGATGTATCACGCTCAGGATCTCGCGCCGCATCATCAATACGTCGCGACGTACACCTGGCTGCGCGAACAATTCAAGGCAAATGCGGTCGTGCATCTCGGCACGCACGGCACACTCGAATGGCTCGATGGCAAGGACACCGGCTTGTCGGAAGAAGACGCGCCGGATGCGCTGATCGCGGATCTGCCTGACTTGTACGTCTACAACGTGGATGTGGTGGGAGAAGGTCTGGTGGCGCGCCGACGCGGCATGGCGGCGCTGGTGGATCACATGGTGCCGCCGTTCAAGCAAGGCGGGTTGTACCCGGAGCTCGCGAAGTTGTCGGAGGTGATCAACGATCACTCCGTCAATGAAACCAAGAATCCGCAACTCGCCGCCTCGTATAACGAAGAGATCCGCAAGCAGGCGCACGCACTCGGCATCGGTAAAGATCTTGGCGTGGATTTGAGCCAAAGCATCGAACACGAAACCATCCATCGCATCGAATCGCATCTGGCGCAGCTGAAGGCGGAATACATTCCATATGGGATGCATACGTTCGGTGTCGTGCCCGACAAGGAAGCACGCGCAAGTACGGTGCAAGCAATCGTCGCCGCCGATCGCAGCGCCATGCCGCAGCAGGCGAAGGTGCTCGCGACTGACATGGACCAACGCATCATTGCATCAGGCAAACGCGAACTCGATTCGCTCATCAATGGTTTGGCGGGGCGCTTCCTGCCCGTGGGCGGCGGCAACGAGCCCATTCGCAATCCGGACGCCTATCCCACCGGCAAGAACTTCTATGGCATCGATCCGGAGAAGGTGCCGAAGCCGGCGGCGTGGAAACTCGGCGTCAAACTCGCGGATGAGATGCTGGCCGATCATTTGAAGCAGCACGGCAAGTACCCGGAGAAGGTGTCGTTCGTGATCTGGGGCGATGAAACGATGCGCCACGAGGGCGTGCTCGAATCGCAGATCTTCCATTTGCTCGGCACGAAGCCGGTGTGGGATGCCCGCGGCAAGCTCGTCGACGTAGCCGTCGTACCGCGCGCGCAACTTGGGCGTCCGCGCGTCGATATCGTGATCGCAAGCGCCGCGGAAGGCATGTTCCACAACGTGACCGTGATGATGGATCGCGCGGTACAGAAAGTGAAAATGATCGACGAAGCCGAGAACTTCGTGCGCAAGCACTATCTGTCGATGCGCGCTCAGCTCATCAAGAATGGTTACAGCGAAGCGGACGCCGATCGGCGCGCGGGCGTGCGGATCTTCGATGAGCCGCCGGGCCGCTTCAATTTGAATACCTCGACGATCGCGGCGGCCAGCGGCACCTGGGATTCCGATAAAGGCATGGGCGATGACTACATGCGCAAGCTCGGCCACGGCTTCGGCAATGGGTTCTGGGGCGAGCCGATGGAAGACGTGTTTCGTCTTGCGTTATCGGGTACCGAGAAAATCGTGCACAGCAGCTCGACAATGCTGTATGGCGCGCTCGATAACGATGACATGTTCATGTACATGGGTGGACTTGCGACGGCGATCCGCAATCTCGACGGCGCATCACCCGAGCTCGTGATTACGAATACGCGCGATCCGTCGCAGCCGAAGATGTCAACGATCGATGAGTTCATCGGCACGGAATTTCGCTCACGCTACATCAATCCGACGTGGATCGACGGTATGCAGAAGGAAGGCTATGCCGGCGCGCGTGCGATGCTCGAGTTCGTCGAATATCTGTGGGGCTGGGATGCGACCGTCACCGAAGTCATCGACGATGCCATGTGGCAGGAAACGTTCGATGTCTACGTGAACGACAAGCACGACATGGACATGAAAGAATTCTTCGAGACGCAGTCGCCGTACGCATATCAGGACATCGCGGCGCGCATGATCGAGACGATCCGCAAGGATTATTGGCAGGCGGATGATGCGACGCGCACGCAATTGCTCGAGGAGTATCTCGAGAGCGTCGAGCGTCACGGCTTGAGCTGCTCGGAACTCACCTGCGGCAATCCCAGGCTCACGAACTATGTCGTCGAGCAGGCGCGCCAGGCAGGTATTCCCACGCCGTTGATCGAGACGTTGATCGAAAAGACCCAGGCGGCGACGGGCCAAGCGAACGAACAGACGCTGGCGACCGTGAATGAGTTCGTCGAACGCAATGAAGCACGCATCGAGCAACGTCAGGATCTGATGGGGCGGGGCGCGCGCAAGCTTGCCGGCTTTGTGATGGAGCAAGCCGACAAGATGCTGAAGCCGGCGGCTGTAAGCCACAGTTCCCAGGACAGCTCGCATTGGAGCGTCCTGTGGTTTGGCGTACCGCTGCTGGGTGTGTTGCTACTGTGGCGCTCGCGCCGTAACGCCGCCGTTTGATGTTGCGGCACATGCGTCGACTGTCATGGTTGATCGCATGTGTCGCGATCGCAGCATGCAGCCGCGAGGCGCCGCGCACGCCGGGCGCGTTCGAGCCGAGTCTTGCTGTTGTCGAGCAAGGCTTCATGTTGGCGTGGTACGGATACACGGATGCATCGGCGGAAATTTTCATGCAACGCGCCGACGAGCGCGGCACGCCGCTAGGCTCGCCGCTGCGCTTGACGGTCGATGCCGCGGATTCCTTCGAGCCCGACATCGTACCGATCGGCAGCGAGGTGGCCATCGCCTGGTACGACAAAGATCGCGAAACGAAACAGCTCGCACCGCAACTCGGCGTGTGGTCGACGAGCGGCGAGCTGCGCTGGCGCACCTCGCTGGATTCCTCAGGGCGCAATCCGGTGGTACGTGCGCATGGCGATCGTCTGTTCGCGGCTTGGATCGCGATGGCGCAGGGCGCACACGGCGTCCACGCGCGTTGGTTCGAGCAGGACGGAACGCCAGCATCTGACGTATTGGTGCTGGGGGAAGCCAGCTGGACGACGTGGAATCTGAACGCCGCGATCGATGCGTCCGGTCGTGCAGCAGTGGTGTTCGATGCGAAGGTAGACACCCAGAGCAATGAGATTTTTCTCGCCACCGTCGCGGACGGTGAGATCGACACCGCGCGCATCAGTGCCGATGACGGTTCCGCCTCGAAGTATCCGGATCTACAGCTTGGCAACGGATCGGCGGGGATCGTCTGGTTTGATGAGCGCGATGGCAATCAGGAAATCTATGCGTCGATCGCACCGCTCGAAGTGCGCGACATCGAACCGCATGCGCGGCGTGTGACGATGACGCCCGGTCGCTCGATCGGCGCCTACGCGGCCTGGTTCGGCGATTCACTCGGCATTGCGTGGTGCGACGACTCGAGCGGACGCAATCAGATCTTTTTCACCGCGCTCGATGCGGAAGGGCGGGTGTTGAAGGGGACGGAGCAATTGAGTGAAAGCGCAGCGAACCACTGGGTGCCTGCCATCCAGGCGACGTCGGCAGGTTTCGCTGTGCTGTGGTCGAGCGGTGAACGTGCGTCAAAGCACGGCCGGGCGGCGCCAGCTGCGTTGACGCTGCGACTCGTGGACATGACGCCAGCGGGCTCATGATCGCATCGCAGCCCGTGCGCCCTGAGTCATTCCGTCGCCCTGAACATTTCGTTCGCCCTGAGCCAGACCGTTCGCACGAAGTCGCAGTCCCGTTCGCCCTGAGTTTCGCTCCGTTCGCCCTGAGCTGTCTTGTGCTTCGACAGGCTCAGCACGAACGGATCTGGCGTGAGCGCGAGTATGCTTCGACAGGCTCAGTACTAATGGATTTGGCTTGAGCGCGAGCTTGCTTCGACTGGCTCAGCACGAACGGGATTTTGCCTCGGCGCGAACGGCTTGACTCAGCACAACCGGGTGCCGTCATTCCGGCACCTTCCGCACCGCACCTCTCGCTGCGCTCGTGGCGAACGTCGCATAGGCTTTGAGCGCGGTCGATACCTGTCGTTTGCGTGGCTTCGCAGGTTTCCAACCGAGCGCATCCTGCTGCGTGCGTCGCGCCGCGAGTTCGGCGTCATCCACCTTCAAGTGAATCGTGCGATTCGGAATGTCGATTTCGATGATGTCACCATCGCGCACGAGGCCGATCGCTCCGCCTTCCGCCGCTTCGGGCGAGACGTGTCCGATCGAGAGCCCGGAGGTGCCGCCGGAGAAACGTCCGTCCGTAATCAAGGCGCATGCCGCGCCGAGACCCTTGGATTTCAGATAGCTCGTCGGATAGAGCATCTCTTGCATGCCGGGACCGCCGCGCGGACCTTCATAACGAATGACGACCACATCGCCCGGCTTGATCTCATTCATCAAGATCGCTTCGACCGCGGCGTCCTGACTTTCGACGACGCGCGCAGGGCCCGAAAATTTCAGAATGCTGTCGTCGACGCCGGCGGTTTTCACGACACAGCCATCGAGCGCAATGTTGCCGTAGAGCACGGCGAGGCCGCCGTCTTTAGAAAACGCCGTTTCGGCGCGGCGGATGACGCCATTGTCGCGATCGAGATCGAGTGCTTTCCAGCGACGCTCCTGACTGAACGCGACTTGGGTCGGCACACCGCCCGGCGCGGCGAGATAAAAGTTGCGCACGTCTTCGCTGCTGGTCTTGACGATGTCCCAGTGGTCGATCGCGGCGCCGAGGCTTTGGCTGTGTACGGTGGGCTGATCGCGGTGCAGTAAGCCCGCGCGATCTAGTTCGCCAAGAATCGCCATGATGCCGCCGGCGCGATGTACGTCTTCCATGTGCACATCGGCTTTCGCGGGCGCAACCTTGCACAGCACCGGAACGCGGCGCGAAATCCGGTCGATATCGTCCATCGTGAAATCGATCTCGCCTTCGTGTGCGGCGGCGAGAATGTGCAGCACGGTATTCGTCGAACCGCCCATCGCGATATCGAGCGTGATCGCATTTTCGAACGCAGGCTTCGCTGCGATGGAACGCGGCAATACGCTCGCATCGTCTTTTTCGTAGTAGCGGCGCGCCAAG
>CAZIXV010000235.1:0-4569 GCA_964543105.1 uncultured Steroidobacteraceae bacterium
AACGAATGCCAATCCTCCATGATGAATACGTCCTCGATGGCGGCACCGATTTGCGTGATCGACGGCAATAACGAATTCGGAAATATGTAGCGATCGATCCACGGGTCGTTCGCCCGCTGCGAGTTGTTGCTGCCGATGGTGTGCAGCAGAAACAGACCATTCTCGGTGAGCAGCCGACGCGCATGCTCGAAGTAAGTGCGATAGTTGCGCAGTCCGACGTGCTCGAACATGCCAATCGAGAAAATGCGATCGAAGCGATCCGACAGCTCGCGGTAATCCTGCAAAAGAATTTGCACCGGCAAACCTTTGCACCGCGCCTGCGCCGTGGCCGCCTGATTCTTCGAGATCGTGATGCCAGTGACGTTCACATCGTAGTGCTCTGCCACGTATTGCGCGGCGCCGCCCCAACCGCAGCCGAGATCGAGCACACGCATACCCGGCTCCAGGCGCAACTTGCGACACACGAGATCGAGCTTCGCCGCTTGCGCTTCCTCCAATGTCTGCGCGGCTCGCCAATAACCGCAGCTATAGATCATGCGCGCATCGAGCATGCGCTCGTACAAATCATCGCCAATGTCGTAATGACGCTCGCCGACGACGAACGCACGCGCAGGTGATTGGGGATTGATGACGTAGGACTGCAGGGCGGCCATTGCACGCTGCAACATCGGCAGGCGCCGCTCCGCGGCGGCACGGAACACTCGATACAACATTTGATCGAGGCGCTCGCATTCCCATTGCCCGTCCATGTACGCCTCGCCAACGCCGAGCGACCCGCTGGTGAGGACACGTCTAAAGAAGCCGGGATCGCGCACCTGAATATCCCAGGGATTCGGGCCATCGAGCGCGACCTCGGTCCCTTCCAGCAGAGATTCGACGGCGGCACGTGCGGGCGACATGACAATCCTGCGTGCGGCGGACAAACAAAACTGCGTAACGAAGCGTCGTCCGACACGTGCGGTATGTCAAGGCTACACCGACGCGAAAGCTGACGTCTTCCGACGCGGCAAGCCACTACAATTGCGCGCGTGAATATTCGAGGTTTCATTCTCCAAGCAAGTTACCGTGTGCAGACCGGCGTCGGCGGCATTCGCGTACCTGTCATTTATATCTACGGGCGACTCGAGGACGGTCGAACGTTCCTGGTGCGCGACGATCGCCAACGACCCTATTTCTATATTCGCGCGGCCGACCTCGAACGAGCGCAAGCACTGCGCCTGCCGAATGCTGTGCAAACAGACCAGCGCACATTCTCAGGCGAGCCGGTATGCCGGATCGAAGTGAACGAACCGGGCGAAGTCCCCGCGATTCGCGACCGACTCCACGCGGCCGGTATAGACACTTATGAAGCCGACGTGCGCTTCGCAGTTCGCTACTTGATCGAGCGCGGTATCAAAGGCGGATGCGAGATCGAAGGTGAAGCCGATGCGGGTCGCGGCGGCCTGCTCATCTGCGACAACCCAACGATGCGGCCCGCGAATGTCACAGTGGAGCCGCGCGTATTTTCCTTCGACATTGAAACCAATGGCGATCAGCTCCTCGCCATCTCCATGTATGCGCCCGGACTCGACGAAGTTTTGATCGTGGATCGAGCGAATCGCTCCATGCCGGAACGCGCGATCGCCTGCGAAAGCGAATACGCAGCGCTGCAAGCATTCTGCGATCGCATCGCCACGTTCGATCCCGACGTCATCACCGGTTGGAACATGATCGATTTCGATTTCACGATGCTGCAGAAGATCGCGGCGCGCGTGCGGCATCCCTTCCAACTCGGCCGCGACAGCGGCGCGATACGCATTCGCAAACCCGAAGGTTATTTCGGCAGCGGCCAAGCGAACATTCCAGGCCGACTCGTGCTCGATGGCATCGACCTGCTGCGAGGCGCCTTCGTACGCATGGAGGACTACTCGCTCGATGCGGTCGCCAAGCAAGTGCTCGGCGAGGGAAAGGCAGTGCATGGCGATGTGCGCGATCGCTTCGAAGAAATCTTGCACAACTATGCGAACGACCTGCCGGCATTCGCGCTGTACGCACGCACCGATGCGCGGCTCGCCTATCAGATCGTCGAGAAATTAAATCTCGTGCGACTGGCTTTTGCACGCAGCGAGTTGGCCGGCATGACACCCGACCGCGTCGCAGCGAGCATCGCCTCCTTCGACTTCGTCTATCTGAGTGAGCTCGAACACGAACGCATCGTCGCGCCGTCCGTGCGCGGCGACGACGCGCGCGTGCATGCCGCCCAACAGGGCGGACATGTGCTCGAACCCACTGCGGGGCTGCATCGCAATGTCTGGGTGTTCGACTTCAAGAGCCTGTACCCGAGCGTCATCCGCACGTTCAACATCGATCCTCTGTCGTATGTTGAAGACCCCGCTGAGGGCGACGACTTCATCGACACGCCCGGGGGATCGTTTCGCCGCGAATCGGCCATCCTGCCGCGCTTGCTAGATGATCTGTTTCCGCGGCGAGAAGCCGCCAAGCAAGCCGGTGATGATGTGGCCTCGAACGCCATCAAGATCCTGATGAACTCGTTTTACGGCGTGCTCGGCACCCCTGCGTGCCGCTTCTATAATCCGGCGCTCGCCAATTCGATCACCGGGATGGGCCGCGAAATGCTCTTGTGGTCGAAGCGTTGGTTCGAGGAACGCGGCTTCACCGTGCTATACGGCGACACCGATAGCTTGTTCGTGCGTTCCGCAATCGACGATGCAGATCACGCAGCGCGCGAAAATCGAACGCTTGCCGCTTCCTTGAGCGCAGACATTGCCACGCATATCGAACGCCGCTGGCGCGTCACGAGCAAACTCGAGCTCAAGTTCGAAAAGCTTTACACGAGCCTGTTCCTTTCACGAGCGCGTCACAGCGCGCGTGGCGCGAGCAAGCGATACGCAGGCTTGCGTCACGGTGCAACCGCAGTGGAATTCGTCGGCATGGAAGTCGTACGCAGCGACTGGACTGCGCTCGCCAAACAAGTGCAGCGCGAGCTGTATCAGCGTCTCTTCACGGATCAAGCCGTCGACCGATATCTCGAAGACATTGTCAAGCAAGTGCGCGGCGGTGCACTCGATGACCTACTCGTCTATCGCAAGAACTTGCGCAAAGGCGCCGAGGAGTACACCGCAACGACACCTCCGCACGTTGCCGCGGCCCGCAAATCCAACGCTGCCACCGGCCGCTCGATCAGCTATGTAATGACGACGAACGGGCCCGAACCCGTCGATAACATCCAAAGCCCGCTGGATCGCGAACATTACGTCGTCAAGCAAATCAAACCGGTTGCTGAACCCGTACTCGACACGCTGGGTTTGCAATTCGAGCGCGTGATTGGCGATGTGCGGCAGATGTCGATGTTCGATTGAACCCACGCTTACGCGAATGGAGCGCCTGTGTTCGCTAATTGGCGAGAGCCTAAAGGTTGATCACTAGCGACCACCGGATACATCGATGAACGCACCCGTCGTAAACGACGCCTCATCCGACAACAACCACAGGATTGCCCGCGCGACCTCTTCAGCCGTGCCACCGCGCTGCATCGGAATGCTCGATGCCAAGCGATCAACGCGGCTCGGCTCGCCGCCGCTGGCATGCATGTCCGTGTGGATCAGCCCCGGCCGCACCGCGTTCACGCGAATCCCTTCGCCTGCAACTTCTTTCGCAAGGCCAATCGTCATCGTGTCGATCGCACCTTTCGACGCCGCATAGTCCACATACTCGTGCGGCGAACCCAAACGCGACGCCATCGAGGATACGTTCACGATCGCCCCGCCTCTTCCACCGTGCTGCGTCGACATGCGCTTCACCGCTTCGCGCGCACATAGCATCGATCCGATGACATTCGTCGCGAGCACACGCTGCATACGATCGACGGAAATGTTTTCGAAGCACATCTGCGTTTCGAGCATCCCGGCGTTGTTCACGAGCGCATCGAGCCCGCCGAGTTCGCGATGTGTCGTCTCGAACATCCGCAACACATCGGCCTCGACAGACACATCGCCTTGAATAGCAACGGCACGACCACCTTCTCTCTGAATTTGCTCGACAACGGCGTCCGCCGCCGCACGATCAGAACGATAGTTCACCGCAACGTGATAGCCCCGCGCGCCGGCAAGCACCGCCGTCGCCGCGCCAATGCCTCGGCTCGCGCCGGTGATGAGGATGACTTTGCTCATGGTGCTGCTGATTCCTTCCCAGCGTGTTCCCGCTGAATTATTCCCTCCACCGCCAGCTAGGTGGAGAGTTAGGAAGGGGGCGCAATGAGCAGGACAGTTGAACTACTCGTCATCTAAAGCAATGCGCCCAGATTCAGAAATAGCCGCCGCTACCTTCAAGCCGGCTGACGCGAGTGCGATTCAAAGCTCGCAGACATGACGATCGCAGAGTAAACTGCACGCCCCTGCGCGGCCGTAGCTCAGTTGGATAGAGTACCTGGCTTCGAACCAGGTGGTCGGGGGTTCGAATCCCTCCGGCCGCGCCACTGAAACAAAAAGGGCCCACTTCGTGTGGGCCCTTTTTGTTTCAGCGACGGCCTCCGGGATTTCACACGCGATAACGCAGTGGTCGGGGGTTCGA
>CAZIXV010000235.1:4669-6067 GCA_964543105.1 uncultured Steroidobacteraceae bacterium
TTCAGCGACGGCCTCCGGGATTTCACACGCGATAACGCAGTGGTCGGGGGTTCGACAAAAATCACATGGATGTGATTTTTGGACAGCGGCAGCTGGCGCGAACGCGCGCCGGTCCATGGATGGACCAGGCGCAATCCCTCCCGCCTGCTGAACACAGGGCCAGAATTGAACTCCACTGGTACAGCTGATTGCGGACGGGAAAGCGAGACCCGAAACAGGATCCTCTAATCCTTCACATTGCCCACGACGGGAGGTCGCGAGCGCTCCACGAGTGTTATCGAGGCTTCCTGCGATGTCGAACATGACCGCGCCGAGAGGTACCGCCTCTTCCTCACCAGCGGCGACTAGTTACGGTTGACGAGCATCAATCTTCGGGAGTAAATGCGTGTCGAACTAAGAAATGCAGATAAGCAGGCTCAGCTAGTTCTTGTCGGGAACAGATCAATAAGTTCGCAGCTGCCGCCGTCGTGGCTAACCCGGGTGAGCCTGCCCGCCTGAATCCAAAGATGAATATCGTTTCTTTAAGGCGCGCGCAAACGCGCAAAAGAGTGCCAAGGGGAGAGCGGCAAGCATGCCGACTGCAAAACTGGAACACTTCAAGCGAGCAACCGCAGATGTAGGCGCTCACGGCGATAACGACACTCTTCCGTTTGATATCGATAACCGCTTCATCGCGGAAAACGCAGATGCTCTTGCGGAACTAGCGTTCGCGTATAGCCAAGAGTTGGAGGCAGGGACAAAAAAGAACGCGCGAACCGCCGTCGACTCTCTTGCCATTTTTCCGAGCGGCTGTTAGTACCGACCGGGGCTGCGGGCTTTCGGATCACAACAAAGATCCATCCGTTCTGGAACGTCTATTTCAACGGGCTAGCCATCTGCATTGCTGAGATACACGAGCCCATGCGCAGCGATCGCGTGCACTCGTACCGATTCACTGCCCAGGGCGATGGGCTCTTTGATCGCGCCGCATCCTGGCGAGCATTTCGTGAAGCCACGATTGCCGAATGCGACACCCATGCCGACGGCGCTGTCATTGTGCAGACCGATATATCCAGCTTCTACGAGCACGTGTCGCACCACCGCCTTGAGAACTGCATCGCAGACCTATTTCACGGTGAATCTAACGTCGCGACGCAGGTCGATCGATTCTTAAATCGAATGGCATCGGGTCGGTCCTTTGGTCTCCCCGTCGGCGGCCAAGCGTCGCGAATCCTCGCTGAGCTCCTCCTTTCCGCGATCGACCGAAGGCTGGCCGATGCAAGACTTATATGGCGAAGGTACGTGGACGATTTCGTCCTTGTTACTGCTAACCAAGCCGAGGCATACCGCTCTCTGTAATATCTTTCGAAAGATCTGGAGTAATACTTCTTTATCTTTTATGGGTCCTTGTGGTCTTTT
>CAZIXV010000236.1:0-6037 GCA_964543105.1 uncultured Steroidobacteraceae bacterium
CCGGCAAGCGGTACGAACAATTCCGCGAACAGTGAGTTCACGCGGCGTGTGTATTCGGTCAGCTTGAGGTTCTGATGAAAGTTGCGGACATCGCCCAAGTGGTTACCCAACTCGGAGTGAAGGCGATGCCACTCGGCGCCGATCGCCGCGCGAACATCACCCGCAGGCAATGCGAACAGCGGACCATTGAAATGCAAGCGTGCGTTATTGGTGGTGTGAATGCCGAAAGGGTCGTACCAATTGCGGAAGACCTCATCGACCACCGTCTGTGAATTGCCGCCACCGAACACGTTGAGCGCCATTGCCGGATCGGTGCTCGCAAGTTGTTGATTGACGGCAGCCGTTAACAGACCGCGGGTCTGCAGCCAGCTATTGATTCGCGCCCAATCGTATTCGAGCGATGAAACCCAATCACCGCCGAGTTCAAGCTCGACTCCGGTACCGAACTGCGTCCACTTCTGATAGCCGGGATTGTTGAACAGGCCGTTATCCGCGCCGAAGAAATATTCGACCCGCACGCTGTCCGGGTTGGTGCCTGGCGGGGCGACGAAATATGGATTCGAGCTCGGCACCACGACCGTCTGAGTGAGAATTTGCGAGCCCACTTGGCTTTCGACGATGTCGAACTGGCGCTGCGAGTGCAATCCACGCGCATAGACGCTCAAACGATCATTCACTTCGTGAGTGAATGCCGCATACACGTTGTAGTGATCGGTTTCAGGAATGATGTCGGCCTGGCGAATGATCTCGCAGCGATTGCTCGTCCCGGCTTGGAGCAGATGCGCCGTTGCAGCTGTCACGCCGCCTTGCGGGATCGCATAGGACACGCCGTCGACGAGAATATTGCCCGGTGCACATTGTGTGCTGCGGTAGTCGGCGCCCCCGCTCGAGCGCAGGTCGGATCGGAAATAGTCGCGCTCCAAACCATTCAACGCCGTGTTGCCGCGATGCTCTGCTGCCAGCACCCAACCGCCCCCAGACCAGCGCGTGCCCATCACGGCACCCACCGACCAAGTGTCATAGCCGTCCGCGGCGCCGTAACGCAGGCGGGTCTGCACGCCGTCATATGACTTGTAAGGAATGAAGTTGACGATGCCGGCGACGGCATCAGAGCCGTAGATCGCCGAGCCGCCGTCCGGTACGACCTCGACACGCTCGAGCGCCATCATGGGAATCGTCGAGACATCTGCATTGGCGCCGATGGTGCCAGTGGGCGGCAAACGCGCGCCGTCAAAAAGCACCAGCGTCGAGGTGGGCCCGATGCCACGCAGATTGATATCCGAGCCGCGCGATAGATTCGCATTGCCGGTGCCCGGACCCGAACCCCGCTTGACCGCCTCGTTGTGACCCAGGCCAGTGAAAGCGGGTTCTCGTGCGAGCATGTCGACAACGTTCGAGGCCGGAAACTTCTGCACTTCTTGTGCATCGATTACGGAAATGCTGGAACCGACAGGAGCAACTCCGCGGATGCGCGTTCCGGTGACGGACACTTCCTCGAGAACAGTAGGCGCCTCTTGGGCAAGCGATACGGTGACCGCACTGGCGAGAACAGCCGTACAGGCTGTCGAAAGCGCGAGGCGGCGGCGACGCGATGAACGCAGTTCAGACATGTTTCCCCTCTTTTATTCGCTGAGCGAATTATCAAGCTGCACTGCATTTCACTGTACTGGAGGGTTACGTGTGCTTCAAGCCAGCACTCCCCGCAGGCTTTGGACTCCACAACAGAACAGTAAGCCCACGCAGTTGCGGCCGCGCTTGATCATCGAGCGTCGCTCGCGGATGCGAAGCTAGGGTGCGCAGCGCGCACCCTGTTCAGATGAGATGACGCACTCGACTCGCGCCTCGCGCGAGAGTCGATTGGCGTCAGCGACCGCTCGACTTGGCCGCATTCTCCGGTGCGCGCACGCCGCACGGCCCGCCGAATTCGCCCGGCCAATTGCCTTGCCAATGACGCGTCGGATTGACGTAGTCCGGAATTTTCTCTTGCGTGACCGGATGAACTTCCGCAAAGGGAACGGTCGCATGCTCCGGAAACGGATGGTGCAAAAGGAACGGCGCATCGGGTTCTGGCGCATTCGGACGCGGACAACGCAGCGTCGTCGTCTCCACCCAATTGCGGTCGTTCCAATCGGAAGTGTCGAAGAACAAATTGAAGCGATTGATCTTCCACACGCCATCTTCCTTGACGAACCCCATGCGATACACGCCGAGTTGCTGCGTGTTGCGCTGTGGTGCACTGAATACGCCTGAGTAGCCGATGTAATCGAAGCGACCTTCAGCACTCATGCCGTCCGGCGCAATCGTGATGATGTCCTTGACCAGGTAATGCTTGATCAGCCGTCCGAATTTGAGTCGGCCGTCTTCGTTCTGTAGCCCCGGCCCAAGAATGTCACGCCAGATCTTCGTGCATCCGCTCAAACCTCGATACAAACCGTAGCCGGAGATTTCACAGTACTCGGGCTCATCGGCAAGCAGCGCGATGATCTGATCCATCAGTGCGTTGTCCATGTAGTAGCCATAGGAGAACGCCACGCGGCGCACCGCCTCGATATCTTCTTGCTGCTGAATACGTGCCTTCAGTGCTTCGATCTCGCGCGCGAACTCCTCGTTCGACGCGCCGCAACCGCTCAATGCCAGCAAGCCGCCCATGCCGAGCGCATAGAACAGCTTTCCAACGAAACTCATTTTCATCCGATACCCCTTCTCTTTTATTCGTAGGCGCAAAGCTCAGAGCTTCACGAGCACGGTCTTGCGCTCTGTGTACAGCTCCACCCCGTCGGCGCCATTCTCGCGTCCGATACCGGATTGCTTGTAGCCACCGAAAGGCATCGTCGGATCGAGCAGCCCATGACAGTTGATCCATACGGTGCCCGCTTGAATGCGCTTCGCAAGGCGATGCGCGAAGCTGATGTCGCGCGTCCAGATACTCGCCGCGAGTCCAAAGGGTGTGTCGTTCGCGATGGCAGCGATGTCGTCGACGGAGCGATAGGCACTCGCCGCGAGCACGGGGCCGAAAATTTCTTCGCGCATGCACGCGGAGTTCGCTGGCAAATCCGCGAAGACGGTGGGCTGAACGAAATAGCCTTGCGACTCCAACCGCGAACCACCGGCCAGGACGCGTCCGCCATCGGAGCGACCCTTTTCGATGTAGCCGAGCACGCGCTGCATTTGCTCTTTCGAAACGAGCGGCCCGAGTTGCGTGTTCGGATCGAGCCCTGGACCCAGACGCATCGAGCGCGCGATATCCGCCACACCGTCCAAAACGCGTTGATAGATCGGCGCCGCCACATAGAGTCGCGAACCTGCAATACACACTTGACCCTGGTTGTAGAAGATCGCTTGCGCCGCGCCGCGTATTGCCGCGTCGAGATCGGCATCCGGACCAATGATGACCGGCGACTTACCGCCAAGCTCCAACGAAACACGTTTCAGATCGGTCATAGCCCGTTGCCCGATGAGCTTGCCCACCGCAGTCGAACCCGTGAACGCGATCTTCTTGATGAGCGGATGTGCGACGAGCGCAGCGCCCGCGGTTTCACCGAGTCCGGTGACGATGTTGACCACGCCTTTGGGGAAGCCCGCCTCGACGATCAGCTCACCCAGGCGCAACGCCGTCAGCGGCGTTTGTTCGGCCGGCTTCAATACGCACGTACATCCCGCCGCGAGCGCCGGCGCCAGTTTGCCGACCGCCATCATCAGCGGAAAATTCCACGGCACGATTTGCCCAACGACGCCCACCGGCTCACGCACGGTGTACGCAAGGAACTCGGCATCAGGCACTTGCAAGGATGGGCGCAACGTGCGGCCTTCCAGTTTGCTCGCCCAACCCGCCATGTATCGCAAGCGATTCACCGTTGCTGGCAAGTCGCGCGTACGAGCCTGCGTCAACGGCTTGCCGTTGTTCAAAGTCTCGAGCTGCGCCAACTCTTCCGCATTGGCTTCCACGAGATCGGCCAAGCGATGCAAGAGACGCTCACGCGCCATCGGCGTGAACGACGCCCATTCGCCTTCGAACGCACGCTGCGCCGCTCGCACGGCACGATCGACATCCGTCGCATCGGCCGCAGCCACGCGCGCAAGCAGGTTCTCCGTCGCCGGATCGAACACATCGAATGTGCGGCCGCTCGACGCGGCTACCCACGCACCGTCGATCAACATCAGTGCGTCGGATTCTTGAAAGCGATGCCGAAACGTCTGGTGAGTCACCGCATTCATTGCGCCTCTCCTTCAGTTCCATACGGTGCAGGCGGCGGCGGGTCGTAGCGATTCTCTTTATCGGGGGCATAGGGGGCGTAGAAGTCCGGCGCGGATGGACGATCCGGTTCGCCGGCGAAGGCTGAGAATCCAGGGTCGACGTTCTCTTTCACCCATCCCTTGTCGTACGGCGTCAAGAAAATCTGATGCCAGCGAAAACCAAGAATCTTCCATTCGCCATCTTGCTTCACGTACTCCATGTTGTATTTCCCGTAGTTCCACGCCGCAACGGGCTGACCATCGCGCCGCTGATTCGTGATGCCGGGGCTCAGCCATACGGCTTTTGCACGCGTGCCGTCGGCATTGATCTCGACCGTGGGATTGACGGCGGTATGCCATACGAGCGATCCCGCCGGGCGCGGCGAACGATTCCCCGTGATTTCCTGCGGCGTGCCGGCGCGCAGGAAATAGCGACGCGGCGCATCGCGCCCACGCAGCACACCTTTGTTACTCAATTCGATTTCGACATCGTCGCTATCGGCAAACAAGGCGACGATGTCTTGCGGCGCGCCGATGTTCATGTAATGCACATACAGCGATTGCACTTTCCAGATCGCGAGATAGTCACTCAGGTAACGGTTCTGGTTTTCGAGGTTCGTCAACCGCGCCTCGAGCGCTTGCACATCGACGTTCGATTGCGAGCCACACCCCGCTGTGAGTACGCCGGCACATAGCAACAGCAACGCGACATTCCGTTTCTTCAGCATCATGGTTCTCCTCTTTCGTTGCGGCTCGATGAACGAGCCTGCTCATTTTGAAACTATTTCGCCGGCACGAGACGAATGATGCGCCCGGGATCGTTGTCGAGGACGACATACAAGAAACCGTCAGGCCCAGTTTGCACGTCGCGAACACGCTCACCGATCGTTTCGAGCAATAGCTCGCGACCGATGACTTGATCGCCATGCAACTCGAAGCGTTCGAGCCGCATCGCACGCATAGCGGCGACGAACAAATCACCGCGCCAATGTGGAAACGCCTCCCCGTCATAGAACGCGATGCCGCCCGGCCCGATCGACGGCGTCCAATACCAGCGTGGCGTGTGAGTGTCGGCGACACGGCGATGGGGCGAGACGCGCGAACCGTCGTAGTTTCGACCGAAGCTCGCGAGCGGCCAACCGTAGTTAGCGCCGGCGACGAGCAGATTGAGTTCATCGCCGCCCATCGGCCCATGCTCGGTCGACCAGACTTGCCCCGTACCCGGCCGCAGCGCGAAACCCTGCGGATTGCGATTGCCATACGTATATATGAGAGGCTGCGCGCCCGCTCGATTCACAAAGGGATTGTCATCCGGCACGCTGCCGTCGTCGTTCATGCGAATGATCGTGCCGAAGGTGTTGTGCAGCAATTGCGCCTCGGCATCCGCACCGAAGACGGTGCCTACGCCCAGTAACAACTTGCCGTCTGCGGTAAACATCAGGCGACCGCCTGAATGGGCTTTGCTCTTGCGCGGCGGCGACTCGAACAGCAGGCGCGGCTCGCTCAACGCCGCATCACGCAAGCGAAAACGCAGCAACTTGAGACGATTCTCATGCTCCGTGCCGGCGATGTACGCAAGGTAGATGAACTGGTTCGCGCGAAACTGCGGATGCACGGCGACGCCATGCATGCCCGCTTGATTGCCACCGAAGTACACATCGCTCGGTACGCCCGGCAACGACTGCTTGTTACCTGCAGCATCGATCTGCACCAGCGTCCCGCGCTTCTCAGTCACGAGCAACGCGTCGTTCGGCAAAAACGCGAGACTCCACGGGTGCGCTAGATCATCAGCCACGGTTTCGAT
>CAZIXV010000237.1:0-6019 GCA_964543105.1 uncultured Steroidobacteraceae bacterium
CTCGGGGCTCGGGCACAAGGCTAGACCGCGAGCGCTTCTGGTTCCCTCCCCTGCGAAGCGGGGGAGGGTTAGGGAGGGGGCTCTTAGCAGTCACTCATTCCCGCGCCGTGCCCAAGCCCGGATGAGATCAAGCAGCTGCTGCTGCGCCTGCGTCGGATGCCAGTTGATTCGCGTCGTCAGGCCGATCGCTCGCGTCACTCTGCCTTGCGGATGAGGCAGTGCGGCGAGTAAGCCGGCATCGATGTCGTAGTGGACCTGGTGTACGGATAACAACATCACGCAATCGCTCTCCAGCAGCAGCGAGCGCGCTGCGACGAGTGAGTTGCATTCGATCGTCGCGCGCGGCATCGGCACACCGGCGTCGCGAAACAGGGTGTCGAAACGTTCGTGCAAGGGCGATTCACGACGCGGTTCGATCCACGCGTATTTCGCCAGCGATTGCACGGAGAGACGCTTCAATGATTGCAACGGATGGCCGGCGCGCACGACGATCGCCAGCTCGTCATCGAACAGATGCTCCTGCACGATGTCCTTGAACAGCAGCGGATCGCGTTGCGCGCCAATGAGAAAGTCCGCCGTGCCGCCGCGCAACTCCGCAACGAGGTTGTCGTAAGAGCCTTCGAGAATCGCGACTGCATGCCGCGGATGCGCCTTGGTGAATTCGATGAGCGCGCGCGGTAACAGAAAGCTTTGCGCGAGCGGCATGGCGCCGATCACTGTGCGCCCGCCCTCCCCTCCGCCGAACGGTGCGAGTTCCGCGCGCGCTTGCTCGATCTCGGCGAATGCGAGCTTTGCGCCGCGCGCGAGCCGCTGTGCATCGCGCGTCGGCTGCACACCGAAGCTGGTGCGCTCGAATAATGCCAACCCTGAGACGCGCTCCAGCTCGCGCGCCGCGCGATGCACCGTCGGCTGCGACACCTCCAAGGCCCGCGCGGCCTGACTGAAGCTGCCCTGCTCGGCCACCCCGATCAGGGCACGTAACTGCGCTGTCGTAATGGCACGCTCGACACGACCCGCCGCTTCGCGCGTGGCGGTGCGCATGATGTCGGCAATCGCTTCACGCAAATGATTCAGCGCGCGTGCGCTGCGCTCGATGACGAGTTCGCCTGCAGACGTCGGCCGCACGCCGACATTGCTTCGATTGAATAGCGAAACGCCGAAATTGCGCTCCAGGGTGGCGATCGCCTGAGTGACCGCCGGCTGCGATAGCGCGCAGTTTTGCGCTGCAGCGTTAATCGACCCGGCACGGCCGACTTCGCTCGCCACCCGCAAATGTCTGAGGTTGATATCCATAGGCTTAGCAATTTCTTATAACCTCCTTTGAATTTCAATTAGCCACGCTTGCGGCACGGACGGCACAATGGTCGTCTCAATCAAAGGGGTGAATTCGATGGCAGTCGTGGTGCAAAACATTCGGCGTGTCGAACGCCGCATCGTTGATGAGTTCCAGCAGTTCGGAGTTGCTACGGTGCACGAGGCGCAAGGCCGCACCGGTTTACTCGCTCCCAACATGCGTCCGATCTACGCTGGCGCACGCATTGCCGGCAATGCAGTCACCGTGAGCGTCGCGCCTTGCGACAACTGGATGATTCACGTCGCGGTGGAGCAATGTCAGGAAGGCGACATCCTCGTCGTCGCACCCACCTCGTATTCCGATGCCGGTTACTTCGGCGAGCTGCTGGCGCGCTCGTTGATGGCGCGCAAGGTGCGCGGCCTGATCATCGACGCCGGCGTGCGTGACGTTCGCGATCTCACGCAGATCGGCTTTCCAGTGTGGTCGAAGGCCGTATATGCACAAGGCACGGTCAAGGAAACCCTCGGCAGCGTGAATGTGCCGGTGGTTTGCGCAGGCGCGCTGATCAATCCGGGCGACGTGATCGTCGCCGACGACGACGGCGTCTGCGTCGTCCCGCGCAAGCAAGCGGAGACGGTGTTGAAGGCCTCCGCCGCGCGCGAGGACAAGGAAGCCAAGACGCGCGAGCGTTTGATCGCCGGTGAACTCGGCCTCGATATCTACAAGATGCGCGAGCGGCTCGCGGAGCGAGGCTTGAAGTACATCGATCAGCCGGCGGACGCTGACTGATTGGGCTCGGGGCTCGGGTATGAGGGCACGTTCATGATTGCACCGCTAACTCCGCTATCCGCAGCGCATTCAACGCAGGGCGCCTTCGTGCGTCGCGTGAATGTTCAGGCGGCTCGAGCGATTCGTCCAGACCACATCCGAGCCTGGCTTCCCTGTTCTAGCCCGCGCCCCGCGCCCCGCGCCCCGAGTCCTTGGCCATGCTGACTCCCATCCCCGCCACTCTCATGCGCGGCGGCACCTCGAAGGGTTTGTACTTCGACGCCAAGGATTTGCCCGCCGATCGCGAGACGCGCGATCGCGTGCTGCTCGCCGCGATGGGCTCGCCCGACATTCGTCAGATCGACGGCGTCGGCGGCGCGCATCCTTTGACGAGCAAGGTCGCCGTCATCAGCAAGTCCCAACGCGATGACGCCGATGTCGATTACTTGTTTCTGCAAGTCGTTGTCGACAAGGCCGAGGTCAGCGACGCACAAAACTGCGGCAACATTCTTGCAGGCGTCGGTCCCTGGGCCATCGAGAATGGCTACGTTCAGGCGCGCGATGACATCACGCCCGTGCGCATTCACATGGTGAACACCGGCGCCGTCGCCGTAGCGCATGTGCAAACACCCAACGGCGTCGTCGAATACGAAGGCGAGGCCCGCATCGACGGCGTGCCCGGCACTGCCGCGCCGATTCCCACCGATTTTCTCGATGTGGCCGGCTCGAGCTGCGGCGCGCTGCTGCCGACCGGCAACGCCGTCGATGTCGTCGATGGGATCGAAGTGACCTGTATCGACAATGGCATGCCCGTCGTCGTGCTACGCGCTGAGGACTTCGGCCTCACCGGCGAGGAATCGCCCGAGGCGATCGAAGCGAACGCCGCCGTCAAAGCACGCGTCGAAAAAATCCGTCTCGAACTCGGCCCGAAAATGAACTTGGGCGATGTCGCGAAAAAGACCGTGCCGAAGATGTCACTGGTATCGAAAGCGACGCACGGCGGCGTGATCTCCACGCGCACCTTCATCCCGCATCGCGTCCACGAAGCGATCGGCGTGCTCGGCGCCGTGAGTGTTGCAACCGCCTGCGTACTGCCCGGTTCGGTTGCTGCGCAAGTCGCCGGCATCCAAGCCAACGGCGGCTCGATGCAACTCGACGTCGAGCATCCGACCGGATTTTTCACGGTGGATATGGATGTGTCCTTCGACAACGATCAATTGAAAGTGAATCGCTCGGCGCTATTGCGCACGGCGCGCAAGCTGATGCGCGGTGAGCTGTTCATTCCAGCGAGCGTGTGGAGCGGCAAGTGAGTGTCGATACGCGTATCTGCCTAGTTGGTTTTGGCGAAGTCGGCCAGATCCTGGCTGATGATCTCGCGCAACGCGGCGCGAAGAACCTCGTCGCGTGGGATGTGCAATTCGACCAGCCGAACAGCATTCCGAGTCAGGGCCTGCACACGCGGGAGATGAGCGCTGCGAGCGATGCGCCGAGCGCAGCGCGCGATGCGCAACTCGTCATCAGCGCCGTCACGGCTGCACAAGATGCGCATGCCGCACGATCAGTGGTACCGGGGCTGGCGCGCGGCGCGTTTTATCTGGACTTGAACTCGGTGTCGCCTGAAATGAAAACCGAGGTTGCCGCGATCGTCGAAGCCGCCGGCGCCCGCTATGTCGAAGGCGCAGTGATGTCACCGATCGGACCGAAACGCATTGCAAGTCCGATCTTGCTGGGCGGCCCACACGCCGAGGATTTCCTGCAGCTGGCGCAAGCACTCGGCTTTGCAGGTGCGAGCGTATTCGCGCCGCAAGTCGGCAAGGCGTCGGCCGCAAAAATGTGCCGTTCGGTGATGGTCAAAGGCATCGAAG
Organism: uncultured Steroidobacteraceae bacterium; assembly: GCA_964543105.1. GTDB lineage: Bacteria > Pseudomonadota > Gammaproteobacteria > Steroidobacterales > Steroidobacteraceae > Steroidobacter. The sequence goes on from CAZIXV010000237.1 coordinate 3,928, forward strand.
CCTTGCTGACAGAATCGATGCTGGCTGCGCGCAAGCACGGCGTCGAGAGCACGGTGCTGAGTTCGCTCACGGATCTGTTTCCGGGTCCTGACTGGCGTCGGCTCGCGCAATACATGATTTCGCGCTCGTTGATTCACGGCACGCGTCGTGCGGAAGAAATGCGCGAAGTGGCGCACACCGTCGCCAACACAGGCCTTGCGCCGCATATGAGCGCCGCATGCGCCGAACGCCAGGATTGGGCGGCGCAATATCGTGCGGCGGCGGATGCAGACACGTTGGAGGAGATGCTCGATGCGATCCTGATCGAGGACTCGGGGCGCGGGGCGCGGGGCACGGGTTAGACATGAGGTGACCTGCTTCCCTGCTTTTTCTGACCCGTAGTCCCGAGCCCCGAGCCCATATCTAATCGGTTAGCAATTTTTTTAAGAGAGTACGTCTTGCCATGCTCATCATCGACTGCCACGGCCATTACACGACCGCACCTGCGAAGCAGCAGGCGTTTCGCGATGCGCAAATCGCGAAGACGAAAGATGCCTCGCTGCCCGATCCCAAGCAGGAACACATCTCGGATGACGAGATTCGCGAAAGCATCGAAAAGAATCAGTTGCGCTTGCAGCGCGAGCGCGGCGCCGATCTGACGATTTTCTCGCCGCGTGCCTCGGCGATGGGTCATCACATCGGCGATGAGAAGGTGTCGCTGGAATGGACACGCTCGAGCAACGATCTGGTGAAGCGCGTCGTCGATCTGTATCCGCAAAATTTCATCGGCGTCTGCCAATTGCCGCAGTCGCCCGGCGCGCCGATCACGAACTCGATTCACGAACTCGAGCGCTGCGTGAACGAGCTCGGCTTCATCGGCTGCAATTTGAATCCCGATCCGTCGGGTGGTCATTGGACTTCGCTGCCGCTCACGGACAAGTACTGGTATCCGTTCTACGAAAAGATGGTCGAGCTCGATGTGCCCGCGATGGTGCACGTCTCCGCATCGTGTAATCCGAACTTCCATGCGACAGGCGCGCATTACATCAACGCGGATACCACCGCGTTCATGCAGCTCATCCAGGGCGATCTGTTCAAGGACTTCCCGACGTTGCGGCTCATCATCCCGCACGGTGGCGGCGCAGTGCCGTATCACTGGGGTCGTTATCGCGGCTTGGCCGACATGCTGAAGCGTCCGCCGCTCAAAGAGCACGTCATGAAGAACGTCTACTTCGACACGTGCGTGTATCACCAGCCGGGTATCGACCTGCTGGTCGAAGTCATCGACATCGACAACATTCTGTTCGGCTCCGAGATGGTCGGCGCGGTGCGCGGCATCGATCCCGAGACGGGCTTCTATTTCGATGACACCAAGCGGTACATCGACAAGCTCGAGCTGTCGGATCACGACAAGCATCGCATCTACGAACTCAACGCGCGGCGCGTGTTTCCACGCCTCGATCAAACACTGAAGGCGCAGGGCCGATGAGCAAATTCCAAATGGACAAGGATTGGCTGTGTTGGCATCCCAATCCGAGCAAGCCGAAGTTCAAGCTGCCGGCCGGCGCGGTCGATGCGCATTGCCACGTCTTCGGACCGGGCGATCAGTTTCCGTTCGCGCCGGAGCGCAAATACACGCCGTGCGATGCGTCGAAAGATCAGTTGTGGGCGTTACGGGATTTTCTCGGCTTCGAGCGCAACGTCATCGTCCAGGCAACCTGCCATGGCGCAGACAATCGCGCGCTCGTTGATGCACTGAAGCATTCGAACGATAAAGCGCGTGGCGTTGCGACGGTGAAAGCGGATGTCACGGATGCCGAGCTGCAGGAACTCGACGCGGCGGGCGTGCGCGGCGTGCGCTTCAATTTCGTCAAGCGTCCGGTCGATACGACGCCGCCGGATGTTCTGATGTCGATCGCCGAGCGCATCAAGGCGCTTGGTTGGCACATCGTCATTTATTTCGAAGCGCAGGATCTGCCGGAGCTGTACGACTTTTTCGCGTCGCTGCCGACGACTGTCGTCGTCGATCACATGGGCCGGCCCGATGTGAGCAAACCCGTCGAAGGTTCCGAATTCCAGCTATTCGTCAAACTCATGCGCGAGCACGAGAACT
>CAZIXV010000238.1:0-5975 GCA_964543105.1 uncultured Steroidobacteraceae bacterium
GCGGAGCCAGCTTTCGAACAACACGAGATTGCCGGCTGCGGCAGGGATGACGAACCAGGGACGGCGTTCGGGGCGTGCCTCGGCGCGCTTGGGTGGCGCGGCCATGAAGCGATCCAACCGTGGGTCCTCGAATTTCAAGCCCGCGCTCGACTTCGGCGTTTGCACGTAATAGGTGCCACTCAATGTCGCGAGCGGATGCAGGTGCAGGCTATGCACGACTTGCTGCGGCATGATGTTGACCCAGCAGTCGGTCATCGTGAGCGGACGTCCTTCCAGATCGAATTCGAGCTGGCGGGCGTATTTGCGAACGTGGGAGTCGATCTGCCGTTCGAGGGCGGCGAAGGTCGGCGAATATTGGTGCATCCGATGCGCCGAGTGATACGAGGTGTAGCCGCCTGGGTAGTTGGTCTTGGACCATCGCCGGCCCGCCTCATCATCCAACCGCAGCTGCAGGCATTCGCCCAATAAGCGCTTGTTGAAGGTTTGCCACCGGCCCGACTGCAGCGGCGCGCTGTAGACCAGCGTCGGGAAGAGGGCGTGCGTCGGCATGCGCTAGGGAAGGGGCAATTGATAGTGGACGGATGACAACGAGAACGCCGGCACGTGTCGGCTGCTACGCGCGCCGCACTCGCTGTCTATCGGTTGTGATTGCCAATTACTGCAGCAGCCAGCCGTTGACTTCCTGCAGATCCGTCTCGCCGAGATCGCCCGTGGCGATCTTCAGACGCAGCAGGTTGATGATGTAGTCGTAGCGGCTGCGCGCGTAGTTCGTCTGCGCATCGAATAAACGTCGCCGAGAGTCGAGCACGTCGACCGTCGTGCGCGTGCCGACTTCAAACCCGGCTTCGGTTGCTTGCAATGCGGTCTGCGTCGACTCGACTGCTTGGCGCAGCGCTTCGACGCGGGCGATGTCGCTCAACACGCCAAGATACGCATCGCGTACCTCGCGCTCGGTTTCGCGCGCCGTGCGCTCCGAACGCTCGCGCGCCGCGCGATGCAAGTAGACGCGTTGGCGGACTTGCGACTGGGTGCCGCCGCCGGAGAACAGCGGAAAGTTGATTTGCACGCCGATGACGGTCGATTCGCTTTCGCTATCAGCCAGCCCGTCGAACGTGCGGCCGCGAGTGGATGCGTCGCCTTCATCTTCACTGTGGCTGTGGGTGGCGACGAGATCGAGCGTCGGCAGATGCCCGGAGCGCGCGACGCGCACGTCGTCTTTCGCAATTTCGGTTTGCAGGCGTGCAGAAAGTAATCGCAGGTTTTGTTCGAGCGCAGTCTCGACCCATTGGTCTTCGTTTTCCGGCTGCGGCGTGCGCAGCGGGATTTCATCGCTGGGCTTGGCAAGCTCGCCGAATGCTTCGCCCGTCAGTTCACGCAGGAACTCACGGCTGGTCGCCAAGCTGCGTTTCGCTGCAATGACCGCAGCTGAAGCCTGGTCCCGTGCCGCGCGCGCTTCCTGCACGTCCGTGATTGCGATCAACCCCACTTCAAAGCGCTTATCCGCCTGCTCCAATTGTCGCGAGAAAGCTTCGAGCGTGGCTTCAGCAGCTTCGAGCGTGTCCTCGGCGGCCAACACATCGAAATAACGCTGAGCCGTACGGGCGAGCAGATCCTGTTGCGCTGCCTTGAAGTCCACTTCCGCTTGGGCGACTTGTTTGTCCGCACGCTTCAGTGACATCCATCGATCCCAACGAAACAGTGTCTGGGTGAGACGGACCTGGTACTGCTGGGAAATCACGCCATCGGCGGTCGTGGTGGTGCCCACCCCGACGAGCGGGCTGAGTTCGTCATTGGGGTCGATGCGTTGCAGGGTAGTGCCGGTACGGTCGGTGTCGAGCCGATTGTACGAACCCGATGCGATCAACTGCGGGAGCAGTCCGGCGCGTGCCTGCGGCCTGTTCTCGAGCGTCGCCAACCGGTTGGCTTCGGCTTCGCGAATGATGGGGTCGTTTTGAAGAGCGCGCTGGTATACCTCGATCAGATCCGCAGCGTCCGGCGAGCTTGCCGCATGCGCTGACAGCGCGCAGAAGCTCGCGGCCGCGATGCAATGAGCCAGGAAATGCGCACGTAACTTCATGTTCTGGTTTCCCAATCTGCTGCCCAGGCGGGCGCAGTCATTCTTAGAACCTTATCACGCAGAGATTTCGTCTCGTGCGCGCCGGGCGCCCGCAATCGCAATGAAGCGTCAACGCCCGCTGCTGAGACGCATCAATACGTCGGGATGGTTGCATCCAGGTCGCGCGACCAAGCGAGAATGCCGCCCGCGAGATTGACCGCATCGAAGCCGTTTTGTTGCAGCAGCTTCGCGACCTCGAGACTGCGTTTGCCAGAGCGGCACAGTACGACGACCGATTGGTCGCGATCGATTTCGTTCAGGCGGTCCGCCACTTCACCCATCGGGATATGCACGATGCCCGGCACGCTGGCCACGGCCAGCTCCCACGGTTCACGCACATCGAGCAAGGTCAATGCATCGCCGCGTTCGCGGCGTGCCACGAACTCGCCAGGGGTGATTTCAGGAACGCTCATGGATGACTCGACTAGAAAACGAATTGCGACGGTTGCGGTGCGTTCACGAGCGGATCGATGTTGGTTTCGAACAAGCTTTCGCGCTGCCATTCACGCTCGCCGACTCGCACGACTTTCCAGGCTTCCATGACGGGGAGCGTGCCGACGACGACGAATAAACGCCCACCGATCTTTAGCGCTTGTTGGAAACGCTCGTCGTAGATCGCAAGCGAACCGGTGACTGCGATGGCGTCGTATTGAGCCTGTTCGTCCAACTGCATCGCGTCGGCGGTTTCGACCGACGCATTGTTGATCGCAGCGGTCAGCAGATTGACGCGGGCGAGGTCGGTGAGTTCGGGATGAATCTCGAGAGCACGAACGTGCGAACAGAGTTTGGCCAGGCAGGCGGTGAGATAACCTGAGCCTGCGCCGACTTCCAAAGTGACATCGGTCGGTGTGAGGTTCAGCGCTTGCAGGATGCGACCGTGGATTTTCGCCGGCAGCATGCGCTGCTTCTGGGGCAGCGGAATTCCCGTGTCGGCGAACGCGACGCTGCGAAAGTCTGCCGGAACGAATGCATCGCGTTGAATCTCGCGCATCGCTGCCAACACTCGACCATCGAACACGTCCCATGTACGGACTTGCTGATCGACCATCTGATTGCGAAGAGCTGCGGTATTCATCACTTGAAGGAGCGTTCCGGCGGGCGGCAAAGGGTACGGGCTTTAAATACCGCAGACAAGGTTATGGTCAACCTGCCGCGGCGTTTCGCGGCGGGCGTGACCGCCCGCCATTGCAGGGGGCGGGGCGTCCAATGGACTGACAGCCGGCGCACCTGAAAAACCCTGCCTTAGGTCTTTCCGCGGCTACCATTATGGTCAATCCCTGCGGTGTGACATGCCGCGCTCCGATAAGCTCGCATCACGAGCCCATCTGCTGAACTGGCGCAGCGGCGATCCAACGCGAGTCGCTGCATCTCGTTTCGCAGACTCGAAAAAAACTGCGCCGTGCAAAAAGCGCGTGCGTGATAGCGGGGGATGATTTGGTCTTGGCGGTTCAATGACCCTCGAAGGGACGATCAGCATTTTTCTGATATTGGTAAGCATCGTTTTGCTGGGCCTTTTGCTGTGGCGCGAGATGCGTGCAGCGCGGTTGCGGCGTAGCGTCGAGCATCTGCAATCCATCGTGAACGCCGGACGCTTGAATGAGCGTCTGTCGACGGAGGGCTCCGCCGCCGAGCTTGCGACCAGCGCCAATCAACTGCTCGAGCAGATGGCGGTCAAAGACATGCAGATCCGTGAGCGCGAGCGCTCACTCATCGGGTTGTTGGGCGGACTGCATGAAGCGGTTGCAGTCCATCGCGACGGCATCGTCTTCGCGAACGAGCGGTTTGCAATCCTCGTCGGTGAAGACGATCCCGAAAAGCTCGTTGGCACCGCGATGTCAGGCTACGTGCATCCCGATTACAAAGATCTGGTCACCGATCATCTGCAGCGCACCTTGGGTGGCGTCCCAGGTCTCGAGCGTCTGGAAATCGAGTTGCTGCCCGATCAAGGTCAAACGGCACGTGTCGAGTTATCGGCGGTGCGTATCGACTACCAAGGCGGTCCGGCGCTGTTGCTGACGATGGTCGAGATGGGGCCGCGCGCGGCCATCGCGCCCGCAATGGAGCGCACGCGCACCACGGCTTGGGAAACATTGGATTCGCTCGGCGAAGGTGTTTTGACGACCGATGCGCTGGGGCGCATCGATTACTTGAATCAAGCAGCTGAACAGATCATTGGCGTGTCCGCCGTCGATGCGCTCGGTAACACCATTACGGACATCATCTCGCTGGTCGATGAAAACGATCGCCGCGCCATTGGCGATCCGGTGCGGCAGTGTCTGACCACGAAACAGAAGGTCACCGTCGGACGCCGCGGTTTGATGATTTCCCGCAGCGGCGGCGATGAGCGCTCGGTCGAACTCACCGTGACGCCGCTCAAATCGCACAAGAGCGAATTGGCGGGCACGGTGGTGGTCGTTCGCGACGTGAGCGAAGTACGTGGCCTCGCGCGGCAAATGTCCTATCAGGCAAGCCACGACGCCTTGACCGGATTGGTGAATCGTCGCGAATTCGAGCGCCGTCTCGAAGAGTGTCTCGAGTCCGCGCACGCTCATGCCGTACGCCACGTGCTGTGCTACCTGGATCTCGATCGGTTCAAGGTCGTCAATGACACCTGCGGTCACATGGCTGGCGACAACATGCTGCGCGAGGTCGCCGCGCTGATCAAAGAGACGGTGCGCGATTCCGATACGGTCGGGCGTCTCGGCGGCGATGAATTTGGTTTGCTGCTCGTCGGCTGTCCGCTCGACAAGGCGCGGCAGATCGCCGATGACGTCGTGCGCAAGATCAGCGACTACCGTTTCGTTTGGAAGGACAAGATCTTCAACATCGGCGTGAGTGTTGGGCTCATCGAGATTTCCCGCGAAAGCGGCGCGCCCGATGAGTTGATGAGCGCGGCGGATTCAGCGTGTTACGTCGCGAAGAAGCAAGGTAATCACGTGCATGTCTATTCCGCGCGTGATGAAGCCGTCGCGCGTCATCGCGGTGAAATTCAGTGGCTGCAGCGTTTGCAGGCGGCGCTCAAAGAAGATCGTTTCGAGCTGATGGCGCAGCCGATCGTGGCGATTGGCAAATACGCTGCACGCGGCCCTGCGTTGGAGGTGTTACTGCGCTTGCAGGATGACGAGGTGCCTGGCGGTATCTCTCCTGCGGAGTTCTTGCGCGCGGCCGAGCGCTACCGCTTGATGTCGGATGTGGATCGGTGGGTCGTACAGACCACCCTCACGGCGTTGGGTCGCGGTGGCATCCGTTTGCCGCCAAATCGAAGTCTCGCGATCAATCTCTCGGGTCAGACGCTTGGCGATCCGATGTTTCTCGAGTTCGTCGTCGATTGTCTGGACCGCACGGGCGTAGCGCCCGATCAGTTGTGCTTCGAAGTCACGGAAAATTCCGTGATCATGAACATTGAACATTCGCAGCGTTTTATCGGCGTGCTGCACGGCATGGGCTGCCAGTTCGCACTCGATGACTTCGGCCGCGGCCTATCGTCGTTTGGGAACCTCAAGAATCTTTCGCTCGATTTCCTCAAGATCGACGGGACGTTCATCCGCAATCTCGCCGCGGATTCGGTCAATCAGGCCATGGTGGCCGCGATGATCAAATTGGCGAGAACACTCAACTTTCAAGTCATCGCCGAACAAGTCGAAGACAGCGGCGCCCTCGACGCGGCAAAGAACATGGGCGTCGACTACGTGCAGGGCTATCACTTGGGAAGGCCGCAACCGTTGGCGCGAATGACGGCGACGGCAAAAGGGTAGCGGGCAACGGCTTTACAGCCAGAAGCCAACGGGCTACCACAAGAAGCCAACAGGCTACAGGCTACAGGCTACAGGCTACAGGCTACAGGCTACAGGCTACAGGC
>CAZIXV010000239.1:0-5556 GCA_964543105.1 uncultured Steroidobacteraceae bacterium
GGATGAGTTGGTTTTCGACGGCGGTTCTTTCGTCATGAACGCGAATGGCGAAGTCGTGCAGCGAGTCGAGCCTTTCAAGGAGACATTGGCGCTCGTCGAAGTGGATCTCATCGATGGCAAAGCGCACCCCAAGCCAGCGCATGTAGCGCCTGAGTTATCGGAAGAAGCGAGCGTTTACGGCGCGCTCGTGCTGGGCGTGCGCGACTACGTGCAGAAGCATGGATTTCCCGGCGTGGTCATCGGTTTGTCCGGCGGCATCGATTCCTCGCTGACGCTTGCGATCGCGGTTGATGCGCTCGGTGCGGATCGCGTGCGTGCCGTGATGATGCCGTCGCGCTATACCTCGCAAATGAGTCTCGATGACGCCGCGGCGCAAGCGAAGCTTCTGAACATCCGTTACGACGTCATCTCCATTGAAGGCATGTTTGCCGCCGCACAAGAAGCGTTGCAGGACGTCTTCAAAGGCCGCGAGCCCGATACCACCGAAGAAAACATCCAGGCCCGCTCGCGCGGGCTGCTGTTGATGGCGATCTCCAACAAGACCGGCCGCATGGTGCTCACCACCGGTAACAAAAGCGAAATGGCGGTCGGTTACGCCACGCTTTACGGCGATATGGCAGGCGGCTTCGCGCCGATCAAGGATTGCGGCAAATTGCTGGTGTACCGCCTCGCGAGGTATCGCAACACGCTCGGCGCTGCGATCCCGGAACGAGTGATCGAACGACCGCCTTCCGCAGAACTGCGCCACGATCAACTCGACTCCGATTCACTCCCGCCCTACGAGATCCTCGACCCCATTCTCGAACTGTTCATCGAAGAAGATCTATCCGTCGATGAAATCAGCGACCGCGGCTTCGACAAAGCCATCGTCGGCCGAGTCCTGGACATGGTTAAACGCAACGAATACAAGCGACGCCAAGCCCCACCCGGCGTGAGGATCAGCGATCGGGCGTTCGGGAGAGATTGGAGGTATCCGATTACGTCGGGCTATCGCGCGCGCTGACGCGCGGGCACGCGACGCTCGCAGACGGGTAACAGGCTACAGGCTACAGCCAGAGTGGTTCTTCCGAATCGCGCGGATTAGCGACCACAGGGCTTTGGAAGTGTCCAGAGCCTGTTTTTCAAGACTCTTCCGAGCTTCCTGCGTCATGTAGCCCAGTCTCGCTGCAAGTGATATTTCGTACTGAAGTTCTTTAGCTGAGCCATACGCAATGGAAAGAAACCTGGCGTAGTCGACCTCGGAGGGGCGGGCTGAACCTTCAACGATATTCGCGCCGATGGATATCGCAGCGCGCCGCATCTGGCTGCTCAAGCCATACCTTTCTTCGCTCGGAAACGTTCGTGTCAGCTCGTAGGTTTTAAGCGCAAGCTGATCTGCCAAACCAAACGCTTTGAGCTTTGTGTGATCTCGCATTGATGCTCCTCCGTGAGCCGTCTTCCTCTGGCTGTAGCCTGTAGCCTGTAGTCTGTTTGCTAAGTGCTACCAAAACTTCCACCAAGCTCCCTTCTCCTCGCCGTCCTCCGCCTGCCCCACCCGATCCACATCCGCGTAATTCTCCCGCAGCACCTTCTCCGAGTCGGCGGCGAGGGCTTCCATGCCTAGGTGGCGGTAGGACTGCGCCATGATTTCGATGGCGCGTTTGATTTGCGGGGCGCCGTCGTAGTTTTCGATCGCGTACTTGGCGCGGTTGATGGCGCCGACGTAGGCGCCGCGTTCGAGGTAGTAGTTCGCTACGTACACCTCGTAGTTCGCGAGGCGGTTGCGCAGGAAGATCATGCGTTGGCGTGAGTCTTCGACGTATTGGCTGTTCGGATAGCGCTGAATCAGCGTCTGGAATGCCTGGAACGATTTGCGCGCATCGAGGGGTGGGCGCTGCGAAAGATCGGCATTGAACCAGCGCTCGAGGAAGTTCGGATTGCGCTCGAACTGCACGAGGCCCTTGATGTAGTAAGCGTAGTCCACGCGCGGGTGAGCGGGGTTTTCGCGGATGAATTGATCGGCTTGATCGATCGCCGCTTCGACTTCGCGATTCATGTAGTACGCGTACATCAAGTCGAGCTGCGCCTGACGAGCGGGGTTACTGAACGGGAAGCGCGCTTCCAATTGCTCGTAGTAAATGATGGCGTCGCGGAAGTTGCCGTTGTCGGATGCCTTCTTGGCCATCTCGTACAGCTTGTCGGCATTGCCGAGCAATTCGCGGGTGCTGGTACCACCGCATCCCGCAAGCGCGAGCATCGATGCGGCGATCGCCAAGGTTAGAAAGCGCGTAAGAGAATTCTTGATCATTGAATTCTTTAGGAATTTGGGCTGGGTCATTCAGGAGACGCGGCAGTATAGCGAAGGATCAGGGCGCGGGTTTTGAAGAAGGTGTCCGGAGCGGTCAACGATGCTCCCGTCGCTGGCATTAACGTATTGGCTCACGGCCGCCTAAGGGCTGCTGGGTGCTGGGCCGGCCAGAACAGAAACAGAACCTCTTGATCTGGCTCTTGCCAGACGGCGTGTTCAGCGATCGCGCTGGTCAGAGTGGGAAAGCGCCGTATTCGTCTCTGGACAGCAGCCCAGCGCCCAACAGCCCTGACTTTTCCGATTACACATCGCATTCGTTTAGGCTTCGTCCCCCGCACGCATGCTTCAGTTCCCTCGTTCCCAACTCCCATGTCCCAACCCATCCAGCTTTCTCTGACGATTCCGTACGAATCGGCCGGGCAGCGTCTCGATCAGACCTTGTCCGACATGCTCTCGGAGTATTCCCGTACGCGCATCAAGAGCTGGATCGAGTCGGGCGAAGTGCGGGTGAACGGTGCCCAGCTGCGTCCGAAGGACAAGGTGATCGGCGGGGAGCAAGTGGAAATCAACGCCACCTTGCCCGACGCCGTGCCGGTCGCGCCGGAGAGCATCGACCTGAATATTGCTTATCAAGACGAGCATCTGTTGGTGGTCAACAAGCCCGCCGGCCTCGTAGTTCATCCCGGTGCCGGCAATGCGGACGGCACGCTGCAAAACGCGTTGCTGCATTTCGATGCGGCGCTCGCGCAGTTGCCGCGCGGCGGCATCGTGCATCGCTTGGACAAAGACACGACGGGCCTATTGGTCGTCGCGCGCACGCTCGAGTCGCACACGGCATTGGTGCGGATGCTCGAAGCGCGTGAAATCGAACGCGAGTACGAAGCCGTTTGTCAGGGCGTGATGACCGGCGGCGGCACGGTCGAAGCGCCGATTGGGCGCCATCCGGTGGATCGGCTGCGGCAGTCCATTCGACAGGATGGCCGCGAGGCGACGACGCACTATCGCGTCTTGCAGCGTTATCGCGGCCACACGCATGTGCGTCTGCAGCTCGAGACCGGTCGCACTCATCAGATCCGCGTCCACATGGCGCACATCCGTTATCCGCTCATCGGCGATCGCGTGTATGGCGGGCGGCTGCTGTTGCCAAAGGGTGCGAGCCCCGAGCTGATCGAAGCTTTGCGCGGCTTCAAGCGGCAAGCACTCCATGCCGCGCGATTGGCGTTCGAGCATCCGGTGACGGGTAAAGCGGTCGATCTCAGTGCGCCATTGCCGGCCGACTTTCAGGCGCTGCTGGCGGTGCTCGCCGCGGATGCGAAAGCCGCAGCCGCGAGTGCTCGATGAGCATTTCCTTCATCCAACCCGAGTGGCCTGCGCCGGCGAACGTTCGCGCGCTCGCGACGACGCGACACGGCGGTTTCAGCAATGGACCATATGCGAGCCTCAATCTCGGCACGCATGTCGAAGACGATCCGGCGGCCGTGCAGCGCAATCGTGCGCTGTTATGCGCGCAGGCCGGCTTGCCGAGTGAGCCGATGTGGTTGCAGCAAGTGCATGGCACGAGCGTCTGGAGCGGCGGGCCGAGCACTTCACCACCCACTGCTGATGCTTCAGTGTCGCGAACTGACGGCGAGGTGTGCGCGATCCTCACGGCGGATTGCTTGCCGGTCTTGATCTGCGATCTCGAGGGGCAAGTCGTGGCTGCGGCGCACGCGGGTTGGCGCGGTTTGGCCGGCGGCGTGATCGAAGCGACATTGGCCGCGATGGAGGTGTCGGCATCACGTGTGATGGCGTGGCTAGGTCCGGCAATCGAGCCCGATGCGTTCGAAGTGGGCGGCGAGGTCGTGGAGCAGTTCGTGGCCCGCCACGCTGGCGCACGGACGGCCTTTGTGCCTAACGCGCGCGGGCGCTGGCAAGCGGACCTTTACGAACTGGCGCGCATCGAACTGCGGGCACTCGGCGTCGCACAGATTTTCGGTGGCGGCTTCAGTACCTATGGGGACAGCGAACGCTTTTATTCCTACCGTCGCGAACCGCGCACGGGGCGGATGGCGTCGCTGATCTGGCTGGCGCATTGACGGTCAGGGGCGCAGAGCGTACATTTCATCTGTACAGATTGATGTACAGACGGAATGTACGCCATGACCGAAGTCAATGTGACGGATCTTCGCCAGAATCTGCCTGGATACCTGGAGCGTGCGCGGCGCGGGGAGCGTATCCGCGTCACATCCAGAGGCGAGGTGATCGCTGAGATTTCCAGTCCGAAGGCGGTAGAAGCGGAGTCGGAGATCATTCGCGAGCGATTGCGAGGCTCGGTAATGTATTACGAATCGCCGATGGAATCCGCACATGGGCCGAAGGAGTGGGCGGCCAACCAATGATCGTCCTGGATACCCACGTCTTACTTTGGTGGGTGGGCGGAGACGAAAAGAAGCTCTCTCGGAAGGTGCGCCGACTGCTTGAGCAGCATCGCCAGAGTCACGGGCTGATCATCTCCAGCATCTCAATTTTTGAGATAGCTACCCTCGAACGCAGGGGGCGTCTTCGTTTTAACGTAAGCGCCTCGGAATGGATTCACCAGCTGCGGCAGCTCCCCGAATACCGCATCGAACCCCTCACGGATGCCATCGCCGAACGCGCCGGTCAATTCGGAGAGGCGTTCCCGGGAGATCCCGCCGACCGAATGATCGCAGCAACTGCGCTCATGCACGGCGTGCCGCTAGTGACGTACGACGAAAGGCTGCATGGGATCGAGTTTCTAAAGACAGTGTGGTGATTCCGGGAAACCCACCTGATGCCTCTAACGAGTGCGCTTGACACGCGTGCTAGGCTTCTCGCACATCCTGTTCGCAATAATATCCACTCATTACATACTTTCCGGCCAGCCAGCCCGCTGAGCGGAAGGTCAGCTGGCCACCTCGATGTCCCTTCTTTTCTGGATCGTCCTGTTCACCGCTGCAGGTGGCTTACTGAGCGCGTTAGCAGCGTCTGCGTTTCTGCTTGCGCCAGAAAAGTTGCGCACGCGCGTGCTGCCGCATTCGGTGAGCTTTGCGACCGGCGCATTGCTCGGCGCGGCCTTGCTTGGGCTGTTGCCGCATGCGATCGACGCCACACCCTCGGTGGACGGACACGAAATCGGCTTTACGTTGCTGTGCGGATTGCTTGCGTTCTTCGTGCTCGAAAAGCTCGTCCTGTGGCGTCATTGCCATCAGGACATTTGCGAAGGACACGTGCCGAATGATCATCAACGCGATGCCGCCTCGGCGTCGCTG
>CAZIXV010000239.1:5566-5906 GCA_964543105.1 uncultured Steroidobacteraceae bacterium
TGATCCTGATCGGCGATGGCTTTCACAACATCCTCGATGGCGTGCTGATCGCCGCCGCGTTCATGACGGATGTTCACTTGGGCATCGTGACGGCCGTCGCCGTCACGGCGCATGAGATCCCGCAAGAGGTCGGCGATCTGGCGATCCTGCTTCACAGCGGCATGTCGCGCGCCCGCGCGCTGACATTGAACCTGCTCACGAGCGCCACCTCAGTCCTCGGCGGCATCCTTGCGTATTTCTTACTCGACGAGATGACTCATCTGCTGCCGTACGCGCTCGCCATCGCTGCATCGAGCTTCTTGTACATCGCCGTCGCCGACCTCATTCCCGGCCTCCACCG
>CAZIXV010000240.1:0-5886 GCA_964543105.1 uncultured Steroidobacteraceae bacterium
GAGCGCTTTCGTGCGGCTTGGCCGGAACTCGCTGAGCGATACGGCGAGCGCTTCAAGCGTATGTGGGAGTTCTATCTGCTGTCGTCCGCGGCATCCTTCCGCGCGCGCCGCATTCAATTGTGGCAGGTGCTGCTTTCAGCAAAAGGCGTCGTAGGTGGGCTCGCCGAAGTGAGGTGAGCGGCGCGGCTTTCTGACCGCGCCGCAAGATTCGTCATCACAGATGGAGGCTTTCAGTGCCGGATGCATCGTCGCTGAAGTCATCATCACTGTCGGTGAGCTTCCATTCGGGTGGGGTTGCGCACAGCTGCAGGTCCATCGCTTCCCACTCGTCGAATTCGATCTCGTCGATGTCGCCGAACTCATCGCGCACATCGACCACGCCCTCATCTTCGTGAACCCCGATCACACATAAAAAGTCGTGTTTATCGCGATCCAGATACCAATCGCCAACCTTCAATCGCGGGTTGTTCATGACGGCCCCTCCAAACGACGGATGCGTCGTTCCGATGCGTAAGAAACGCATGGCAGCGCCCTGTGGTTCGAGGCGACCTGACTGACGGAAGATGAGCCGGCCGGTCGCGATGTTCCGGCCTTAGCAGGAGAGACTCAGAAGCCGAGGTTTAGCTTGGCTCTGCAGGAGGCGTCACGCTGATGACCGTAAGCGTTTCCATGCCGCCACTCGGGCTCGGCCATTCAATCGTTTGACTTGGGCTCAGTCCGATCAATGCAGCGCCAATCGGCGTGAGCACGGAAATGCGTTGCTCGGCGATATTGGCATCCTGTGGAAAGACGAGTGTCACAGTGCGCTCACGACCAGAAGCATCTTCGCGGTAGGTGACCTTCGAGCCCATGCGGATGACATCAGGATCGCACTTGTCATCGGGCACGATCGAGGCACGACTAAGTTCGTCCATCAGGTAGTCGCCGATCGGCGAGTCACGCTCCGATGCGCGTTCGGCGAGACGGGACAGTTGTGCGTGTTCGCCCGTGGTGACGACAATTCGAGGACGAACCGCAAGTTGTGCCATTTCTGCTTTGGACATGTTGCACCTAATGAAAATACTCGGCCGGAAACGGCGCGAACCGTGAGTTGTTGATAAATGCTTGGGAGCGTCGCCCGGTGCCCCGAGCGAACAGCGCAATAACGCTATGCCCGGGGAGAGAGACCCTGGATGGACTGGCCTGCGTGCAGAAGGCCGCGTTGAATTGCGTGACGGGACAACATGTTCCTGAGAATAGCGACTAAAGATCCATAGTCAACCCTGCCCGATTGCCGCTGCGGCAACGCGCGAGCAAGGCGTGGATTTCCCCTACGACTCGACATTTTCTAGTGCAGTGCAAGAAAGCACGCGTTGTTCGGGCGCCGTCGCTCAATCAACCTTCAAGGCAGTTGGTAGCCCTCGGGCGTGATCGCAAGCGTGAACTGCCGGGGATCCTCTCGGAAATAAAATCCGCCGCTCTGCGATGAACGTCCAGGCAGGTAGTCGAGCGTCGTCGTGGCGCGTTCCACTTCTCGCCCGGCCTCTAACAGACGCGCGGTGACCTGCAGGTTGCTCAAGGTTTGACTGCCGCCGTTTTGAAGATCGAAGTTGACGAGATAGGTCTCTCCCGTGGGAACGATCTCGAGGACGGTGACCGTAAGGGCACCCGGTGCCTCACCATCTTTGATGCCTTCATAGATGAGATAGCCCAGACAACCGACGACGAGTAGTAAGCCGACGCCGCCGAGCAAACGTTCGAGCATGGGCGTTCGCGCTTCTTTGCGGGTTTCAGATGCTTTCTGTTTGGTGTTCATGGCTACAACACTAGCCGGGCGGCAGCTGCGCCGACGGCTGCGGGAAAGCTCAAGACGATCGTGATGCGCAGCATCTCGCCGAACGCCAGGCCATCGAAACGGCCGATGCACCAGCAGATGAACGCACTGATGGCCGCGGCAATGAGATAGCCAACCACCGTGAAGCGTGTGAATTCACTCAAGAACGTCACACGTTCAGCGCGCACGTGCTGTCCTTTGAAGTCGACGGTGTAAACGAATGCATGCATCACGCCGATCGAGATGAGCACGAGTGCGACGCTGTGCCAGTCGGACATCATGTGAGCGATCAATTCGACTTCTTCGGTCGGTGCGACATTGGTGCTCAAGAACAATGCGCCGGCCGCCATGAAGAAGTATTCGGCGAAGTCACCGCCTTCGCGGCGTTGCTGATCTTCCGTGTCGCTGCTGCCCAGTTGGCTTTGTGCGAGCAATGCGCCGATGCTGGCGACGACGCTCTGCGTTCCGACGCGTCCTATCCACTCGCGAGGAGTGTTGTCGGTGCCCAGCACACCGAAAACCACGAGGATCGTCGCGGCCAGTAGCGCCCCGACCGCAATGGCGACGAACGCATCCAGCACGGCGTCGCGCAGATCGACCGCAGCTTCGAAGCCCAGGTAGTAAGCAAGGCCGATCAACAAAGGCAGGGTTGCTGCAAGTAACAGCGCCAGGCGCAACGAGTCCATCGACAATGAGAGACGCCACATCTCCATCGTCATCAGCATCGGAAGCGAAAAAAGGAGAGCGCCTCCAAACGCCCGCGCCAACCCAATGGCGTACTTGCGTTCTGCGTCCCAAGAATAGGTACTTGTTGTCACGGCGTAACTCGTAACGTACATACCCAACTCCAGTTCCGGTCACGTTCGCTGAACCAGTGTGGCTGCGCTCGGTCTACGCTCGGTCGACATCTCGCGCGTCATTCGAAACGAAGCACTCCGTGTCCGATCAGGAGCGCGCGAAAAATGGGGAATTTCATCGCATGAAGAGGCGCAAGATGCTGGTTGCAGGTGTGCTCGGATACATCCTGTTGGCGGTTTTGTACGTGGGCTGGTCGCAGTCCGTGAATGCAGACGATTGGCGCACTGCTTATCGCGGCCCGGCCGGTATGGCACCGGATCCGGCGAGCACGCCTGAAGCGGTCGTGCAGGTTTATGCAGCCCGCACCGTTGGTTGGCGCGGTTACGTCGGAGTGCACACGTGGATCGCCGTGAAGCGTTCCAATGCAGCGGCGTTCACCGTGCACGAAGTCATCGGCTATCGCCTGCGGCGCACCGGCACCGTCGTCGTCGCCAGCGATCGACCTGCGGATGGCTACTGGTTCGGCGCGAAGCCGGAGTTGCTAAGTGACCTGCGCGGTGATGGCGTCGATGAAGTGATCGATCGGATCGAGGCGGCGGTCGTCGAATATCCCTATGCCGATCGCTATACGGTCTGGCCGGGTCCCAATTCGAACACCTTCACTGCGTGGGTGTTGCGGCATGCGCCGGAAGTGCGCGTGGATCTGCCGCCCACGGCGATCGGCAAGGATTATCTCGGCCTGATGCCGGTGAAGAAGACGCCGAGCGGCACCGGTGCGCAGCTGAATCTGTTCGGCGTCGCCGGTGTGATGGCGGGCATTGAAGAGGGCTTCGAAGTGAACGTGCTCGGATTGACGTTCGGTATCGATCCGAAGAGCCTCGGTTTGAAACTCCCGCTCATCGGCCGCGTCAATCTGCGCGGCGAAACGTTCCCCTCGCGGCTGCAGCCGGCGGCGTCTGCGCCAGAGAAGACCCTGTGATCAGTCGCGTTGCCATTTGATCTGAAACTCGATCTCCTCGTCGGTGCTCGAGCGTTCGTGTTCGATGTTAAACACTGCATTCGCCGGTACGAATAGACGCTCGCCTGCGACTTGAATCGCGAAGCGCTTGCCGGTTTCAATCGAATCGGCGAGCCGTCGCAACTTCGCGACGAACTGTGCGTTCGTGTAGCCCTTCTCGATGTCTCTCGATTTTGCTTTCGCCTTCGCCCGCGTATTTGTCTTCGCCTTTGTCTTCGCCTTTGTCTGTGCCTTCGCTCTTGCCACGTGAATGTCCTCGGTGATGTGCACGCGAGGTTATGCGACATGCGTGCGAATCGCCACGAAAATTAACGGCTCTATGAGGTCAGCGTCGCGATATGGGTCGCGCTGCGTCATCGCGTGCGAGCATCGCTACATAACCAAGTCTTCTGAGCTGTTTGTCTCGGCATCGTGCCGAGCGTTATTGATGCCGCAACGGCATGAATGACTTTCGCCGCGCCGCATTGGTCGCATGGGTTGCCCAGGCATACCGTAACGCATCGGATTTCTACAGAACTTGCGGAGCGGTTATGCGTCGTCATCGTTGGATCGCCTCTTTATCGTTGCTCGGTATCGTGATCGGCACAGGGACTGCATTGGCTGCATGGAAGCATGCAGCACTCGAGCAAGCGCAGGTGACCGCTGCAAGTCAGCCTGAACCCGCCGAAGCCGTCGCGGTCGCCATCGCGACTGAACGCCAACACAGTCCGACAACGACCTCGATCGGTACGGTAGTCGCAACGCGCTCCATCAGCGTACGTAACGAATTGCCTGGAACCGTGCGTCGAGTGGCGCTTTCGCCGGGACAGATCGTCGAAGCGGGGACGGTGTTGGTGGCGCTCGATGTGTCCGTCGAGCAGGCCGAATTGCAGGCCCTGCAAGCGCAAGCCGATCTCGCTCAGACACAGTTCAAGCGCATGGAACGCATGGTGCGTCATCGCGCCGTCTCGCAAACCCGATACGAACAGGCGCGCGCTGAGCGAGACGTCGCGGTGGCAGAGATCGAGCGCCTCAAGGCCGTGATCGAGCGCAAGACGATTCGTGCGCCTTTCCGCGGCCGCATCGGCATCTCCGACGTCCATCCCGGCCAATATCTGACGCAGGGTTCACTGCTGACGACGTTGCAGGGTGTCGATGAGGATGCGTATGTCGACTTCTCCGTGGCGCAACAGGTCGCTGCGCAATTACAGGTCGGCGATGACGTGCGCATTTATTCGCGAGGTGAAGACTCGGCGCTCGACGCAGACGTCATTGCGATCGATGCGCGCGTCGATCCGGTCACACGCAACGCGACGGTTCGTGCCCGTCTGCAGTCGATGAGTGCGGCGTTGCGGCCGGGCGCTTCCGTTCGTGTTCGCGTCCCTACCGCTGCATCGCAACTTGCCGTCGTCGTCCCTGCGAGCGCCGTTCGCAAGGGTCCGGAAGGTGCGCACGTGTTCGTTCTGGTCAGCGATGACGACCATGTACGTGCCCGTATACGACCAGTGCAGGTGGAATCATTCGCGGGTGATGAGGCCATCATCGCCGCCGGCCTCTCGCCCGGTGAACGCGTTGCCGCTTCAGGTTCGTTCAAGTTGCGCGATGCAGCGCTCGTGGCTGTGATCGATGTGCCGCAGACATTAGCGCTCGCGCACTAAACCACTCATCGAGTTTCTCGCACCGAAAGGCGGTCACCATGCGTGCGTTCACAGACATCTTCATCAAGCATCCGGTACTCGCGATCGTCGTGAACCTGGTGATCGTCCTCGTGGGCGTGCGCGCGCTCACCAATCTTCCGGTGCAGCAGTTTCCCAGCGTGGAAAGCTCATCGATCGTCATTACCACGGTGTACACGGGCGCGAGTGCCGACACCGTGCGCGGCTTCTTGACGACACCGATCGAGCGTGTGGTGTCCGCTATCAGCGGCGTCGATTACGTCGAATCGACGAGCCGCGCGGGCGTGAGCACGGTCACGGTGAGACTCGAACTGGATCACGACAGCACCGATGCACTTGCCGAAGTCACTGCACGCTTGCAGCAAGTGCGCTCTGAGTTGCCCGCTGAGGCAGAACCGCCGGTCGTCGAGGTGCAGCGCGCAGATCGTCCGTACGCGACGTTCTATATCGGCTTCACCTCCGAATCGCGCAGCGTGCCGCAGCTCACCGATTGGTTGTCGCGCACGCTGCAGCCGCAGCTTGCGACTTTGCCCGGCGTACAGCGCGTCAGTTTCGAAGGCGCGCAGCCGCTGGCGATGCGGGTGTGGATCGATCCAGATCGC
>CAZIXV010000241.1:0-5850 GCA_964543105.1 uncultured Steroidobacteraceae bacterium
CAGCCCGTCGGTCACGCCGAACGCGCGCAGGATATCCGGCAGCACATCGAGTGCGTATTGCCAGCTCCAGATCACGCGCGTGATCCTCGATGACGGGTGACATGACGTTCCAAGCGTCGCATGCCAACCACCAGCACCTGTGCGATGAGGAAATAGATCAGCAGCGTCAGTGCGAACAGCGGCACGGTCTCGAGCGTCGCCGCGCGTTGTACCTGCGCCGTGAACGTCAGTTCAGAGAGCGTAATCAGCGACACCAGCGCGGTGTTTTTCATCAGCTCGATGAGCAGGTTGCCCGCGGGCGGCAGCATCATCGGCAGCGATTGCGGCACGATGATGCGCCACAGGATGCGGTAGTCGGGGATGTTCAATGCGCGTCCGGCTTCCCACTGTCCTTTCGGAACGTTGTTGAGCGCGCTGCGCACGACCTCGGCGCCGTAAGCGCCGCTGTTCAAACCCAGCACCAGCACGCCCGTTGCAAGTGCCGGCAAACTCACGCCAAAAAACGGTAGTGCGAAATAGAACCAGAACAATTGCACCATCGCGGAGGTGCCGCGAAAGGTTTCGACGTAGACATTCGCAGGCCAGCGCAGCCACGGGCTGCGCGAACGCCGACCCAAACCCGCTGCCAAGGAGAGGACGAGTGCGAGTAATGCGCCGCCGATCGTCAGCTGCAGCGTGACGCGCAGTCCGCTGATCAGGGCGGGCAGGTGGGTTTGCAGGAAGTCGATGATGGGCATCGTTACCGCTCCTGGCACAGCTCAGTTGCGGTGACAGTCCCCGGCAAGGTCTGTTCGTTGAAGCCGAACGGCTCGACGAGTCTTAAATGCTGTGGCGTGCCGATCGTGGCGCGCAGTGCTTGATCGAATGCTTCCTGCAGTCCCACATCGTCTTTGCGAAAGCCGAAAGCGCCATAACCTTTGACGACCTGACCATTCAAGACGAGATCTGCAAACGGTTCGGCGCGCTCGAGCGCCGCGTTGGTCTTGCCGAGCAAATCGTTCACCGTGAGATCCGTGCCGGCGTAAACCGACGCGCGGCCAGCAGCGACGCCGTCGACCGCGGCGGGCGCATTGGGAAAGATGCGCACGCGGTCATCCGGGATGCCGACTTCGCGTGCGTACTGCAATTGAATCGCGCCGGTCACGACGCCGATCGTGGCGTCACTGCGATCGCGCAAATCTTCGTAACTGTGGATGCCGAGCGGATTGCCCGCGGGAACGATAAAGGCCTCGCCGATCGCATACGTCGGATCGGAGAACAGGACTTCGATACAGCGCGCTGGCGTGATGTACATGCCGGCGGCGATCACATCGAAGCGGCCGGCTTGGAGTGCCGGAATCAGCGCGCCGAATTCCGTCAGTACGCCTTCGATCTCGGGCACGCCCAACTGCCGAAAGACGAGGCGCGCAAGCTCGGGCGCCTCGCCGGTGAGGCGCCCGGTCTTCGTATCGATGAACGCGTAGGGGGCTTCATTTGCGAAGCCCACTCGAACGACGCCTGCTTCGCGAATGCGTGCGAGCGCATCGCCGCCGGTCATCGCGCCTCGTTCCATTTCACCGGGTCGGGGCCACAGCCACGCGACCAGCAGTGCGGCGAAGACGATGGCTGCGACGCGACGGAGGTGTTTCATGTTCTTGTTCGTCGTGCCGTACGTGCCTGCTCGCCTACACGCTGCGAAGCGGCTTGATCACCGCGCGTCTCATGGCGCGGTGATCACACCGGACACCGGTTTGATCGGCTTGAACGTCTGCCGTGTCGCGATGAACTCGGGACGCGGCGGTTTGCCGCCATACGGCGTCACCAGCCGGTTGTTTACAGCGTTGTAGACAATGAAGACGTTCGAGCGCGGCAGCGGCGAGATGTTGCTGTTCGAACCGTGCATTGTGTTGCAGTCGAACAGCACGAGCTTGCCGGCAGCGCCTGTGGGCGCAACGATGCCGCCTTCTTCGTACAAGGTCTTGAGGCTGCCAGGATCGGGTACGCCGTATTCCTGTTTGCGCAGCGACTTCTTGTAGTGATCGTCGGGCGTCTCGCCGACGCAGCGCACGTAGTGGCGGTGCGAGCCGGGAATCACCATCAAGGGGCCGTTGTACGGCGTGTTCTCGGTGAGCGACAGCGACATGCTGAGCGCACGCATGCGTGGCATCCCATCCTCGGTGTGCCAGGTTTCGAAGTCCGAGTGCCAATAGAACTCCTTACCAAAGAATCCTGGCTTGTAGTTCAGGCGTGACTGATGGATGTAAACGTCATCACCCAGCAAGTAGCGCGCAATGTTTGCAAGCCGCTCGTCGCTCGCCAGACGGGCAAACAACGCGCTTTGCTCGTGAATGGCGAAAATAGAACGCAATTCGTCACCACCGGGTTCAGTGATCAGCGTGGCGCGATCGATGCCCTCGGGCGCTGCGCGCAAGCGGTCGAGTTCTGCTTGCAGCGTACGCAGCTCTGTCGTGCTGAACAGGTTGTCGATCTCGAGATAACCCGTGTGGTCGTAATGCGTGATCTGCGCGCGCGTCAGCGGGCCGCGATCGGCCTTGCCCGCATGCACTACAGGGTCCAGGCGCCGGCCGATTTCCGGCGTGCGATTGCGTCGCGATTCGTACGGATCGCGCTCGATCGTAGATTCGATGACAGCAGACATTACGACTCCACCGCTACAGCTTCGAGTGGGTAGGCGCCGCTTTCATCGTGCACTTCCAGCCCGTTCAGCGGCGGATTGAAGACGCAGGCCACCTCGATTTCCTCGTGAGCATGCAGGATGTGCTCATCGTGCTTGTCGAGGATGTAGATCACGCCCGGCTCGATGCGATGACGCTTGCCGGTGGCGAGATCCTCGATCTCGCCGGTTCCGCTGATGCAGTACACCGACTCGAGGTGATTGCGATAGCACATCTGCGTGGATGTGCCGGCATACATCGTGGTGATGTGAAAGGAAAAGCCCATCGCGTCGTTCTTCAACAACAGGCGAGTGCTCTCCCAGTTTTTCGTGGCGACGCGCCGCGGTGTCTTGCGGGCGTCTTTCAGATTACGAACGATCATTCCAACTCCATTAATGCTTCGATGTCATGGATTCGCGAGCGAATCCAGTTAGCTCGCGGCAGCGGGCGCCGCTTTACGGCGCGCGGCGAGCAGCGTTTCGACACTGCTGCGCAGGATCGAAAGACCACGCTCCAGATCCTCATCAGCAATGGTGAGCGGGCACAGCACCTTCACGACTTCATCGTGCGGGCCGGCCGTCTCGATGATCATGTTGCGCCGATAAGCTTCGCTGCTGACGGCAGCCGCATCGGCGGGATTCTCGAACGCAATGCCTTGCATCATGCCGCGGCCGCGAACTTCAACCTCGCCCGGCAACATGGCGGCGATGTCATTCAAGCGTTCAGTGATGAGTGCCGATTTGCGCTTCACTTCCGAGGCGAAGCGATCGTCGGACCAGAAGTGGTCGATGGCGGCGGCGGCCGTGACGAACGCATGGTTGTTACCGCGGAACGTGCCGTTGTGCTCGCCCGGTTTCCACACGTCCAGCTCGCGGCGGAATAAGGTGAGGGCGAAGGGCAAGCCCATGCCGCTCAAGGACTTCGACAGCGTGACGATGTCCGGCACGATGCCGGCTTCCTCGAAGCTGAAGAAGCCGCCGGTGCGACCGCAGCCGGCCTGAATGTCATCGACGATCAGCAACATCTGATGCTTGCGGCACAGCTTCTGCAGCTTGCGCAGCCACTCCGCGCTGGCCGTATGCAGGCCGCCTTCGCCTTGAACGGTTTCGACGATGACCGCCGCCGGTTGATCGATGCCGCTGCTCGGATCGCGCAGCGTCTTGTCGAGGTAGTCGAGCGTGTCGACACCTTCGCCGAGATAACCTTCGAACGGCATGCGGATGACGCCGCCGAGCGCCTGGCCTGCACCACCGCGGTGATGCGAGTTACCGGTGAGCGCCAGTGCGCCGAGCGTTACGCCATGAAAGCCGTTCGTGAACGCGACGACGTCGGTGCGGCCGGTGATCTTGCGGGCCAGTTTGAGCGCGGCTTCGACGCAGTTGGCGCCGGTCGGTCCAGTGAACTGCGCGACATACGGCAGGCCACGCGGTTGCAGGATTCGTGACTCGAGTTTTTCGAGAAAGTCGGCTTTCGCCGAGGTGTGCAGATCGAGGCTGTGTGCAACGCCGTAGTCGGTGATGTACTTGATCAGCGCGGCGCGCAAATGCGGGTGGTTGTGACCGTAGTTGAGGCTGCCGGCGCCCGCCAGGAAGTCGAGATAGCCTTTGCCTTGTTTGTCGTAAAGCCAGGAACCCTCGGCTCGCTCGAAGACGCTCGGGAAGGAGCGGGCGTAGCTGCGCACGCGCGATTCCTGAGTCTGGAAGACGTCTTTGCGGAAGCTCAGAGGGCGAATGTTGGTTGTTGATTCCATCGTGTAGATATCCTCGCTTAGGCCGCAGACGAAGCTGCTTGCGGCTCGAAAGGGCCGATCGTCACCATGTGTTCCGACTCATGCACGCCATCGAGATGGATGTCGCGATCGAACAGCACGTGCTCTTCGAACGGGGCATCCAACGATTGCGCGAATGAACGAAACAACGCCCATGACGCTTGGTTGGTTGGTGTGATCGTCGTTTGCAGAAATGTCGTTGCCGCGCACACGGGACGCGACAGCAACTCGGAAAGCATTCGTTTGGCGAGGCCTTGGCCTCGCGCGCGGGCCGCGACGGCGACCTGCCAGATGAAAAGTCGTTCGGGTTGTTCGGGGATCAGGTAGCCCGAAATGAAACCGCAGGGTGCGTCGTCCGAATCAACTGACTCGGCAATGACGCACGTTTCAGCGAAGTGCGTGCATTGCAGGAGGTTCAGATAAAGTGAGTTGCGATCAAGCGGCGGAGAGTTGGCGATCAGCTCGTGCACCGGCCGACCGTCCGTTGCGATTGGACGACGAAAGCGGATCGCGAGCGGCGCCGAGTTGGCCCGCTCGGAAGTATGTGAAGCAGGTGATTCCATCCGAAAACAATTTGATCATCTAAGTAATTTGTTACTGAATGATAAGGGCATATGCTCGATAGTCCACCGTTGAAGTTTGAAAATCCTTAAATATCAACAAGATATGAGATCTTATCGTCAAATCGAGATACTTAGATGGGCCGCACTTGATTTCCGTGGTCAGATCGCCGACGGCGGCTTCGTAAGGGGTTTGTTTTCTCTCGGTTTCTCTACGTGATGGCGCCAATGGAAGAACAAGTTCTGACTGAGCTGCGGCGCATTCTCCGAGCCACGCAAATCAGTGCGCGAACGCTCGCTCGTGAGAACGGGATGACGCCATCTCAATTGCTCGTCTTGCAGTACTTGAAAGTGCAGCGCGAGATGACGGCGCGTCAGATCGCCGATGCGATGCATCTCACGCAAGCGACCGTCACCTCGCTGCTCGATCGCTTGCAGGAGCGCGGTTGGATTACTCGTACGCGCGGAGAAAAAGATCGGCGTCGTGTGCACGTGCAGCTCACGCCGGATGGCGAGCGCCAGGTGCGACGCACGCCGACCTCGCTGCATGAGCGATTCGTCAGCCACTTCCGCACGCTGGAGCCGTGGGAGCAATCTTCGATGCTCGCGGCGCTGCAGCGCATCGCGCACATCCTGGATGCCGCCTCGCTCGATGCTTCGCCCGTGTTGGACGTCGGCCGCCTCGATCGCGATATCGATATCGATCCCGAAAGCGAAGCGCCATGAGCGTCTTCAGCAAAGACGATGTGGTGCTTTAGACGATGAATCAGCGATCCAGCGCACTCGGCGGAAGTTCAACGCTGTTGTTTGGCATGGGGCTGCTCATGCTGGGCGCCGGGCTGCAAGGCACCTTGGTCAGTTTGCGCGC
>CAZIXV010000242.1:0-5831 GCA_964543105.1 uncultured Steroidobacteraceae bacterium
GCCTGGTTGTGCGCGGGCGCGTTCGCGATGGGCGTCGGGATCTGGTCGATGCATTTCATCGGCATGCTCGCGTTCTCGCTGCCAATCAGCCTCACCTACGATGTCGGCATCACCTTCGGTTCGCTCGCCATCGCCGTTCTGACGTCTGGCTTCGCATTGGCGATCGCCAGCCGCGACGATCTATCGATGCTGCGACTGTCGCTCAGCTCGATCGTCATGGGCGCGGGCATTGCCGGCATGCACTACAGCGGCATGGGTGCGATTCGCGTCATGCCGATGATCGCGTACGAACCCGGCCTGCTCGTCACCTCCATCGTGGTCGCCGTGGTTGCTTCGTTCGCAGCGCTGTGGCTTGCGTTTCGATTGCGCAGTGGCGACTCGTGGAAGATTTCGCTCGCGCGTGTGGCCGCCGCCACCATCATGGGCGGCGCCATCACCGGCATGCACTACACCGGCATGGCGGCGTCGAAGTTTTCGCCCGGCTCTTATTGCGTTGGCGGCGTGCCGCTCGATAACGGATTGATTCCGATCGTCATCGGCGGATTCGCGTTGGCCATCCTGGTGATCACGCTCGTCACCGCGCTTTATGACGCGCACTTGCAGGCGAAAACCCAGGCGCACGTGGAATCGCTACGGCAAGCCAATGAAAAGCTCAAACACCAGGCACTGCACGATGCGCTGACCGGGTTACCCAATCGTCTGCTGCTCGAAGACAGGCTCGAGCAGGCAATTGCCGCTGCGGAGCGCGAATCCACGCAAGTTGCAGTCATTGCCGTAGACCTCGATCGCTTCAAGAGCATCAACGATTCGCTCGGGCATTCAGCAGGCGATGAGCTGTTGAAACAAGTGGCGCATCGGCTCACGGCAACGCTGCGCGCCCATGACACGGTGGCTCGCATGGGCGGCGATGAGTTCATGATCGTATTACCGTCGGTCACTCGCACGTTCGCTGTCGAGGCACTCGCCCGCGAAGTGCTGGCCGAACTCACCCAACCCTTCGAGATCGCATCGAACCGACTGCACACCTCGGCAAGCTTGGGCGTCTGCTTCTTCCCTCAAGACGGTCGTGATGCCGCATCGCTGATCGCGCATAGCGATGAGGCGATGTATCACGCCAAACAATCCGGTCGGGGCAGTTTCCAGTGCTTCAGCCCGGAAATGAGCGTGTTCACGCCCGAACGGCTCTCGCTGGAAAACGATCTGCGTCAGGCGCTCGCGAACAACGAGTTCGAAGTGCACTACCAACCCAAGGTCGATGTCACGCGCGGTGCGGTCACGGGTGCGGAAGCGTTGCTGCGTTGGCGTCATCCGGTACGCGGCCTCGTGCCGCCGGGCGACTTCATTCCGCTTGCAGAAGACACCGGGCTGATCTTGAAGATCGGCGAATGGGTGCTGCGCGAATCATGCCGGCAGGCACGCGCATGGCAGCTCTCCGATATGCAGTTCATGCGCGTTGCCGTGAATCTTTCTGCGAAGCAATTTCGACAAAAAGACTTGGTTGGCATGGTGAAAGCGGCGCTCGAAGCAGCGCAGCTGCCGCCGCATCTGCTCGAGATCGAGCTGACCGAAAGCTCAGTCATGTCCGACTCGGAGAATTCGGCCGGGATTCTCGAACAGTTGAGCAGACTTGGCGTGCTGATCTCGATCGACGACTTCGGCACCGGCTATTCGAACATGAGCTATCTGCGCCGCTTCCCGATCGACAAACTTAAAATCGACCGCTCGTTCATGCGGGATATCGCCAGCAGCCCGGATGGACTGTCGATCGTCCGCGCCATCATCTCGCTCACGCATTCGTTGCGCCTGAAGGTGATCGCCGAGGGTGTCGAAACGACGGAGCAACTCTCGGCCATTCGCGAGCTGGGTTGCGATCAATACCAAGGCTACTTGTTCAGCAAGCCCTTACCCGCAGCCGCATTCGAAGCATTCATGCGCCAGCAGGCACAGCATCCATCGATGGACATGATGCGCACCTACAGCAAGCTGTCTGCCTTCGTGCCACGGCGGGCCGAAGCGAGCTAATGCGGGGCTCGGGGCTCGGGGCTCGGGGCTCGGGCAGGAAGGTACGCGCGCTTATCTGGCCCGAGCCCCAAGTCCCGAAGTGATTGAGTTAATCGCAGATCGCCTACGCGGACGTCACGCCCACGCTGCATTCGTTCGCGATGATTCTGCCGAGCGTTGCGATGCCCGCTTCGATTTTGTCTTTGGGCACCGTGACGAACGACAACCGCAACGTGTTCTTGTGCGGCTCGTTCGCAAAAAACGGCGCGCCGGGGACGAACGCAACGTTCTCGGCGATCGCCTTGTCGAGCAGCGCCATGCCATCGAGGTGCTCGGGCAGCTTCACCCAAATGAACATGCCGCCCAGCGGTTCATTCCACTGCACGCTGGCAGGGAAATACCGCGCGAGCGCCGCGAGCATCGCCTGGCACTGATCTGCATAGAGCGAGCGAATCTGCGGAATGTGCTCGTTGAGAAAGCCATCCTTGATGACCTCGTGAACGATGCGTTGATTGAAGGACGGTGTGTGCAGATCGGCTGCTTGTTTCGCTTGCACGAGCTTGCGATGCAATTCCTCAGGTGCGATCACGTAACCGATGCGCAAGCCCGGTGCGAGAACTTTCGAGAACGATCCCATGTACACCACGCCGTCGGGATGCAGCGAGTGCAAGGTCGGTAGCTGCTCGCCCCGATAGGCAAGCGCGCCATAGGGGTCATCCTCGACCAACAACACACCAGCATCCGCGGCGATGCGCGCCAGCGCCTGACGCCGTTCGGTCGGTAAACGCCGGCCGGTCGGGTTCTGGAAATTCGGCAGGCAATACAGCAGTCGCGCGTCGGCCAGAAGTTCACGGGTGAGTTGCGCCGGCACGAGGCCGTCGTCATCCGCCGCGACGGACACGAAGTTCGGCTCGCTCAATGAAAAAGCCTGCAGTGCGCCCAGATACGTCGGCGTTTCAACGAGCACCTTGCTGCCGGGATCGATCAAGACTTTGCCGAGCAAGTCGAGCCCTTGCTGCGAACCCGTCGTAATCAGCACATTGTTCGGATGCACTTGGTGGCGAGCCGCCACCCATTCGCGTAACGGTAGGTAACCTTCCGTTGGGCCATATTGCAGTGCCGGCGATGGCGCGCTCGTCAGCACCTTGGCGCAAGCTTCACGCAGCCGTTCGACCGGAAACGTCGCAGGCGAAGGCAAACCGCCCGCAAACGAGATCACCTCCGGCCGTTCGGTCACTTTCAGGATTTCGCGAATCGCCGAGCTCGTGAGTTTCTGTGCGCGTTGCGACAGGGTCCAAGACATGGAAAGCACTCAATTTCACAAAGGCCCACAGTGTACGACGGCCCGCCAGCGCAGAGCAGCAGCGCGTATGGATTCACGCCGTAACCCGAGTGGAGCGGAATCAGCCTAGCCGGGTGAGCGCTGAGTTCCAGCCGGAAGGCTGCCGCCAACGCAAAGGGATTCGTCTTTGCACCTCCTGCGGTTCACGCAAGGCGCGCGGCGGCCATGTGCATTGTTTGCGTCGATCAGTGCAATCAGCGGCTGTGGCGATACGTTTGGTTTGCATGTGCGTCTCCTGTCAACGTATGCCTAGTCGAGCAGGCAATTCGGCGCCATCGACGCGCAAATGGGTCGCCGCGATGACGCATCGTGGCAAAACATGGCGCGGCACTCACATCACATAGCTCTGCACCCTCGGCTTGCGGCACACTGCGGCTTCGCTTGCCATCGTCGCCTCTGATGAAACTGCGCACCCACATCAATCTGATCGTCGCGAGTCTGAGCGCAGCCTTCATCGTGATGCTGCTCACGGTCGAGATCGAGCGGACGCGACGCGCAGTTCATGAAGAAATCGCGGGCGCGAACATCGTTGCTACACGGCTGCTCAGCCGCGTCGCCGAAACCTACGGCGAGGGACATGAAGACGACGTGCAACGCTTTCTGCTCGAGTTGGGCCGCGTGCGTGCGAACGAAATCGAGCTCATCGCGGCCGATGGCACGACGCTCTATCGCTCACCCGCCACAACTTACAAAGCTGATCGCCGCGCGCCTGCGTGGTTCGAACACTGGTTGAGTCCCCGCACCCCACCCCACATCGTCGCATTGCCGGACGGCTCGCAATTGATCGTCGAGGCCAACGCGTCGCGCGCGATTCTCGATGGCTGGGATGACGGCATCCAGCTGCTCTGGGTGGGCGGCTTGACGTTCTTGGGATTGAACGCGCTCGTCTTTTGGCTGGTGGGGCGCGCGATGGCGCCGCTGCCGATCATCGCGCACGGCTTGAATCGAATCGAAGGCGGCGAACTCGAACACCGGTTGCCGGCCTTTCGCGGTGCTGAGGCAGCCACGATCGGTGCCGCCTTCAACCGCATGGCAGAGTCGGTGCAAGAACGTTGGCGCGCCGAAAGTAAAGTACGTGCTGTCGAGACGCGCTTGCGAGAGCGCCGTGAACTCGATGAGCTGATCGAATTGCGTTTGAACGAAGAGCGTCAGCTCATCGCTCGCGAACTACACGATGAGTTCTCGCAATCGGTGACGGCGATTCGCACGCTCGCCATCGTCATCGCCGGCCAGAACACGACGGATGCGCGCACCAAGGAGGCAGCACAGCTCATCTCGACCGAAGCCGGACGACTTTACGACGCCATGCACGGGTTGATTCCCCGCCTGACGCCGCTCGCGCTCAATACGTTCAGCCTGGCTGAAACGCTCGAAGCGTTCGTCAACGCGTGGCGTCGTCGCCATGCCGCCGTGGCGCTTGATTTGCACCATGAGTTGAACGCCGAACTCGATGCGGGCGTCAGCCTTGCGATCTACCGCATCGTCCAGGAGGGCGTGACGAATGCCGTGCGCCACGCCAATCCGCAACGCATCTCGATCAATGTGCGCGTGATTGCAGAGCGAGTGATCGTCACGGTGCGCGATGACGGTGTCGGCCTCCCCGAACAATGGGCCGACGGCACCCACTTCGGCCTCGGTTTGCGCGGCCTCAACGAGCGCGTCGCGAAGCTCGAAGGCAACTTTATCGTGCGCGAACGACCCGAGGGCGGCGTCGAACTCCACGCTGAAATTCCCTTGCGAGTTCCTTCATGATCACTGTGTTGCTTGCTGATGATCACGCGGTGGTCCGCACCGGCTTCAAATTGCTGCTCGAAACCGCGGCCGATGTGCGCGTGATCGCACAAGCCGATTCTGGCGAAAGCTGTATTGCTCGCTTCGACGAATACACGCCGGATGTCGTGGTGCTCGATATTTCGATGCCGGGCATGGGGGGACTCGAAGCATTGAAACGACTCAAAGCGCGCGACAAAGAGGTACGCGTGCTCGCGTTGTCGGCGCACGATGATGCAATGCATGCGCGACGCGCGTTGCGACAAGGCGCGCTTGGCTTTTTGTCGAAGCGCACCGCGCCTGAAACGCTGCTGGAAGGTGTACGGGCGGTGGCTGCAGGGCAGCGCTACCTCGATCCGCGCTTGGCGGACGAGCTGACACTCGCAGAGATCGACTCGGCGCGCTCGCCGCTCGAACAATTGTCCGAACGCGAGTTCGAGGTTTTCATCCGCCTTGCACGCGGTGCCGCCGTACAACGCATCGCCACCGAACTGAACCTGTCCGCCTCGACCGTCGGCACGCATCTGTACAACGTCAAGCTCAAGCTGAATGCTTCCAATCAGGCCGAGCTCACGTTGATTGCGCTGCGCGCGGGGCTGATTGAGGCGTAGCGCCGCGGGTGACGGTTGACGGGTGACGGTTGACGGTTGACGGTCAGAAGGTTCGTGTGATCGTGTGATCGTGTGATCGTGTGATCGTGTGATCGTGTGATCGTGTG
>CAZIXV010000243.1:0-5793 GCA_964543105.1 uncultured Steroidobacteraceae bacterium
AGGCGTCTTCGCGAAGCGGCGTGCAGACGGGCTTGCCATTCGTCATGAATGGACGTGCGCGTTGGTATCGTTTTTTTGCTTCGGCGGTCGATCGACCGGCATCGATGAGCGTGCGACGCAATAGTCGCATCGCACGCGGAGTCTGCGTCTCGCTGAGCGTGATGGTCAGCGCACACGAAAACGTCTCCGCCAAGTCTGGTAGTGACAGCTTTGCGTCCTGCATCGCGAGCTCCCAGCGCGCTGAGCCCTGCAATGCCAGGGCCTTTTGATGGATTTCCTCATCTCGAGCAAATGCCGCACTGCCCGCCGCTGGGGGCACCGGCACTAGCACGGCGCTGCTTGGCAAGGTTTCGGCGGTCAAATAGCCCGCTCGCGGGCTCGCTGCAACGCTGGCGGGCGCTTGCGCCTGCGCAGCCGACTGGACCTGCGCGCCCGCCACATTTGCGGCCATGGCCGCACACCCAACCCACACCCACATCGATCGCATACTCCCTCCGGTTCTTCGTTGTTCATTCGTCCTGACATCATCGCGCGAGCACATTGCCTGCGGATTTTGCGCACGGCAATCGCTCAGACGAGCCGATCTTCGGTGCGCCAGACCTTGATTTTTCCCGTACCTGCGCAATTGACAGCCTGCGATCGTGCAAGGCGCATCGCTTCACATAACAGATGCAGGGCTCGCCACAGTCAATTTTGCGAGTTTTTCCGCGGCCTTTTGCAGTGTGCCCTCTCCCCTGCACGGGTTGAATTGCACTACAATCCGCGCCCCTTTTTTTGCGTTTTCGAGGACAGATGGTGAATCCAGCGGAGTTCGAGCTTCAGTTGAAGGTTTGGAAAGATCTTGCGATCAGCAAGCAGATGTTGATGCGCTCGGCGGCACAAGCATTGAAGCTGGACCCGAACTGCAGCCAGGACGAGCTCAAGGAAGCGCTGGACACGACGTTGCAACGTATTGCGGAGTCGGAGTCGAGTGTGCGCATCGCGCGCGAGGAAGCTCGCGTCGCCATTGCCGCGCTGGAAGAGAAGCTCACCGCGAGTGTGAAGGCGCACAACGCGCTGCAGTCCGAGAACGCAGAGCTCTTGAAATTCAAAGAGAATACGACCGCCCAGCTCGCGCAAGAGCGCGCCACGGCCGCAAAGGAAGCACAAAAGCTCAAGGAGCGCGTCGCCGATAAGGAAAAGCAGCTCAAGGCAATCAACGCCGCACTCGCCGATACGCCAGAGAACGTGCTCAAGAAAATGAACACGCTCAAGAAGCAACGGCAGGAAGAAGCCGAAGCGCGCCGCGAGGTGGAATCAAGCTTTCAAACGCTGCGCAAGGAAAAGCTCGAGCAGGATCAGAAATTGCTTCGTTTGACCGAGAACTCGGGCAAGCTGGCCAAGCGCTTCCGTGAACTGCACGACGTGGCGACCCAGTTGCACGAACTCGCCAAGCCGCACGTCGAGGAAGCGAAAGATCTGCCAGCGGTCACGATGCTCGATGACGATCTGCTCGAAGCGATCGAAAATCCGGACGCGAAGCCGGAAGACAAGAAGAAAGACAAAGCTAAAAAGTAAGGGATCGGTGGACGTCCGCCGCTCCATGCGCCTCTGACCGGCAAGCTCCTGCAGCTTGCCGGCGAGCACTTCCAAGTCGCTCCTGCAGCCCCCACGCTTCGCGCATCCCACCTCGGGACGCGTTTGCAGGAGACTTTCGATGACTGGCTTGAACCCTCCACTGCGCCGCTCACGCCGCTATCGCATGATCGCCGGCGTCGTTGCGGGCCTGGCCGAATACCTCGGCATAGATCGCACTCTGGCGCGCGTGCTCTACGTGATTCTGTCGGTGTGCTCGGCGGCTTTTCCTGGCGTGCTCGTCTACGTGCTCTTTTGGATCTTCACCCCGCAGGAAGAAGAGCCGCTCGCGCCTCGCATCTCATAGCTTGCAGACGGAAACGCCGGATCCTCGTGAAGGAGCCGGCGTTTTCTTAGCTGTTGGCGGTTAGCCGTCCCTACACATGTTCGGTTCATCCGCCTTCGTTTGCCACCTGCGCCTTCGCGCCGTCTTGATCGACGTACTTGTACGTCACCGAACCGAAGAACATCTCATCCCAGCTTTGCTGGCCCCAAGGCACCGTGCGCGACGGATCCGGATTCGCTTTGTTTTGAACTGAGTTATCGAAGGCGGCCACCGCGCGGATCTTCGTGCCGGCCGGCACGAACTTAGGCTCTTTCAGTTCATAGTCCAGCTGCCAGTTGTAATTGTATTTCGCGATGTTCAGGAGCTCTTCGCGGCGTCCGTCCGGGTACTCAGCATAAAAACGCATGCGCTTTCCGCGAAAGTGCATGTGCGGCAGCATGCTGTGGATGTGCGCGTCTTTTGGAATCGTAATCGTTTGCTGCATCTCGTGATCCGCTTCGTAGGGCGGAATCGGATCCCAGCCACGCGTGAAAATGCAGGCGCATTGATTCGCCATGCGCTCTTCCGGAACTTGATCGTCCGGGTAGAACCACAGCCCGATTTCGCTGGCATCCGTCGTCGCCTTGCCGGTCGTCGTGTAGTGCAACTGCAGCGCGAGCTTTGAACCCTTCTTCAAAAGACCACCCGTATTCTCGGGTTCATGCTGCGGTTGGGCACCAGGAATGTAAGCCGTAATTCGCGCCTTGTTCGGATTGCCGCCGCCAAGAAACGCGCCGCCACGCTCGCCCGGCCAGACCAGGTCATTCAGCGTGTGATGCAGAACGGTCCTATCACCTGCGACGTACTGGCTCGCGCGCACCCATCGATCTCGATCGAGTTCGATGGGAACGACGACACGGATGTAGTCGAGCACACCCGTCGCCGGAATCTCCTGCGGCGGTACTTTGACGATCAAATCCGGCTCGCCAAACGCCCACTTCGTATCGGGCCATTGCAGCTGCGCGAGCGGATCGACCTCGCCATCCTTTTTAGCGCCCGCTTCGATCCAATGTACGAGCTTCTGCGTCTGCGCCGGCGTGAGCGTGTACGTCTCTTTGAACTCGCCAATGTGCGGATCGATCTGCCCCGGCGGCATGCGCTTCGTCAGCACGACTTCCCGAATCATGGGCGCGAAACCTTGCACCATGAGATGGCTGTTCATTGCGAACGGCGCGATCCCGCCTTCACGATGACAGCGCGCGCAGTTCTCCGCGAGGATCGGCGCGATGTCCTTCGAATACGAAATCTTGCCGCCGTGCGATGCGGTCGTCGCAGCGTATTTCACCTTCTCGCCGCGCACCCGCACATCCGCCTTCTTCACCGGCTCGTCTGCGAGCACTTGTGCAAGCGCACGATCGAAATGCTTGCCAACCGGGCCGCGATACACGATCTCGGTCGAGCCGGGCCGCACCAGGATGACCTCACCTGTCTTGCGCACACCCAGCGCTTCGGCGACGAGTTGCGTGTCATCCATCAAGACCGGAATGTTGGTGGCGTAACGGGAGATGTCCGCCTGCACCGCGCGGCGCGTCGTATTGCCGGATGCATTGATCATGAAGAATTTGATCTGATCGTGTTTGGCCTGCGCATCCTTGAAGGCGGCGATCGCTTTGGCGGTCGCCTTGCTGCCGTTGTCGTGCACGAGCAGCGCGACGGCCTTGTGATCGTCGTAATAACTCAGCTGATGAAAATAGCCTTCGCTGTCGAGCAGGGCGAAATCCCCGGCGCGCTGCCCCACGGCAGCGGACGCAATACTCGCGAAGCTGGACAGAACGAGTACACAAATCAGTTTCGTCACGACATTCCCCCGAGCGACTTCTGATATCCGACGTGAGACGCGCTGCGATGACGCGGCAACGGCCACCAGAGCGTACTCTCGCGTCGGGAATTCTGGAACGCGTGGATGAGGGCTTTCGGATGGATGCCGTGAGCTTTTGTCAAAGCACCGGCACCGACGTACTGCGGGCTGGAATCAGAAGCGTTGCTGCACCGCAAAGCGCGTCGCAGCTACGCTGATGCGTCAAGAGCGGGGCCTTGCACCCCGCTCTCTCTGTCGACGCTTAGGATTTTGCTTTGAGCTGCTGAACCGCTTCGAGGGCTTTCATGACGTTATCGGTCGGTGTCTCGCCGCCGATCGTCGCCGCGATCTTCCCGTCGGGCGTCACGACGAACGTCGTACGTTCAGCGAAACCGTGGTTGATGCTCTGTCCCTGCGTGTCTTTCATGCCCTGCATTTCACGGACGTTGAGGTCGAAGGACTTCGCGATTTGGCCGTTTGCATCCGAGGCGACCGGGAATTTGCCGGCGCAGAACTCGGGGTCGGCCGAGAACTTGTTCAGGCGCTCGATACTGTCGAGCGACACGCCAACGATGCTCGCGCCGGCGGCGGCAAACTTCTCTTGGTTCACCGAGAACGTGCGGGCTTGCACGTTGCAGCCCTGCGTGTACGCGGATGGATAGAAGTAAACGACGACCGGCCCCTTCTTAAGAGAATCCTTGAGCGAGAATTGGAATTCCTTTCCTGCCAGCGAAGCGCGCGCCGAGAAATCGGGCGCTGCATCACCTTGTTTGAGCGCGGCGAGCGCCGGCAGACAGATGGCAGTCGAAACCAAGCAACTAAGCAGTAAGCGCTTCACGATGATCTCCTGTGACATTGGGCAAGCCGTGCAGATCTCGGTAATGCCCGCGGCCATCGTCGAGTGGGACATTCACATGCACGTTATCGCGAGAATGTACGGGGAATCATTCAGTTCCGAAACTTCTTTTTAAGGCGTCTGCCGCGCTCGAGCGCAAACGATTCGTACGCCCAACCCTTAAAACAAGAAAGCGCTGCGACGCATTGGCCAGGAAAGCGAAGCGAATTCACGGTCCACGAGCGCACGCTGTGC
The DNA here is from genome assembly GCA_964543105.1 of uncultured Steroidobacteraceae bacterium. Classification (GTDB taxonomy): domain Bacteria; phylum Pseudomonadota; class Gammaproteobacteria; order Steroidobacterales; family Steroidobacteraceae; genus Steroidobacter. Next base: position 4,828 of record CAZIXV010000243.1, read on the forward strand.
TTTGCTACACTCCGCGCGATTCAAGGATCGGTTTTTTTGGGGACCCCGTGGCACGCATCGAGCAACTAACAACAATCACTGCGGCCTGGCTCATGGGGCTCTTTGCCATGGGCGCACACGCTTCGACCGTCACGGCTGCTGCGGCAAAGCCCGCGCCCAAAGCGGCAACTTCGAATCCGGCGGATGTGCGTTCCGCTGCCTTTGTCATCCTCGATGAGCACGCCGGCGATGTCTTGTTGTCACGCCAAGCCGATACCGCGATGCCGATCGCGTCGATCACGAAATTGATGACCGCGCTGGTCGTCCTCGAGGCCAACCAGCCGCTCGACGAGACAATCAAAATCACCCAAGCGGACCGGGACATCGAGATCGGCAGGCGCTCGCGACTCATCATCGGCGCGTCATTGACCCGTGGTGAACTGCTACACCTTTCATTGATGTCTTCGGAGAACCGTGCAGCGAACGCACTGGGCCGCCACTATCCAGGCGGCATCCCCGGTCTGTTGAAAGCGATGAACGCGAAAGCCAAGGCGCTCGGCATGAAGAACACGCGCTTCGCCGATGCCACCGGCCTATCGAACGGCAACCAAGCCTCGCCTCTCGATCTCATTCAACTAGTGAATGCCGCCTCGCGCCATCCATTGATCCGTGAGTACTCCACCGACCCGCAGGAGACCGTAACGGTCGGCAATCACCTCGTCGAGTATCGCAATACGAATCTGCTCGTGAACAAACCCGATTGGGATGTCGTCGTTCAGAAGACAGGGTTCACGAATGCCGCCGGACAGTGCCTGGTGATGAAAACGGTGATCGATGAGCGCCCCGTGATCATGGTGCTCATGAATTCCTTCGGTAAATACACGCGCGTCGCGGACGCACGCCGTGTGCGCAAGTGGATGGAATCCAGCGCGCGGGCGGCTCTAGCTGCCGTGGAGCGCTGATCCCCTACTTCGTCCGGGGAACCAA
>CAZIXV010000244.1:0-5771 GCA_964543105.1 uncultured Steroidobacteraceae bacterium
GGGTCCTCGACCGTCATGATGTGGTCCTCGCGCGTGCGGTTCGCGAGGTCGACGATCGAGGCGAGCGTCGTCGACTTGCCCGAGCCGGTCGCGCCGACCATCAGCAACAGGCCGCGCTTCATCATCACGAGATCTTTCAGGATCTCGGGCAGGCCCAAATCCTCGAGCCGCGGCATATCCGCAGTGATGTAGCGCAGCACCATGGCGGGGTTGCCACGTTGATGAAAAACGTTGACGCGGAAGCGCCCCAAGCCAGGTTCGGAGATCGCGAAATCGATTTCGAGTTCGTCGTTGAACGCGTCGATCTGCTCTTGCGTCATGAGCCCATAGGCGGCTTGGCGCACGACCTCGGGCGTCAACATCTGCTTGTTGACGGGAAAAATCTGCCCTTCGATCTTGATCTTGATCGGCGCATACGAGGTGAAAAACAGGTCCGAAGCCCGTTTGTCCACCATCAGCTTGAACAAGGGTTTGGTATTGAGGACGACGGGGCGTTCCTCACCCGTATCGTTCATATCGTCCACCGCATCACCGCCTGACATTGCGTTCCTCAGCTACGTCCGCCGATCACACCTTCGACTTCGTCATCCATGATGCGCAGACTACTGCCTGCTTCATCGGAAATTCGCGATTCGCGCTTGCTTTCGAGTTTGATGCGCAGGCGCACTTCGTTCTTCGAGTCCGCATTACGCAGTGCATCTTCATAAGAGATGACGCCGGCTTCATAAAGCTCGAACAACGATTGATCGAACGTCTTCATTCCGAGCCGGTTCGACTTCGCCATCACCTCTTTGATCGCCGCCACTTCGCCCTTGAAGATCAAATCGGCGATCAGCGGTGAGTTCAGCATGATTTCCATCGCGGCAATTCGACCCGCACCAGACTCGCGCGGAATCAAGCGCTGCGAAATCATCGCGCGGATGTTCAACGACAAATCCATCAGCAACTGTTCGCGCCGCTCTTCGGGGAAAAAGTTGATGATGCGATCGAGCGCCTGGTTCGCGCTATTCGCGTGCAGCGTTGCAAGTACCAAGTGGCCGGTTTCAGCGAACTGAATGCCGTATTCCATCGTCTCACGATCGCGAATTTCGCCGATGAGAATCACATCCGGCGCTTGGCGCAACGTGTTCTTGAGCGCCATGTGCCAGCTGTCTGTATCGACTCCCACCTCGCGATGCGTAATCACGCAACCTTTGTGGTTGTGCACGTATTCGACGGGATCTTCGATCGTGATGATGTGGCCGCGCGTCTTCTCGTTGCGATAGTTCAACATCGCCGCGAGCGAGGTCGACTTACCCGAACCCGTGCCGCCAACGACGATCACGAGACCGCGCTTCGACATGACGATGTCTTTGAGAACCGGCGGCAGTTGCATGTCTTCGAGCGTCGGGATTTTCGCGTTGATCATCCGCACGACGCAGCCGATCAAACCTTGTTGTACGAAGGCGCTGACGCGGAAGCGCCCGATGCCTGCCGGTGCGATCGCGAAATTACATTCCTTCGTCGAATCGAATTCCTTCGTCTGCTTGTCATTCATGATGGAACGAACCAGCACCGCCGCTTGCTCAGGCGTCAGGACGCGCTCGGACTGCGGACGGATCTCGCCATCGATCTTGATAGCGGGCGGGAATCCTGACGTGATGAATAGATCCGACCCCTTGCGCTCGACGAGGCGCTTGAGCAGATCCTGCATCAACTTGATGGCTTGTTCGCGTTCCATGATCAGCTCCGCTGGCGACGGGTGACGGGCCACGGGCCACGGTCAGAACGGAAGAGATGGCGCCCTTCTTTTCCGGCCGTAGCCCGTCGCCCGTAGACCGTCGCCCTCAATTAAAATGCGTCCTTGTTTTGCGCTCTGAACCGCGCCTCTTCCTTCGTCACGATACCCTTTTGCAGCAATTCGGCCAGGCACTGGTCGAGCGTCTGCATGCCCTCTTTCTGGCCGGTCTGGATCGCGGAGTACATTTGCGCGATCTTGCCTTCGCGAATCAAGTTACGAATTGCGGGCGTACCGATCATGATTTCGTGTGCGGCGACGCGGCCGCCGCCGATGCGCTTGAGCAAGCTTTGCGAAATCACGGCGCGTAACGATTCGGACAACATCGTACGCACCATTTCTTTTTCAGCCGACGGAAACACATCGACGATACGATCGATCGTCTTGGCTGCGGAGCTGGTGTGCAGCGTACCGAACACCAGGTGGCCGGTTTCGGCTGCGGTCAATGCCAAGCGGATCGTCTCGAGATCGCGCATTTCGCCGACGAGCACGACGTCAGGATCTTCGCGCAATGCAGAGCGCAGCGCTTCGCTGAATCCCAGCGTGTCACGATGCACTTCGCGTTGATTGACGAGTGAGCGCTTGCTCTCGTGGACGAACTCGATCGGATCTTCGATCGTGATGATGTGATCGGGTTTGTTGTCGTTTACGTAATTGACCATCGCCGCAAGCGTCGTCGATTTACCCGAGCCCGTCGGCCCTGTTACGAGCACGAGACCACGCGGCTGCATCGCAAGATCCTTGAAGATCTTCGGCGCGTTCAAGTCATCGAGCGACATGATCAGCGAAGGAATGGTACGGAACACGGCCGCTGCGCCGCGGCTCTGATTGAAGGCATTCACGCGAAAGCGCGCGAGCTTCGGAATTTCGAATGAGAAGTCGGTTTCGTAGAACTCTTCGAACGCCTTGCGCTGCTTGTCGTTCATGATGTCGTACACCATGCTGTGCACTTCCTTATGCGTCAGCGCTGGCATGTTGATGCGCTTGATGTCGCCATCGACACGAATCATCGGCGGCACACCGGCGGACAAATGCAGATCGGATGCGTTGTTCTTAACGGCAAACGCGAGCAGCTGCGCAATATCAACGGGCATGCAAACTTTCCTCGGTCGAAACTCTCAACAGCTCGCGAATCATCGCGCGATCGGCGCCCTGCCGAATTTTTGACGCGCTGATCATTACGAATTGCGCCGGCGCAATCCGCGTACATAGCGCAAGCCAGTATAGCGGAGCGGTATTGCAGCCAATATGTTAACTGGTACTCACTTTTCTCCTGATTGCAGCAGCGGCTCAGCGTTTTTGCCGGCTACGCACGTTGCTGCGTATACCGATGTTGCGAGTTGCATGTCGGTTGCCGAAAAGCGTGATTGCGACAACAGCCAAACACCTGAGATTGCACCCGCTTTTACCTCACACCAACGTCGCTACCGAGTCATTGCGCCGTAAGGGTTGTCGACGCGTTGGAAGCCGACACGCGATGCACGCCACTTCGCTTGCGTTACGACTCGCAAGCTGTACTAGACTTGCGCGCTTCCGCAGCGCTTGCGCAAAGGCATTTCCTCGATGGCATTCGCCCTTTCATTCATCGGCGGCGGCAACATGGCGCGCAGCCTCATCGGCGGTCTGCTCGCACGCGGCACCGCAGCTCGCGACATAATCGTCGCGGATCCAGCGCCCTCTCAGCTGGACTCACTGCGCACGAGTTACGGCATCGCCGTAACACAAGACAATCAGAGCGCAGTGCGGGACGCTCGCCTCATCGTGCTTGCGGTGAAACCCCAGCAACTGCGCGAGGTCGCGACCAGCATTGCCGATGCGATGCCGGCTGACGCAATCATCGTGTCAGTGGCCGCCGGAATCCGAGCGAGCGACATTGCACATTGGGTGAACGGCCGACAAGTCGTGCGCTGCATGCCAAATCGGCCCGCGCTGCAAGGGTGCGGAATGACAGCGCTGTATGCGGCGCAAGACGTCTCGGCCAGCGCGCGCGCGCGCGCCGAAAGCGTCTTGAGCGCCGTCGGCGCCACGTTGTGGGTCGAGGATGAAGCGCAGATGGACGTCGTCACCGCCGTATCCGGCAGCGGCCCTGCGTATTTTTTTCTTTTGATCGAAATGCTCGAACAAAGCGGCATCGAGCTGGGCTTACCGCCCAATGTCGCGCACCGTTTGGCGGTCGAGACAGCGTATGGCGCCGGCCTCATGGCGCGCGATGCGAACGATCCGCCGGCCACCTTGCGCGAACAAGTGACATCGAAGGGCGGCACCACCGCAGCAGCGCTTCAGCACCTGGAAGACCATGATGTCCGTGGTATCTTTGCCGGCGCCATTTCTGCGGCCGCGCGCCGCTCGCGGGAACTGGCAGAGCAATTCGGCACGTCATAAACGCGAGCACCCACTCTTTCGATGGACGCACTCATCTTTATCGTGCGCACCTTATTACAGGTGCTGCTCGTCACCGTGTTCTTACTACGTGTGTTGCTGCCGCTCGTTCGAGCGGATTCCCGTAACCAACTTTCCCAAGCGGTGATTCGCGTGACGAATCCGCTCGTCTTGCCGCTGCGCCGGGTGCTTCCGCCGCTCGGCAAAATCGATACGGCGTCGCTGGCCGCCCTGTTTATCGTGCAGATCGCTGCGACTGCGACGCTATGGCTGCTGGGCGCCTATCCGTGGGTGTTTACAGTGCCTCAGTTCCTGCAGATCGCCATTCTCAATCTCGTCATCACGGTGCTGCAGTTCTACACGTTCGCGCTCTTCTTATATGTCTTACTGAGCTGGGTCGCGCCGGGCACGTACAGCCCGGCGGCCGCGATACTGTCCAGTCTGTGCGAACCGCTGCTGCGGCCGGTGCGGCGGGTGCTGCCAAACTTTGGAGGCTTCGACTTATCGGCGCTGTTCGTGATCATCGGCCTGCAGGCGCTCGTCATTCTGATCACCTGACACGACCGGACGCCAGCGCCCGCGGACTCAACTCTCGCTCATCGCCTATCGCCCAGCGCCTCCGTTGTGCTCTATAGTCGAATTCAAGTCACTGACCTTTGAGTTCATTGCGGAGAGTATCGGCATGCAAACAAGAACATGGATCTTCGTTTCGCTGCTCGCGCTTGCTGCCGCAGGCTGCAATCGCGCGCCGGAGCGCACGACCGCCCCTGCTCAGCCCGCGACAGAGTCCTTTCAGGACTTCGGCAACTATTCGATCCATTACAACGCTCTGCGCACCGACACTCTACTTCCGGATGTCGCACGCTCGTACGGCATCCAGCGCAGCCCGAACCGGGTGATGCTCACCGTGACCATGCTGCGCAAGGACGGTGAGCAGTCTACGGGCACGCCCGTCGACGGCACCGTAGATGTGTCCGCTTACAACTTGAATGGGCAGATGAAAGGCATCGACATGCGCCGCATCTCAGAGGGCGATGCGATCTACTACGTCGGTGAGGTGTCGATCAGCGGCTCCGAAATTCTCGTCTTCGATATCCAAGCGTCGCCAACTGGCGAATCCATGCCGATGCAGGTGAAGTTGCAGCGCGAGTTTCACTCAACTTGATCGCAGCCTCCCGATCGGCAGCGATGCGCGACGTCGAGGCGCGCGAAACCCTAAAAAATAAGGAAGAAAAATGCATCGGCTAGTTAATCCGCGGCAAATCTTGTGATATTTTCCCGCGCGCATTGATACCGACGCGCCGAATTACTCAGTTCTCTTAGAGGCGCGCATCGTCACACATACCAGGAGATTGCAAGATGGCGAAGAAAAATGCGGCACCGACGAAGTCGGAGATCCTCGGTCAGATTTCGAAAGACACCGAACTGTCGAAGAAGCAGGTTTCCGAAGTGTTCGATTCGCTGAACGGAATCGTTAAGAAGAGCCTGAAACAGTCGGGCTTGTTCACGCTCCCCGGCCTGTTGAAGATGAAAGTTGTGAAGAAGCCTGCGACGAAGGCACGCGAAGGCGTGAACCCGTTCACCGGCGAAAAGATGATGTTCAAGGCGAAGCCCG
>CAZIXV010000245.1:0-5741 GCA_964543105.1 uncultured Steroidobacteraceae bacterium
CATCACTTGCAGTGGTGTCTGCGGGATATCGCAATCGCTGGGATTTCCCCAAGGAGGATGTCGTCGAGCGTTGGCATGAAGCCGGTGCACGGGTCGTATCGACGATCGACAGCGGTGCGATCGAAATTTCGGTGCCGTCCGACGGCGCAGTGACCCTCCGCCATTACCGACACGAACACCCACGGTACTGGTCCGCTCGTTGAAAATGCAGACGATCGAGTGCGCAAAGAGGCCTACGGCTGCCCCTGAGCTTGCGTGCGGGAGCAAACAAAGCTGTTAGTATTCGCGCCGAATCCGGTTGTCGGGACGACGCAACGAAACATGTTCGAAATCGTGAAAGCCGGCGGCCCGGTCATGGTGCCGATCATCCTCGCTTCGATCATCGCCGCGGCTATTTTCCTCGAGCGCTTATGGACGCTGCAGCAACGGCGCGTGCTGCCGACGGAGCTGACGGAGAAGGTTTGGAAGCTCGTCGAGCAACGACAGATCCAGGACAAGCACATCCTGGCCCTGCAACAAAATTCTCCACTCGGCAAAATCCTGGCCGCAGGTCTGGCCAATCGCAATCGCGAACGCGTCATCATCAAGGAAGCCATCGAAGACACCGGCCGCCATGTCGTGCACGAACTCGATCGCTTCATTGGCACGCTGGGGACGATTGCCGCGGTGTCACCTCTGCTCGGGCTGCTCGGCACGGTGGTTGGCATGATTCGTACCTTCAACGCGATTCAAACCGAAGGCGTCGGCGATCCGGCGGCCTTGGGCGGCGGTATCGCGGAGGCGTTGATCACCACTGCCGCTGGGCTCACGGTCGCGATCCCCGCACTGCTCGCTTACAAATATTTACGCGGGCGGGTCGATAGCCTCGTGATCGAGATGGAAAAGGAGTCCATCAAGCTCGTTCAAGCCATGGAAGGGCAACAGGATGCGACGCCGCGATGAACCTGCGCCCGCGCCCGCGCGAAGAGCCTGAGGTGAGCATGACGCCGCTCATCGATGTCGTGCTGCTGCTGCTAATTTTTTTCATGGTGTCCACGACGTTCATCGATGAGTCGCGTATCCAGATTCAATTGCCGCAAGCCGGTACGGCGCCAGCGCCACAGCAGCAACGCGATCCCATCGAGATCACCGTGACGGCATCCGGTGAATTTCGAGTCGATGGTCAAACCTTGCTGAATACGAGTCCGTCGACCTTGTCGGCCGCCGTCAGCAAAGTCGCCGGCGAGCAACGCGATGTGCCGATCACGATCCGTGCCGACGCGCGTGCGACTCACCAGTCTGTGGTTACGGCGATGGACGTTGTCGGCCGGTTGGGTTTTCGCGCCATCAACATCGCGACAGTCAACGATCCTGGCGCAGCGCCAGCGCGATAACGCATGTCCACGGTTGAGCGCTCCACTTCAGTTCCGGTCGCTACGAATGCGTGGTCGGTCTATACGCGCTTGCTGTCGTATTTACGGCCGCACCGGGGCATGTTTGCGCTCGGCATCCTTGGCGCCGTCATGTTCTCGACGAGCATGGTGCTGTTCAGCGCCTTCGCAAAAGAATTTGGCGATGGCACGTTCGTCGACCGCGATCCACGAACGATCGTGTGGTTGCCCGTTGCACTCGTCGGCTTGTTCTTGCTGCGCGGCCTGGGTGACTTCACGCAAACCTACTGCATGGGGTATGTCGGTCGGCGGATCGTAAAAAAGCTTCGCAGCCAGATCTTCGAACGCGTATTGCACCTGCCGGTCGGTTACTACGACAAGAACTCGAGCGGCGTGCTCTTATCGCGCCTCACCTACAACACCGAGCAGGTCGGGCAGGCGGCAACCGATTCCGTGACCGTGACGGTGCGCGAGACGCTGACGATTCTCGGCTCGATCGCTTACATGCTGATCGTGATCAATCCGAAACTCACGCTCATCGCACTCACGATGGGGCCGCTGATCGGTTGGCTCGTCTCGATCATCAACAAGAAATTCCGCCGCTATAGCCGAAGGATTCAGGACTCGATGGGCGACATTACGCGCGTCGCCAAAGAGAGCTTGGAGGCGCCCCGCGTCATCAAGGTCTACAACGCCGAGGACTATCAGAACCGCGCCTTCGAAGGCGTCAACGAACACAATCGACGCTCGCACATGCGGCTCGTGTTGACGCGCGGATTGTCGAACCCGGTCGTGCAGATGGTCACGATCATCGGCGCATCGTTCGTGCTGTCGATCGCAATCTCCGAGGCGATCAGCGGCGAGATGTCGATGGGCGATCTCATGGCCTTTCTGGTGGCGCTCGTCAATATCGCGCAACCGCTGCGCAGCTTGGTGAACGTCGCCGGCCCGATTCAGCAGGGCATTGCGGCGGGCGAAAGTATCTTCGCGTTGATCGATGAAAGTCCTGAGCCGACAGGCGGCTCGCAACGTGCGGATCGCGTGCGCGGCGATGTCGCCTTCGAACGGGTGTCGTTTTCGTATCCGGCGGGCAAGGGCGTCGCACTCAGCGATATCGACATGACGGTCCGAGCTGGCGAGATGATCGCCATCGTGGGGCGCTCGGGGAGCGGTAAATCGACGCTCGTCAATCTGTTGCCGCGGTTCTATGACGTCGACAGCGGCATCGTGCGCATCGATGGGATCGACGTGCGCGAGTACGAGCTGCGTAGCCTGCGCGAACAGATTGCGGTCGTCAGTCAAGACGTCGTGCTCTTCAACGATACGATCAAGGCCAACATCGCCTTCGGGCGTGATGTGCCGTTGGATAAGATCGAACACGCCGCGCGCGCGGCGCACGTCATGGAGTTCGTGAAAGACCTTCCGCTGGGGCTCGATACGACCGTGGGCGATCGCGGCGTACTGCTCTCCGGCGGACAACGTCAGCGCATCTCGATTGCTCGGGCGCTCCTGAAGAATGCGCCGATCCTGATTCTGGACGAAGCCACCTCGGCGCTCGACACCGAATCCGAACGCATCATTCAACGCGCCCTCGACGATCTGATGCAGAACCGCACGACGCTCGTAATCGCGCATCGACTTTCAACGGTAGAGCAGGCGGATCGGATCTTCGTGCTCGATAGCGGCCGCGTCGTCGAGTCCGGCACGCATGCAGACCTCCTTGCACGCGATGGACAATATGCAGCGCTCCATCGCATGCAATTCAAAGCCTGAAGTCGCCTCGTGAGCGCTGATCGCATCCTGCAGCGCGTCTGGTACGAGCGCGCACCCCTCGCGTTGTTCATCGTCTTGATTCCGCTATCACTGCTGTTTACCAGCGTCGCGCTCGTGCGCCGTGCGCTCTTTCGCATCGGAATGTTGCGCACGATCAAAGTCTCACGGCCGGTGCTCATCGTCGGCAATGTGTCGGTGGGCGGCACAGGTAAAACACCGCTCGTGCTTTGGCTTGCGGAACGGCTCGCGCGTCGCGGTTGCACAGTCGGGATCGTCACGCGCGGCTACGGCGGGCGAGCGCAGCAGTGGCCTCAAGATGTCACCCAAGATTCTCTTGCACTCACTGTGGGCGATGAGGCGGTTCTCCTGGCTTCACGCACGAATGCAATCGTCGTCGCCGGACCCGACCGCGTCGCTGCGGCCGAACGTGCCATCGCACGCGGCGCCGATGTCATCGTGTCGGACGACGGCTTGCAGCACTATCGCTTGGAACGGGACGCAGAAATCGTCGTGATCGACGCGCAGCGTCGCTTCGGCAATGGCTGGCTGCTACCGGCAGGCCCGTTACGCGAACCGCCATCGCGCGCACGGCGAGCGGATCTCATCGTCGAATCCGCGCGGGGAGGGGGCGACGACACGCATCCTCAACATGTCGTGTCCGCACAAGCCCTGCAGGATGCAGTGAATCTAAAAACTGGCGAACGGCGTTCGCTGACGACATTTGCCGGACGTCGAGTACATGCCGTCGCGGCCATCGGCCACCCAGACGCGTTTTTCGCGATGCTGCGCGAACGCGGCGTCATGGCAATTCCGCACCCCTTCGCTGATCATGCGGCGCTCAGCGCGGATGACCTGCGTTTTGACGACGATGCGCCGGTGCTGATGACTGAAAAGGATGCCGTAAAATGCCGCGCGTTCGCGCACGAGCGATTTTGGGCGGTGCCGCTTGGCGTGACGTTCGCGCCAGCTCACGAACGCCGATTGAACGAGTTGCTCGACAAGCTCGTTCATCCTGTCTGTCTTTCCAGCGACCGCGGTGAGTCCACATGACCCTCGATACCAAGCTTCTCGACATTCTGGCTTGCCCCATCTGCAAGGGCCCGTTGCAGTACTCGAAGCAGCAATCGGTTCTGGTGTGCCGAGGGGATCGACTCGCGTATCCGATCCGCGATGGCATTCCCGTCATGCTCGAGGATGAAGCGCGTCGCCTGGAGCCGCTCGATCCGCTGTTGAAGTCTTAGCGAGAACGAGCGCATGAACTTCAAAGTCGTCATCCCTGCGCGCTATGGATCGACGCGTCTGCCAGCGAAAGCCGTCACCTTGATTGCAGGGCGACCCATGATTCAGTGGGTGCTCGAAGCTGCGCAGCGCAGCAGCGCCGCGGAGGTGTTCGTCGCAACCGATGACGAGCGCGTAGCGCAAGTGATCGAGCCACGCGAGTGCGTCGTCATGACGCGCAACGATCATGTGTCAGGAACTGATCGCATCGCCGAAGTCGCACAAGCACGCGGCTGGGACGACGCTCAAATCGTCGTCAATGTGCAGGGCGATGAGCCGCAGATGCCGCCGGCAGTCATCGACCAGGTTGCATCGATGCTTGCGGACGATCCGCACGCTGCGATGGCGACACTGAGCACACCCATTCGCACGCTCGCGCAATTCATGGACCCAAACGTCGTGAAAGTGGTGGTCGCCGATGACGACGCTGCGCTTTATTTCAGCCGGGCGCCGATCCCTTGGAATCGCGACGGCGCGCCGCAAGATCTAATGAGTCAATCGGATTTTTCTGGCGCGCAGCGCCACCTGGGTATCTACGCGTATCGCGTTGGAAGTCTGCGGCGCATGACGCAACTGCCACCAAGCAGCTTGGAGATGACGGAAAAGCTCGAGCAGTTGCGCGCACTACAAGCGGGAATGCGAATCGTCGTCGCAGAAGCGCTGGAGGTGCCAGGCGCCGGTGTGGATACAGAGCACGATCTGCTGCGCGTTCGTGCTGCTTTCGAGGGCGCTCAATAATGCGAATCTTGTTCGTATGCTTGGGAAATATTTGCCGCTCACCATCGGCGGAAGGCGTATTTCGTCGCGTGCTGCAGGAGCGTGCCGCACATCTAGACGTTCACATTGATTCAGCTGGCACTGCCGACTACCACATCGGCAAGGCACCCGATGCGCGCTCGCGAGCGGCGGCCTTGCGACGCGGCGTCGATATTTCACAGCTACGCGCACGGCAGGTGGCCAGCGAAGACTTCGAACGTTTCGATCTCATTCTGGCGATGGACGAAGAGAACTTGGCGGAGCTCAAGCACCGCGCCGATCCCGCGTACCACGATCGCATTCGCTTACTGATGGAATTCGCACCGGACTCACAGCGGAGCGCCGTGCCGGATCCGTATTACGGCGGCGAGCAGGGTTTCGAGGATGTGTTGGATCTGCTCGAAGAGGCGTCGCTCGGACTTCTGAATGAAGTGCTGGCGCGCATGGAAGGGAAGGGACGCTGAGGCGGCTCGGCACTCGGGGCTCGGGCGGGAACGAATCGCGAATTGTGCGCGAACCGAGTCGGCCAGCTGTGGGCAGGACTCTGCCCGCGTAAAGCCAAGC
>CAZIXV010000246.1:0-5739 GCA_964543105.1 uncultured Steroidobacteraceae bacterium
GCTTTCGAAGTCGCAGGTCACACCAACACGCGCATCCTCGCGTACTCCGCCAAATACGCCTCGAGCTTTTACGGTCCGTTTCGCGATGCCGTGGGTTCCGCCGGCAATTTCGGCAAGAGCAACAAGTACAGCTATCAGATGGACCCGGCGAACTCGGATGAAGCCCTGCGGGAAGTCGCGCTCGACCTGCAGGAAGGCGCCGACATGATCATGGTCAAACCCGGCTTGCCGTACCTCGACATCGTGCGACGGGTGAAAGACGAGTTCGGCGCGCCCACATTCGTGTATCAGGTGAGCGGCGAATACGCGATGCTGATGGCGGCCATCAAGAACGGCTGGCTCGATGAACGCGCGGTGGTCCTGGAATCGTTGATGTCGATTCGGCGCGCCGGCGCAGACGGCATCCTGACGTATTTCGCGAAGAGTGCGGCGCAGTGGCTGCGCGGCTGAGCGGCTAAGGTGATCCGATGATCGAGTGATCTGTGGTGATCATGGCCAGAACAAGCACCCCACCACCATTTTGATGCGCATTTTCGGCCAGGGGGGAGCTAGGCACGCAAACCCTCTGACCGCGATCACTTAGATCACCTGATCACCTGATTACTTCAACCCACATCACAGCGGACCATCCCCGCTGTCTGTCATAGCTACGCCATGAGCACATCCAATTCACCCGATCGCTACGCTGTCATCGGCTTTCCCGTCCATCACAGCTGGTCGCCTTTCATTCACGGCATGTTCGCGAAACAGACCGGCCAAGCGATGACGTATACGCACCTGGAGGCCGCACCAGAATTCTTCGATCTCGAAGTCGAGAACTTCTTCAGCAACGGCGGACGCGGCCTCAATGTCACTGTGCCGCACAAACAATCCGCCTGTTTGATCACCCGCTATCGCACTCCGCGCGCCGAAATCGCAGGCGCCGTGAATACCATCGCGATGCAAGAGGACGGACTGTTCGGCGATAACACTGATGGCGCCGGACTCGTGACCGACCTCACTCGCAATCTCGGCATGGCGCTCGAGAACACGCGCATACTCATCCTCGGCGCGGGTGGTGCTGCCCGCGGTGCGTTGGGCCCTCTGTTAGGCGCAGGTCCTGAATATCTAGAGATCGCGAATCGCAACGAAGCACGCGCAGTGACGCTCGCTGAGGAGTTCGCCCAATTAGGCGAAGTACATGGTTGCGGCTTCGATGCGATTTCCACGGGCGCGCAATTCGACCTCGTGCTCAATGCAACCTCGGCGAGCTTGCAGGACACGATCCCGCCCATTCCCCCCGCGGTGATCGGCCCAACCACGCTGTGCTACGACATGGCGTACGGCAAGGGCGATACCGCGTTCACACGCTGGGCGAAAACGGCGGGCGCCGGCCGCGCCGAAACCGGCTGGGGCATGCTCGTCGAACAAGCGGCCGAATCGTTTCATCTATGGCGCGGCGTGAAGCCCGATACACAGCCGGTGCTCGAGGCAGTGAAGCAGCAGCGGTGATGCGCAGAAGGTTTCTGGTGATCCGGTGATCCGGTCTGATCCTCTCCCCCGCACCGGCGGGGGAGAGTTAGAGAGGGGGCTCTGGCTAGCTTGCTAGCCTGCCAGCTAGCTAGCCGGCTGAACAAAAGCCTAAAGCTCCTGCGCCTCTGGCCAAGATCACTAGATCACCTAATCACCTAATCACCCGCGGACAAATAATTGTCCTTCACCTTCACGTAATGCGCGGCTGAGTAGCTTAAAAACTCGATCTCCGCCGGCTTCAATTCTCGAATCCGTTTCGCAGGACTACCCACATACAGTCCGCGCGATTCCAGGCGCTTTCCGGGTGTAACCACCGCGCCGGCGCCAATCATCACCAAATCCTCGACGATGACATCGTCGAGCAGCAACGCGCCCATACCGACGAGGCACGTGTTGCCGACGGTGCAGGCGTGCAGCACCGCGCGATGGCCGACAGTGACGTCATCGCCGATGATCAGCGCGCGACCGCCCGGCCGATAGGGCCCATCGTGGGTGACATGCAGCACGCTGCCATCTTGAATGCTGGTCCGCGCGCCAATATGAATGGATTGCACATCGCCACGCGCGACTGCCATCGGCCAGATCGATGAGTCATCACCGATGGTGACGTTGCCGATCACCGCAGCGCTGGCCGCGACGTAAACGCGAGCGCCAAGTTGCGGCGTGTGCTTGAGATACGGTGAGAGAGGCATTCGTGCGGGTCTCGTGACGGATGTTAGAAACGTTTATACGTGTTGCTGAGTGTACGTCGCACCACGGCCCGCGAGCGAATTCCGTCTTGAGAAAAATCTACCCACTCGATTTCACGAAGGCCCTTTTCTTAATCGGCTTGTCCATACAACTTCGGCAACCTGCCTGCGAGAAGCATTCAAACTACCGTGCCGGAATGTGCTCTTCGCCTAACTAACGACTTGGAACACGCTGCTCGATCAGAACCCTGATGCTTATGATCTCTGCTGTCACCGCAGAGATAGGCAGGGGGGAATGCACCATGAATTCAGCAGACCCACCAGGCGCGACCCAGGTTGACTTCGCGTGCGTCTCAGAGATGGATCGACCGGGCGGCGCTCCCTCCACCGACAGTGACATCACGATTAATGACAGTGTTCGATTTCTCATTCGGTTGTTGACAGAGCAAATCGCCTGCTTGTCCCACTTAGTGGGACGGCATAGGACCTGAATTTCATCGAGCACGCTTTCAGCAACCCCACCCTCTGAGTACTGACTAAGGAAGGTGGAGGTATCGACAGCGACCGTCGTATTTCGCAATTGCAATGGGGTTGCATCTCGGCGCTCACCACGGCCGACTGGAATGAGGCCTTTGGAAATATCGGAGAAACATGACTTTCCTTTGAAACGCGAGCGGAAGTACTCGCCCCAAGAGAGTCGCCCGTCACGCTGACAGTCGGCATTTTCGAACTGCACGACCGCTGCATCTGCCGCCGACACATGCGTACCGTATTTCTCCTCCCATTCGGGGCGGACGATGACCCCGTCTCCATTGATATCTATGTTTCGAAATGTGCGTGATGGTCCCTGCCACTCGAACTGAATGGGTTGACAACCGGGAGCGGCACACGCTGCGAAGGCAAAACCAACGAGAACCACACGATGAAATATTTTCATCTCAAACCAATGCGGGAAACGGGAGTTGGGATGCAGTCCAAAGGACTGCATCCCAACAATTGGATTCGCTAGCCTAGTCTAGCGATGATCAATTATGGCAACACGAGTGCCGGAGGGGCGATGCTCGTCTGATCAACATTGAAATAGCAGTTCCACGGTTGCGAGGACGAGCAGTTAGGCGCTGCCGGCACGTTCGACGTCACGGCCGAGTTGTGGAGAATCGTCTTGGATGTCGGGAACTCCAGACCGTATTGAAAGAAGTTGAGCCACCACGTGTACGTTTTTTGCTCCTGGATTGCCGCGGGGTTGGCGCTTCCCATTCCCGGCACGTAGTTAGCTGCCGAATCCAAGAAGGTCGTATCGGGATACGGCGACGGCAAATCTGTCGCCCATCTGTTTCCGTCCAACACATAGCAGCCATTATTCGCATCGCTTGCGCCGCCTGTGCGGCCCAGGACACCGGGGTTGCAGTTCGCGTCAGGAATAATGATCTTGTCTTCGTAACCAGCGCTGTTGACGGCGATGACGTCTGATTGACCGACGCAGGGCGCCGTCATGCCTGTCCAGATCGGCGTGCACGTCGCGGCACCCACGTAAGGTGGATAAACCGTATTACCCTTGAATGCGAGCGTGCTCATCGGTGTAGAGCCCCACGGACCGTTGACCGGTAGAGAGCCGAACTTGATCCGCGCGGCTGCTACGCCGTACGAGTGAGTCGGCATGGTGACGTAGTACCAATCACACCAAATCTGGATCTCGTAATACCAGCCTCCGAGTTCGTCTTGGTACGGATACCAAACGACGACCGGGTAGCAGTATGGATAGTAATAGGTGCCACCTTGCCAATTGTTGATGCCTACTCCGAAGGCTTGGGAACCTCCCGTGTTGGCGTTTGGCGTGTACATGAGATCGCTCGGGCAATTACCTTCCCAACTCGGTGCACTGCCGGAATTACACGCGTTCAAGACACCATTGGGGTAACTCGACGGTCCTAGGTTTGGTGCAGCGGAGTTGCCACCGCGGCTACTGAAGCCGGACAAATAACTATCGAGCAGCGCATCGCCGGTCTGGGCGTGGCTGAAGGGTGACAAAAGCCAAATCGCGATTAGAGCAAGGAGCGTACGAAGCGTGAGTCTTTCCATGGCGGTTCTCCCTTTGTCTTATTGTGGTTGCATAATCCGAGCTGCAGGAACGCCAGGAGGCGGGCCATCCTCAAGTCGTCGGCCTTTGATCGGCGGAACGCCGTTTGCCTTTGCTCGCGCCATCTTTTGTTTGTGAATTCGATAGCTCGCTAGTTTCGTACTCGTGTGATCGTGGAGTATTGCTTTAACCTCCTTTGCCTTCTCCAATGCGGCAATGTGTTTTGCTTGTCCGATCGCTTCGATCTTGAAGTACAGCAGCACGGGAGTATGCGCCACCTCGAGCAATCGGTCGGCTTGCTCTCTCGGCGCCCGCGGTGCGGCCTGCATCATCTGGAACTGCTGATTGCCTGATGCCTTCGTAAGTCTTTCGCTAAGCGGGCCTTCGAGTAGCAGGAGGTCGCGTGCGCCAACGGACATGGTGAAGACAGTACCGTCATCCCCCACTGGCACTTTCGATTCCGCCCGAGAGATCTCGAGATTATGCTTCTTGGCAAAACGCTCCACGTCAGCCGCCGTCAAACCGCGTGAAAACACGATGGTCACGGCCATTTCTTCGGCGGCGGCTTGCAGCGATTTGGAGTGTAAGAAGTCGCGTGAAGCTTCGACCGCGCGATTCGCCACTGCAACGTCGGCGCTCCTGACTTCGGCCTGAAGCGCGCTAAGCGCCATCTCTTCTTCGGTAGCCGGGGCCGCCATCAGGCAGTGGGCGTACGATGAAAGTAGCAATACGGATGAGGCTAGTCCTAGATATCGCATCGTTATGACTCCTTGGGATTCTTCATTCGACTACGCGCGTCTCACTCCCTTGCTTGCTTGGTCAACAGAGAGCGGAATGCGCACGTGTAAAAGCGACAGATGAAGAAAATTCCCCTCACGACGTGTGCGCAAAGTTCCACGGTCAGATCGTCTACATGGATCTTCTTGTGAGTAGATGCCCCGGACAGCGCGTAAATTTCTCTAACAGATTGCAGCCCAGCTTGGAGCGGTGAGGGCGGATGACCGCTGACCGCTGATGCTTGACGTATTTTTGCGCTGGGTTACTTTGTACGTATAAATCCGAGTTTCCAAGGCAAAGCTCGGTTGTATTTGAACCTACAAACGAGGCGCGCATGTCCTCAGTTGCGCTGGGCCTTTCGCCGCGTAGGCGAGTTCATTCGACCCTTGCGTGCCAGCATATCTGGTAGTAACACGTTGCTAGCTCGTTGCCGCGCTGGAATGATGAGCACTGCGTGCTTAGAGTTGGGCTCACCGACGGAAGATCATCAACGCGTGGTCCCTTCCCTAATTACGATGGGCCATCAAGTTGATCTGGCTGGTGCTTCGCAACATCAATTGGCAAGTGCGACCAGCTCACGGCCTGGACGCATGCGTGAGGGAGTGTCGGATTTTTGTGTATATGAGCCTTACACTGCCCGCCCGGGCAAGAGGCACGTATGGCGAAGAACGATTCAGGATTTTC
>CAZIXV010000247.1:0-5714 GCA_964543105.1 uncultured Steroidobacteraceae bacterium
ACCGCGCAGATTCGCAGCACGCGCAAAGGTGTTGTTGAGAATCGAGCCTTGCACGGCCGTGCCGCCACTGACCGTCGACTCATCGGCGCCGTAACTGTTGATCTGCGGAATCTGCCGCAGCAGGTCCGTCGTGGAGGTCACACTCGCGCGCGAGATTTCCTCTTGCCCGACCGCAATCACGGGCGAGCCGACCGGCTCGATGCCGCGAATACGCGTTCCCGTCACGACAACTTCTTGCAAGCCTGCCTGGCTCGCTGGCTGGCCAGATGCTTCGCCGACCGTTTGGGCCGATGCCATTCCGCCCACACCTGCAACGAAGGCCGCACTCAGGATGTAACGGCACGTCTTGCGCAATATCGGACTACGATTCATTCCCCTCTCCCCGTTTATGTTCGTGACGCGCGTCGCGTTGATTTATCAATCAGATATCACTGGCAAATCGATCGCCGACAAGCCCGGTCCGCGCTTGATCGACCAGGTCGGCACCCGGTTTGCCGCATCGGCAGGATCGTTCGTGGGACTGAGTTTCGGATGCAGCGCGAAGCTGGGATGATCGGCACCCATCAGCGAAACGCGGATGCGATGCCCGCGCTTGAAGACCCACGAAGTCGGCATGAGATCGAGCTTCAATCGCAATGTGCGCGCGTCGGCGAGCGGTGCAGGCTCGTAGTCCGCCTCCGTGAAACCTTGCCAAGGTAGCTGCGGCTTGATGTCGATACCGCCGCCCGAGCGCAGCATCGTCTGATTGGGCCGCAGACGATGGAAGTTCGCGCGCAGCTGCCCCTCCGTGACGAGTAGCGAGGTGCCATCGGGCGCAACATCCTCGAGGTACACGAAGAAATCGCTTTCTGGCACGTCGGCCGCGACGACGATCTCCACGAGCGGATGACCCGTCACTTCACGATCGACCGTCAACGGCTCGGAGTCGTAACGCAAACGCGCCGCTGCTCCATCATCGAGCGACATGGGTTGCTTCGCGCTGGAAAGAAGGTAGTTCCAGCGATTCGCGCCATTCGAAATCGAACTCGTGCGCAGGTCGACGCGATAGTCATCGCTGCCCGTGGCGCCCGGCTTCTCGCTCAATCGCCCTTCCGCATCGAAGGCATAGCGCACGCGCCGTTCGCGCGCGAGCGGCCACTCGGCTTCCTGACGCCACCCCTTGCCCATCACATAGATCAGCACCGGCGGTTCACGATCGAAACCGTTATCGATGCCACGCACGTAGCGATCGAAGAAGCGCAGCTTTTCTCGATTCGTAATGGCGTTCGACGAGGTCTTGTCATTGAACAAGGCGAGATAGGGACCGGCGCGATACAGCGCATCGCCCGCTGCGCTGGGCAAGCTTCCGTGACCGGTCGGCGCCATCATCATCCTGACCGGTGTGCGCCCGTGCAGCGTTGCAAACCACATCGCCGTGTCGCGCGCGTGGTAGTCGAACCAACCGCCGCGGTTGTAGACGGCGATGCCCGATGCGGCGATGGCGATCGGACGGTCTGCAGGATCGATGTCTACATAGCTGTGTTCGGTGCCGGCAAGTTTCGAATCGCGATAAGGCGCCGCCTGCAGACGCTCGATCGTCAGATTCGAATTGGCGCGGTGTTCGAGCGTCGCGCGGTAATAAATGTCTGCGCGCTTCCCGCCATCGCGATAGGTGGGCGAGCCTTCGTCGAGGAAATCGCCATCGCCGTCCAGGTCAAGCGGAATCTCATCTGCGAGTTCGCCATCGCCGTCCTCATCGACGACCGGCGCGGATGGCAAGCGTGGGCGGCGGCCGTCCGGCTCGTAGTAGTTCAAGTCATCGCGCACGATGGCGGCCGACGCAAACTGCGACAAGGCGACATTGAGAATCCCGCCCGGATAGAACATCGAGGTGTAGTCATCGAAACCGGCGATCTCCGGAAAGATCGCGCGCAAGGCCGCCGGGCGTTCGGCCGCCGTCGCGTATTGCGAGAAGCCTTGGTACGACGCGCCGATCATGCCGACCCGCCCGTCGGACCATGGCTGACGAGCGATCCAATCGACGAGATCTTTGCCGTCCCGGCCAATTTGTGGTCCGCGATCGAGCACGCGCGTGCCGAACGAGGCACCACTACCGCGCATCTCCGCGATGGCCACGACGTAGCCTCGAGCGGTGAAGAACTCGAGATCCGCGGGCGCCATCGCCGAGCGGAGTTCGCCCGTCTTGAGATCGATGCTTTCCCGATGTCCGGGCAAATACCACAGCAAGGTCGGAAATCGATCTTGTTTCGGCCCCGCGGCTGGGACATAACGGGTCACCGCGAGCTGGGTACCGTCACGAACCGGGGCATACTCGGCTTGGCGCTCGAATTGCTTGAACTGTGGGGGCCGCACCTCGGTCGAAATAGCCGCGATGGCGCTGGAGCACAAACTGAGCGCCAACGCAGAAAGCAACGCGCCGAGTCGCACGCGTGA
This sequence comes from uncultured Steroidobacteraceae bacterium, assembly GCA_964543105.1. GTDB lineage: Bacteria > Pseudomonadota > Gammaproteobacteria > Steroidobacterales > Steroidobacteraceae > Steroidobacter. Next base: position 2,434 of record CAZIXV010000247.1, read on the forward strand.
GTCACTCAGACTCCGAGCAAACATCCGCCCCCCCTGACTTTCGTCAACAATATTGCGGATGTTAAATAGACGACCACTACCGCAGTGTCAACGCTGCTAACCGAGACCTCGGCAGTTCCGGATCTCGATACGAGATTCAAAGGCGCCTATAGATTAATGATGGAAAACGAGTTTTTTAGCCCACAGCCAGCTGCACTGAGATCCGGACAGCCGGCACTGGAATTGAGCTCGGCCATTGGATCGCACGAATCATCGAGCGGGCCCATCGCTCATATTGTTAACGATTAGACTCGGGCGTTCCGACGCCCCGGAGCCGATAAAGATGAAGCTGTCCCGACGCGCGGTGCTCTCTGGTAGCGCCATTGCCGCCACCGCCGCCTTGCCTTTGCGACTGGCCGAGGCCACAGCCCGCCCCGACGCCCGATCAGAATTCACCGTCGATCCGCACTCCGGCGAATCGTTGGCATTGGCGCGCTATGTCGCCGACACCAAGTTCGAGGATCTGCCCGCGGAGGTGGTCGCGATGACCAAGCGCGCCATTCTCGATGCGATCGGGGTCTCGCTTGCCGCCTCCGGCATGGAACCGGCGTGCCAGCCGTTCATCGACTTAGCATTGGAATCTGGCGGCCCGCGCGAGGCGATGATTCTGGGCACCGGACGGCGAGCGCCGCTCGTCTCCGCAGCGCTGGCGAATGGCTCGCTGGCGCACGCGATGGACTACGAAGATGCGCACGAGGAAACCCGCACCCATCCAAACGCCGCCGCTATCGCCGCCGCATTGCCCTTGGCCGAAAAGATCGGCGCTTCGGGACGCGATCTGATCACCGCGATTGCCCTGGGCTGCGACATCGTCTGCCGTCTCGCGCGCGGACTCGTCGGCGAAGGCGCACCTCCCCCAGGTTTTTATCAACCCGCCATCGTCGGCACGTTCGGCGCCGCCACTGCAGCCGCGAAACTGCTCGGCCTGTCCGCTGAACAAGTGCTCGACACGTGGTCGCTCGCCCTGTGCCAGAACTCGTGCACTCAAGAACTTCAGGACAGCCCCGAATCGACCATACGCGCCGTTCGCGAAGGACCCTGTGCGCGCGCCGGCCTGGAATCTGCGTTGCTTGCTGCGAAAGGCGTGCGCGGCTTCGAAAAACCATTCGAAGGTCGTTCCGGATTTTTCGTGATGTACGCCAACGGCAAACAGGTTCAGCCATTGACGCCGCACCTGCGCAAGCGCTTCGCCGGTCGCGATATTTCATTCAAAGCATGGCCGTCGTGCCGCGACACACATATCTATGTGCAGGCCGCGCTGGCGCTGCTCGACGAACAGCCGCTCGATCCGACGCAGATCGCCTCCGTCACTGGCATCGCATCTGAAAAGCAGATGATCGTGCTGGAGCCTGCTGCGTTGAAGAAGCAACCGCAGACGGCGATTGCAGCGAAGTTCAGTTTGTATTTCACACTCGCCGCCGCCTTGGTCGATCGACGCGTCGACTTCGAATCCTTTTCGGACGCCGCCTTGAAACGCCCCGACGTGCTCGCGCTCGCGCGCAACGTGGAATATCGCATCGACCCTGAAGCGTTCCGCGCTGGTCACGTCCTTGAAATCAAGATGCGTGATGGCACCATGCACCGGCGCCAAGTCACAGCCGCTTACGGCAGCCCCGCGGCGCCGATGTCCGATGAAGCCTTGGTGACGAAGTTCATCGACTGCGGTTTGCGCGCCACGCGAGCGCGTTCGTCGCAAGCACTACAACGCATCGCCGATGAGATCATGCATTTGGATACGCTGCCGCGCGTCTCCTCCGTGCTCGCCAAACTGTAAGCACGCAGGCAGGCGTGAGCGAACACGATCGACTTCCAGGTGACGTCCGCGGGCGGTTTTGTCCGCTTGCGGTCGACGCTCGCATTAGTTACAAGCCCGCCCCTCGCACAGCAAATCGTTAGAGACCAGCCATGACCGACGAAATCCTGATCGCAGCCGCCCGTCGCACCCCCATCGGTTCGCTGCAAGGCGCATTGAGCGCGCTCAGCGCACCACAACTCGGCGCAGCCGCCATTCAAGCCGCTCTCAAAGATAGTGGCCTTGCAGTCGACGCCATCGAAGAAACCGTTCTGGGCTGCGTCTTGATGGCCGGCATCGGCCAGGCGCCTGCGCGTCAAGCGGCGCTCGCGGCCGGCATCGGCACTCGCGTCCCGGCCACGACCATCAACAAGATGTGCGGCTCGGGCCTGAAATCGATGATGTTCGCCGCCGATCAGATTCGCGCCGGATCTGCGAACGTCATTCTCGCCGGCGGCATCGAGTCGATGACGAATGCGCCCTACCTGCTGCCGAAGGCACGCGGCGGCTATCGCATGGGCCACGGCGAGATTCTCGATCACATGTTCTATGACGGTCTGCAAAACCCCTACGACGGCAAGATGATGGGTCACTTCGCCGATGCGACGGCGAAGAAGTACAACTTCACGCGCGAACAACAGGATGCCTTTGCGGCGGAGTCCGTGCGCCGTGCGTTGGCCGCGGTACAAAGCAAAGCCTTCGAGCGCGAGATCGCCCCGGTCACGATCAAGGATCGCAAAGGCGAACGCGTCGTCAGCGACGATGAAACACCCTTCAATTGCAATATCGAAAAGATTCCGACGCTGCGCCCCGCGTTCAACAAGGACGGCACCGTCACGGCCGCCAGTTCCTCTTCGATTTCCGACGGCGCCGCCGCCACGATTCTCGTCAGCGGCAGCTTCGCGAACAGCAATAACTTGAAGCCGCTGGCGCGCATCGTCGGTTACACCAGCCATGCGCACGAGCCGGAATGGTTCACGACGGCTCCCGTCGGCGCACTGAAATCGCTGCTTGCGAAAACGGGCTGGCGCGCGGATGAAGTCGATCTGTACGAAATCAACGAAGCCTTCGCCTGCGTCGCGATGGCAGCGATCCATGATCTCGAACTCGATCACGCGAAAGTGAACGTCAACGGCGGCGCCTGCGCGCTCGGCCATCCGATCGGCGCCACCGGCGCACGCATCGTCACGACACTCGTACACGCCTTGCAACAGCGCGGTCTGAAGCGCGGCATCGCCGGCCTCTGCATCGGCGGCGGCGAAGCGGTGGCGATGGCGGTCGAGGTGGTGTGAGGTGAAGAGAAGGTGATGCGGTGATGAGGTTATGGGGTGATCGAGGGCAGAAAAGAGGGTGATCTGGTGATCAAGGTCAGAAGACCTCAACTCTCTTCCGACCGGGAGTGTCGGATTTTTTGTGTGTATGAGCCATACACTGCCCGCCCGGGCAAGAG
>CAZIXV010000248.1:0-5687 GCA_964543105.1 uncultured Steroidobacteraceae bacterium
CAAGCGGCTCGTGTCGCGCACCGCATTTGGCCGGCCGATCGCGGATCAATCGGTGTGGCACGAACGCGTTGCCGAGGCACGTTGCAGTATCGATCAGGCACGCTGGATGGTGTTACGTGCGGCGCACATGATGGACACGGTCGGCAACAAGGTGGCGCGCAAGGAGATTGCGATGATCAAGGTCATCGTGCCCAGCATGACGCTGCGCGTCGTCGATTGGGCGATTCAAGCGCACGGCGGTGCGGGTGTGTGTCAGGACTTCGATCTGGCGCATCTGTGGGCAAGTCAGCGCACGCTGCGTTTCGCCGATGGCCCTGACGAAGTGCATCGCAACTCGATCGCGAAATTGGAGCTGGCCCCATTTCGCGGCAAAGCGTCGGACTCCGTGAGTATGCCGGTGACGCGCGGCAGCTGAGCGAGCGGCCGCGCGCTCGTACGCAGGACAGCTTCGAGGCCACATGACGAAAGCGGATGTGGCCCGAAGTTCTGTCGTCGCGTTCAATGCCCGCGCGGCGGATACGTCAGCAGTATCAGCGGCTCGAGCAAGTCGTCGCTTCAAGAATCGTCTCTTGCTGAGTGCGCTCATGAATCAACACGCAACGCCCGCCGCGTTTGATCAAGCGGAATGTTTCAGGCGGGCTGCGCTCGGCGACTTCGATGCGGCGTCCTGACGCGTCGCGAAGGGGTGTTCGCTCGATCGTCAGTATGCTTCTCTGTGTGAGCGCATCCGCCGCGAGCGTGACCTGCACGCCGAGCGCCGCGTTGACGGCGCTCGCCAATGCAGCGCGCGAAGCCGCCGTCGGATTTACGATGACCGCGGCTTCGTGCTTCTCATTCGCCACTGCGCAGCCTCCAATCGCGACGCTGATTGCGAGTAGCGTCGCGGCTCTTGCCAGGCAAGCAAGCGTCATAGCGTCATGTCCTCGGAGCGCATGAGGCGGATCTCGCGATAGGGCGGACGTGCAATCACTCCGTCGTCGATCTCGACCGCGCGTTTGTTCTGACCGAGGCCGGCTGGCGGCAATGCGCACGCCCCGCTCATGCGATAGTTCAGCGCGCTCGACAGCATCCGTTCGCGTGTATCGCCGAGTTCGTAGCTCAAGTCGTCGGCGACCGAGCATCCAGGCACCGAGACGCCACGAGCGATCTGAGTGTTGGCTGGCGAGAAGCCGTCCGCGTAGTCGCCGAAACCCTTGTCGTTCGCGGCCTTGAACTGAACGGAGAAGTAGGTCGTGCCGCAATTATCAAACGCGTAGAAGCCGTAAGGCTTGCCGCAGGTCGTCGTGCCAATCTGGATTACGTCGAAATCGATGCCTCGAAGTGCATTGATGATCGCTTCGCTCGCCGAACAAGTACCGCTGGAGGTCAGAACGAACACGCGTGCTTGCGGCAAGTTCAGCGTCGGAAGCGCTGCGCCTTCGGGTCGCGACAGTCCAACCGTCTGATCGATGAATGGCATGGGCGCGATGGGATTGCCGGTGACCGGGTTCGTCGTGGGATGTTTATCGTTCCAGGTCGAGCGTTCGAAGGTTCGTCCGCCGGTACGCGCGCTGCCGGCAATCATGTAGGCGAGTTGGCTTGCGATCGCAAGATAACCGCCGCCGTTGTAACGCACATCGAGGACGAGATCGACGATGTTCGCGTCGCGCAACGTCGTGATGGCGCTGATCAGTTCATCTTCCGCCGTCGCGATGTGGTCGTTGAACAGCATGTAGCCGACCGGGCCGCTCGCGGTGTTGATGACACCGAGCGTATGTACGGGCGCGGTTTCGACTTCCTCGGACACCATCGTCACATTGCGTGAACCGGTGCTGTTGCGTACCTGAAAGGTGTGCGTTTCACCGGCGTCTTCGGGAAACAAACCTGCGTTCAGTACGGCGACGTTTGATCCTTGCGCGACATCAACACCGTCGATCCTGAGGATCTCGTCGTTGCGCCGGAGACCCGCTGCGGATGCAGGTGAGTTCGCTTCGACATAGGCGACACGAATCTCGCGCGGTGGCTCGCCGCGAATCAGCTTGAAAGTTGCGCCGTAGCCCGCTACGACGCCAGATTGACTGAACGACTCCCACTGCGCCGTCGGGACGGTGTAGTGATACTGGTCTTTGTCCGCGCCGGACGGCGTCACGGCGGTGGTTTTCAGCAACTCGAAGTAGGTAAGCGGATTCGAATAGTTCGCTGGATTGCGATCCACGACTTCGTCGTACCAGAGGTAGAGCTCGTTCGTCCAAGAGCGCAGCCAATTGTTTTCCGCCAGCACGGCGCCTGGGCGATCTGGATACGGCTGTCCGTCCGAACGTGCGCCGGTGCGCGGGCGCGCACATTGATCTTTGAAGGTGGGCGACGGCAAGAAAAGTCCGGCAGTCCAATTGCCACCCGTTGGCGGCGGGTTGTCATTGGCCGATCCGCCGTCACCTCCACCGCCGCCGCAACCGGCCAGTCCGGTCAAGAGCATTCCCATTAGAGCGATTTTGAACCCAGTCGCGACTACCCGCTTAACCATGCGCGCTCTCCCTGTCTTTTTGTAATGAGCGGCGCCCTTGTAGCGCAGCGGCGCGAACGGCGGAAGCGCCTAGCCGTCAATTTCTGTGCAGACCTGACACAAAGTGCACGCCCGTGTCACAGCTTTTACGTCTAAGGTCAAAAGCGTCGAACCATGGAAGGGCAGAAACGATGCGACGCGCTCTCTGTATGGCGTTCCTGGTGGGTGGCTATGGTTTAGGTTGGCCGTTCGCTTGCGGAGCGGAGCCACCCGAGGCGCCGCCATTACTTCTCGCGGAGGTCTACGACAGCGAGCGCGCGGTCGATGTGCAGCGTTATTGGGTGAGCGAAAAGCTCGATGGCGTGCGCGCGTATTGGGATGGGCAGCGTCTGTTGACGCGCTCAGGGCATGTCATCGCGGCGCCGCCATGGTTCACAAAAGGCTGGCCTGGTGTACCCATGGATGGTGAGTTGTGGGGCGGTCGTGGCACGTTCGACCGCACCTCCGGGATCGTGCGCAGCCAGCAGCGGCGTGATGAGGACTGGCGATCGTTGCGCTATTGCGTGTTCGATCTTCCTGCCGAGCCGGGAATATTCGATCGGCGTCTCGACGTACTGAATGGACTCATCGGACGCACGAACAGCGACTGGCTCATCGCCGTTCGGCAAACACGCGTCGCTGATGCGACGGAGCTGGCGGCTCGTTTGCGCGAGATCGAAGCGCAGGGCGGCGAAGGCCTCATGCTGCATCGGGGCGATTCGATGTATGTCGCGGCGCGCAGCGACGACTTGCTCAAGCTCAAGTCGTTCGACGATGCGGAAGCGAAAGTGATCGGCTATGTCGAAGGCCAGGGCAAGTATGTCGGCATGATGGGTGCGTTGCTCGTCGAACTGCCGAACGGCACGCGCTTCAAACTCGGCACGGGTTTTTCAGATGAGGAGCGCCGCCATCCTCCGCCGGTGGGGAGTTGGGTCACGTTCGCTTACAACGGCTTGACCGAGCGCGGCATCCCACGCTTCGCGCGCTTCATGCGGATTCGCGAGGACGGTGTTTCGCCCGATATTTCGCTCTGACATTGCTTAATTCTCCCGCTACACTTCGCCCCCGAAACGACGGACGACAGGTCGCGATCACGTCGTGATGCGATGGGAGAGAAGATTTTGAGCGAATCGGTCGGCGATGAATAAGGCAGCAGCAACGCACGAGACTGCTTGCGAAATCCGCTTCGGCCAAGTCGGACTGGCTCAGGTTCGTCTTCGCACTCTCGATGCGACTGCCGTGCATGACGAACTAGCTGCGCGACTGAAGACAGCGCCGCAGATGTTCGAGCGCATCGCCATTTGTCTCGATTTGAGCGCACTCGATAAAGAACCTGAAGCCGCAGAACTTCGCGGCGTGCTCGATGCCATCCGCCGAAGCGGCATGTTCCCGGTGGGATTGGCGCACGGCACTTCAACCGTCGAAGCGCTCGCCGCATCGCTTGATCTTCCCGTTCTCACCCAATTCCGCGCTCAAACTCGAGCGCCGGTCGTCGAGAAAAAGCCCGTTGCGGTCGAAGCGCCGGAGTTCACCAACCCCACGCTCATGCACCATCAGCCAGTACGCTCGGGTCAACGCGTTTATGCACGGCATCGCGATCTCGTCGTGACGAGCGTCGTCGGAGCGGGCGCCGAAGTCATGGCCGACGGCTGCGTACATATATATGGCGCGCTCCGCGGCAAAGCCGCTGCAGGCGCGCGCGGTGAAGTTACGGCACGGGTGTTTTGTCAGGAATTTCACGCTGAGCTGATTTCGATCGCGGGCGTGTTTCGCGTGTTCGAGACCATTCCGCCCGAGTTGGCAGGCAAGGCTGTGCAAGCGTGGCTGGACGGCGATGACCTGAAGCTCGCGCGGATTGGCGGGCAGTGAACCGTCGTTGCCGTATCGAGACATCGCGACACAAGATGAATCATGTTTTAAGTAGGGCAGATGCGAGCTGGCTACCCGCTAACCGCCATCCGCTATCCGCTTCTCACGTCTGAAGGAGTTCTCCATTGGCCGAAATCATCGTTGTCACATCGGGCAAAGGCGGCGTCGGTAAAACGACATCGTCGGCGAGCCTGGCGAGCGGGTTGGCGCGTCGCGGCAAAAAAGTTGCCGTTCTCGATTTCGACATTGGCCTGCGCAATCTCGATCTCGTCATGGGATGCGAGCGGCGCGTCGTGTATGACTTCGTGAACGTGATCAATGGCGACTGCACGCTCAAGCAGGCGCTCATCAAGGACAAACGGCTCGAGTCGTTGTTCGTGCTGGCCGCATCGCAAACCCGTGACAAGGACGCGTTGCAGCCCGAAGGCGTTCGCAAGGTGCTCGATGAGCTCATTGCCGACGGCTTCGAATACATCTTTTGCGACTCACCCGCCGGTATCGAAAAAGGCGCGCACCTCGCCATGTATTTCGCCGACCGGGCGATCGTCGTCGTCAATCCCGAAGTCTCGTCGGTGCGAGATTCGGATCGCATTCTGGGCCTGCTGTCGAGCAAGACTCAGAAGGCCGAGAAAGGAGAGGGTGGAGTGAAAGAGCATTTGCTGCTCACACGCTATAGCCCACGGCGCGTTGCGCTGGGCGAAATGATGAGCGTGGAAGACGTCAAAGATATTCTCGGGATCGATGTGATCGGTGTGATCCCGGAATCACCGGATGTGCTGTCGGCGTCGAATGCTGGCACGCCGGTGATCTTGCACGAAAACAGCGATGTGGCGCGTGCCTATGAAGATGCGGTCGGTCGCCTACTCGGCGAGACGATTCCGCTTCGCTTCATTGAAGAACCCAAGAAAGGCTTCTTCGCGCGCGTGTTTGGAGGTTGATCATGGGCCTCCTTGCACTGTTCAAACGCCAAACGAAGTCCGCCAACATCGCCAAGGAACGTCTGCGCATCATCGTCGCGCAGGAACGCAGCGCGCGCGGCGGGCCGGACTATCTGCCGCTGCTACGTCGCGAATTGCTGGAAGTGATCCGCAAATACGTGAACGTGGATCCTGAAGCCATCGTCGTGAATCTGGAAACCGAAGACGGCCACGAGGTACTCGAACTGTCGGTGGCTTTGCCGGAGAAGAAGGGAGAGTGAGGCTGTTCGCGACGGCTCGCGGAGTCGGTCTAGCAAAGGGCTAGATTTGAGGTAAGGGCCGTCGGGCGCTGGGCTGCTGGTCGGAATTAGAAGCGGAGC
>CAZIXV010000249.1:0-5685 GCA_964543105.1 uncultured Steroidobacteraceae bacterium
GCGCTTGTTCGTGCGGCCTGAGCCGTTCGCGATAGCCTTCGATCGGCGGTTGCAGTTTCGAGGGCCGTCCGGAACGCAAATTGACGAAGGCCTGTTGCATCGAGGTCGCAAGCAAGTGAGCTTCCTCGTCGGTGTCTGCCGCGAACACATTGAATCCCAGCATCACGTACGGCTTATCGAGATCGGCCGACGGCTTGAAGCTCGAGCGATAGACACTGATTGCTTCCATCATCATCGCGGGCGCGAAATGCGATGCGAATGAGTACGGTAAGCCCAATGCGGCGGCCACCTGTGCGCCGAACAAGCTCGAACCGAGAATCCAGATCGGCACGTTGAGACCGCGGCCTGGGACCGCTTGCACCGGGTTGGGTTGCGTGGGTTGAAAGTACTCCATGAGTTCGAGCACGTCTTGCGGAAACTCATCAGGGCTCGAGGCGAGATTGCGTCGCAAGGCGCGCGCGGTGAGTTGATCGGAACCGGGCGCTCGGCCCAATCCGAGTTCGATGCGGCCGGGATGCAGCGCTTCGAGCGTGCCGAATTGCTCAGCGATGACGAGCGGTGCGTGATTGGGAAGCATGATGCCGCCTGCACCGACGCGAATCGTGCGTGTGCCCGCCGCAATGTACGCCATCACGACCGCGGTGGCGGCGCTCGCAATCCCCGGCATGCTGTGATGCTCCGCGAGCCAAAAACGCCGATATCCCCATTGCTCGGCGTGTTGCGCCAGATCGAGCGAATTGCGCAAGGCTTGTCCGGCATCGGCGCCTTCGGTGATGGGTGCGAGATCGAGCAGCGAGATGGGTGTCATGACAATGCTTCCAAGAATGCAAGTGCACCTGATGGGGGGCGGCGTGCGTTAATCAATAGTCACTCGACTGTCATGCCCTGCGACATGAAGCCGGCGCGCGCGATGCCTACAGCGCGCTGCGTATCGGGTCTGCTACCCTCTGCCGTATGACAAACATGCCGCAATGGATCAATGAAGTCTTACGGTTCTGGTTCGAAGAATCACCGCCGAAGGCATGGTTTACGCGAGACGAGCACTTTGATGCAGAAATTCGCAAGCGCTTCGGTGCGCTGCACGCCACGCTGATCGAGAAGGTGCCGGCCGCGGTCACGAAGACGCCGCTTGGAGCGCTCGCCACCGTCATCGTCCTGGATCAATTCTCCCGCAATCTCTTCCGCAACTCTCCGCGCGCCTTCGATGCCGATGCGACCGCGCTCGCGCTGGCGCAGGAAGCGATCGATGCTGGCTTCGATCGCGAACTCAGCGTGCCGCAGCGTATCTTTTTGTATATGCCGTTTCAGCACAGCGAAGATCGGGCCGTGCAAGCCCGTTCGATCGAACTGTTCGAAGCGTTGGGCGATGCGAAGTCGTTGGATTACGCCCATCAGCATCGCGACATCATCGAGCGCTTTGGTCGTTTCCCGCATCGCAATCGCACGCTCGGCCGCGAATCCACGCCCGAAGAAATCGAATTCCTGAAAACGCATCCCGGCTTTTGAGGTTCAAGAATGAAGAACAGCTTTCGCTGGCTTCTGTTGCTGTTCATGCTGCCGCTCGTCGCGAACGCCGCAGCGCCACGCACACCGCAAGTGCAGTTCACGCAGTTCACCTTGAAGAACGGCTTACGCGTGATTCTCTCGGAGGATCGCACTGCGCCGGTGATTGCGATCAATGTCACCTACGATGTCGGCTCGCGCAACGAGCGTCCCGGCCTCACCGGTTTCGCGCACCTGTTCGAGCACATGATGTTCAAGGGTTCGCAGAACGTCGGCCCCGGTGAGCACTTTTATCTGGTGTTCTCGAACGGCGGCACGATGAACGGCACGACGAATGCCGATCGCACGAATTACTTCGAAACCTTGCCGTCGAACCAGCTCGAGCTGGCGCTGTTTCTGGAATCCGATCGCATGCGTTCGCTCGAGATAACCCAGGAGAATCTCGACAATCAACGCAAGGCGGTTCAAGAGGAGCGCCGGCAAGGTCGCGACAATCGCCCGTATGGGCGCGCCTATGAGGAATTCCAGGAGCTGCTTTACGACAACTTTGCCTATGCGCATTCGACGATCGGCTCGATGGAAGATCTGGAAGCCGCCACTGTCGAAGACATTGCCGCGTTCTTCAAAACGTATTACGCCCCGAATAATGCGGTGCTCTCGCTCGTTGGCGATTTCGAGCCGCGGCAGGCGCGCCGTTTGATCGAAAAATATTTCGGCGATATCTCACGCCAGCCACCGCCGCCGCCGGTCGACATGAGCGAGCCTGAGCAGAAGGCCGAACGCCGCGCCGCGATGAGCGATCCGCTCGCGCGTCTGACCCAGGTGCGCATCGCGTACAAGATCGGACCCGGGAATTCTCCAGATACTTACGCGCTGCAGGTACTGAGCAACGTGCTCGATCGCGGCCAAAGTTCGCGCTTCTATCGCTCGCTCGTTCAAGAGAAGCAGCTGGTCGCAGGCATCAGCGCCTTCGTCGATGAGCGGCGGGGCCCGGGGGCGCTTTACATCACCGCGATGGTGTTGCCTGGCAAGGATCCTGCGGAAGTGGAAGCTGCGATCTACGCTGAGATCGAACGCCTGCAGCGCGAGCCCATCGCCGATTGGGAAATGGAGAAAATCAGCAACGCGACGCGAGCGAATTACTTGGGCTCGATACGTGCGGCGCAATCGCGCGCGACTCTGCTCAGCACCTACAAGGTGTATTACGACGATCCCAATCTCATCAACACGCGTCTGGCGCACTTCGGGAAAGTGACCAAGCAGGACGTGCAGCGTGTCGCACAGACTTATCTGCAGCCGACGAAGCGTACGGTGATGACCGTGACGCCCGAAGCGAAGGCGGCGCCGACAGTTGCGCCCGCGCCGACGGAGGTTGAGTAATGAACCTGCGAAACGTGATGGGTGCGCTGTTGATGTCATTGTGTTTGGTGGCGTCGACGCAGGCGCAGGAACCGGCGCTCAGCGATGCGGCAAGCGCGGTGGATGCAGCGGAATCACTTAACAGCGTGCAGCGCAAGAATCGCGCGCCGGTCAATACGGAAGTGTTGATGCCGACGCTGCCGCCTGCGCATGAAGCGCAACTCGAGAACGGCATCCAGATCGTGCTGATCGAGGATCGCAAGCTGCCGACCTTCGTGCTGCAGTTGGTGATCGATCGCGGCAGCATCGCCGAGCCTCCCGGTAAGGAAGGTCTAGCGCTCGTGACGGCGGCGCAATTGCGACAAGGTACGCGCACGCGCTCAGCGCAACAGATTGCCGAAGCACTCGATTCGCTCGGCGCCTCATTTGGCGCACGTGCAGATCTCGGCAGCATCGTCGTGACGGTCAGCGGCTTGAGTGAGCATCTCGATGCGACGCTCGAGATCTTCGCCGACGTGCTGCGCAACCCGACGTTCCCACAGCGAGAGCTGGATTCCTTCAAGCAGCGCTTCATCTCGCAGATGGAGAGTCAGCGCAGCAATTCACGCTTCGTCGCGCAAGAAAAATTGGCCGAGGCCATCTATGGCGATTTTCCGGCCGGCACCTTGCTGCCGCCGGAAAGCGCGATTCAAGGGCTCACCAGCGCAGATCTCGCAGCGTTTCATGCGGCGAACTTCGCGCCCAATCTGGCGATGGTGCTGGCGGCGGGCGATCTCACGCTCGCTAGCTTCAAGCCCAAGCTCGCGCGGATTCTTGGCGATTGGAAAAAGAAGGACATCGCGCCGACGCAGTTCGCGAAGGTGACACCGCCTGAGAAGGGCCGCGTGTTCGTTATCGATCGGCCAAATGCAGTGCAAACCTCGCTCGTCATGGGAAGTCTCGCCATCAAGGGCGATGATCCGGATCGCTTTGCGTTGTCTGTGATGAATCGCATTCTGGGCGGCAGCCCGGCGGCGCGCCTGTTCACTAACCTGCGCGAGGAAAAGGGTTACACCTATGGTGCGTACAGTTCGGTGTCGAGCGATCGTTATCCCGGCACCGCAACGGCAGCGGCGGAAGTGCGAACCGAGGTCACGGGGGGCGCCATGCAAGAGTTCATGGAGGAGTTCGAGCGCATTGCCGAGGAGCCGGTCAGTGATACGGAATTGGCGGACGCCAAACGCGCGATCGTCGGCAGCTTTGCGCTTTCGCTCGAGAATCCGCAGTCGTTTCTGAGTTATGTATTTCGGCAGAAGCTGTATGGCTTTCCAGAGAATTACTGGGAGCAATACCCGCGCTACATCAATGCCGTGGCGAAAGCAGATGTGGCGCGCGTGGCAGCCAAATATTTCGATCCCTCGCGCATGCAGATCGTCGCGGTCGGCGAGGCCGATGCAATTCGCGAGGTGATGGCGAAGTACGGCGAGATCGCCAACGCCGAGCCAGTCGAGTAAGCGCGTCCGTATGACCATTCCGCAGTTCGCCATTCTTGGCGCGGGTGCGATCGGCTCCATTCTTGGAGCGCATCTGGCGCGCGCCGGTCACTCAGTCGTCATGCTGGCGCGCGGGCAACGCGCGGCCAGGCTCCAACGCGATGGATTGCAGCTTTCGGGTTTGGCGAATTTCACGCAGCGTGTGCCCGTGATTGTCGATCCCGCAGAATTTCGCGGCGCCGAAGTGTTCATCGTCGCAACGAAGACGACCGGGACGGTGCAAGCACTCGAAGCGCTGCAGCACGCGAGTGTCGATGTCGCGTTTTCGATTCAGAACGGCGTGTGGAAGAACGATGCGCTCGCCGATGCATTCGGGCGCGAACACGTGCTTGGGTCTTTGGCCAATACGAGCGGTGAGTTGTTGCCTTCGGGTGAGGTGCTGTTCACGCGCAATGTGAACGTCTTCATCGGCGAGTTGGGCGGTGGTGAGAGCGCACGGGCACGGCGTATTGCGGGCATCATCGACGCCTCAGGGGTTCGCGCCAGCGCGGTGCCGGATGTGCTCGCGCGCGAATGGACGAAACTCGTCAGTTGGGTCGGGCTCATGACCATGGCCGTGACGATGCGCACGCCGACCTGGAAGTATCTCTGCGATCCCGACTGCGCCGTATTGATGGTGCGGCTGGTTCGCGAAATGAAGCAGCTGGCAGATGCCTCGGGAATTAAGTTGACGGATCAACATTCGCTAGTGCCGATCCAAGCGATCATGAGCGGAGACGATGCAAGCGCAGTCGCTGCGGTCATTGCCGCCGGTCAAGAATTTCAGCGCACTGCGCCCGAGCATCGTATGTCGACGCTGCAGGACCTGGATGCGTGCCGTCCGCTCGAAATCGAAGAAACGATTGGCGATGCGGTGCGTCGCTCAACCCGGCTCGGACTGACGCTACCCCTATTGGAAACGTGTTATCGGCTGGTGGCGGGCATCGATCGGACGAATCGCGCGGAGTAGGGGCCGCGTTGAGTTCGAACGCGAGCGCTATTGATTGGCGCGCGCCCTGCGTTCCTGTTCACGCGCGCCGGAGAGAATCCCGGGCAGCGCGTAATTGCCTTCGTGGCATGCGTATTCATAGACACGCCCATCCGTACGCATGAAGCTCATCTCGCCACGCCACGGCTGCGTATAGCGCTGCGGATCCTCGACGGTGAATTCATAGACGATCTGCTCAGCGGATGCGCGCGTGAAGCGCTCGATGACTTTGCCGGTGTCCGTGAGGCTCACCATGCTGCGAGCGTGATGCGGGTTGAAGTTCGTGGTTTCGACCACGAGCGTGTCGCCCAGCGCGGCGATGGC
>CAZIXV010000250.1:0-5676 GCA_964543105.1 uncultured Steroidobacteraceae bacterium
AAGCATAGCCGCGGCTGACCGACTTCAAGCGGTCGAAGAAGTCGAGCACGACCTCGCCCATCGGCAATTCGTATTGCAGCGAGATCTGATTACCGAGGTACTGCATCTTGGTCTGCCTGCCACGCTTTTCGGTACACAGCTTGATGACCGACCCTACGTGTTCGGGCGGCAGCAGAATGTTCGCCGTGATGATGGGCTCGCGCAGTTCGCCGATCTCATTCGACGGCGGCAGCTTCGCCGGGTTATCGACATAGATGAGCGAGCCGTCGGTCTTCTCCACCTCGTAGACCACCGTCGGTGCGCTCGTGATGAGGTCGAGATCGTATTCGCGCTCCAGGCGCTCCTGCACGATGTCCATGTGCAGTAGACCCAGGAAGCCGCAGCGAAAGCCAAAGCCGAGCGCGGTGGATACTTCCGGCTCATAGTGCAGCGCAGAGTCGTTCAATTTCAGTTTTGACAGTGCGTCGCGAAATGTTTCGTAGTCGTCGGAGCGTACGGGAAACACGCCAGAGAACACGCGCGGCTGAACTTTCTTGAAGCCTTCGAGCGGTGCCTCGCACGGCCGCGCATCGAGCGTGATGGTGTCGCCCACCGGCGCGCCATTGATGTCCTTGATGCCTGCAATGACAAAGCCGACTTCGCCCGTCTCGAGCGTGTCAGATGCGATTGATTTCGGCGTGAAGCGGCCGAGTTTGTCGATTTGATGCGCACGGCCGGTTGACCAGATGCGCACTTTGGCGCCGGTCTTCAGCGAGCCGTTCATGACGCGAACGAGCGAGACGACGCCGACGTAGTTATCGAACCAGGAATCGATGATGAGCGCCTGCAGCGGCGCATCGGGATCGCCTTTCGGCGGCGGAATTCGCTTGATCAGGTCTTCCAGCAGATCCGGCACACCAACGCCGGTTTTCGCGCTGACCCGCACCGCATCCTGCGCTTCGATGCCGATGATTTCTTCGATCTCATTGATGACGCGATCCGGATCCGCCGAGGGCAGATCGATCTTGTTGATGACGGGCACGACCTCGAGACCTTGTTCGATCGCCGTGTAACAGTTAGCGACGCTTTGTGCTTCCACGCCCTGCGCCGCATCGACGACGAGCAACGCGCCGTCACAAGCGGCAAGCGACCGGGAGACCTCGTAGGAAAAGTCTACGTGCCCCGGCGTGTCGATCATGTTGAGTTCGTACTCCTGACCATCGCGGGCCTGATAGCGTAGGGTCACGCTCTGCGCTTTGATCGTGATGCCACGTTCGCGCTCCAAGGCCATGGAATCGAGCACTTGGTGCTCCATTTCGCGGGCATCCAATCCGCCGCACAGCTGAATGAAGCGGTCGGCGAGCGTGGATTTGCCGTGGTCGACGTGGGCGATGATCGAGAAGTTGCGGATCAGCTTCATCTAGATGGGGACTTTGCGGCGGCGGCGGATTATATAGCCACCGCGACGTTATGACGGCGGTCAGTTTAGCGGGTTGGAGGTTGAAGGTTGGGCATTGGCGCACGAGCTGTGAGTCGTTTCGCCCCTGCGATTGTCAACCGTCGCTCGTCAGTTTCCGTGCGACCGCGTCGCGGTCCAGATAATAGGCGCATACGAACGCACCATCAGCCATCAGCACGGGCACTTTAGCGCCGTAAAGGCGCTCGAGATCGTCGTTATCGGAGACGTCGATGACTTCGACTTGGCGCGCGGCCTGCGGCCCAAGTGCCAGCTCGAGATCGCCCATCAGGGCTTCGCACAAGGCGCAGCCGGGGCGCATGTAGACCGTCCAGTGAGGCATCGAGCGGAAGTTACGGATGAACCGGTGCGGCCGCAGCGGGCTCGGCGTTTGCCGTATTGCCCTCCGTGCGCGTCACGCTCGCCGCAATCGCTTCGACCGTGGCGGCCGGCACTTCTCCGACTGCCGTGACCTGGTGGCCGTCGAGATCGCGCGAATAGGCAAAAGCCGCACCGACGCGTGCGAGTCCTTGCATCGGCTGCGAGTTCGAATCGTGGGGTTCGATGAACACGGAAACCGACGCGAGCCCGTCCGAGTAGACGAGATGGCGAACCGGTGCGCTGGAACCTGCGATTTCCTGGATACGCCAGGTAGTCAGGCGAAATCCCGCCGGCAAGCGGATGACATGCCAGCCGACGTTGCCTGCCGCACGCGCGGGCTGCGGATCCTGGCGCAGCCAGCGGAAACCTTCGGTCGAGACGCTCGGCTTCAGATCCGACAACGGAATGCGATCGCGCATGTGGAGTTCGGCGAACAAGATCTGCTCGATCACCCGGCCATTGCGATCGCTGAGCTGGGACTTGAGCGGCATCGCCGTCTCTTCATGCAACCAGAGACGGTACCCATAGCGATATTGGTCGCGCGGACGCACGACGATCATCTGCGTGCGTTGCCCCAGCATCTTCCCGACCTTGCCGACGGTCTCGATGCTGTAGTGCTGTTCGAGGCTTTCGTTGTACTTCGGTAACGCGGCGAGCAGCGAATTGTTGTTCGTGCGTTTTTCGACGAGGACGGTGCGGCGATCCGGGAGATAAACGACGACCTCTTCCTCGTTGCGGATGATTTCGCGCCCGCTGCCGTCGAGCGAGACCAGCCGTTCGCTGACCTTGCCGCGTTCGACGCGATGGATGATGCGCATCGTCTCCGAGCGCTCACCGATCATGTGGAAAAAACGGCCTTCGTAGTTCTGTTCCGCCAATGCGCGCGACATCCGTTCGAGCCAGTTCCTTGCGTCAGCGTCCCCGGCTCGCGCCGGCATGGCGAGCAAACTCAGAATGACCAATAAGAAGTAGCGCGCTGTGACCATTACTGACGAGGTGTCGAATCCGTGGGCAGTGAACGAGCAGCATCAATCAACTCGTCCACGCTTTCTTCTTCCTCCGCCAGCATGCCGCTCAGCACGCTGCGGCGTCCGAGTGGCATGGTGTATTCGCTGTGCGCAACGACGTAATTCGTCAGTCGCGCAGCCGGCACATAGGCACCTGACCCGGTCGCACCCGCGGGTACGATGTAGCTTGCGGCATCGTTCGATGCATCAGCTCCTGCCTGCGCGCTCTGTGTCACCGACTGCGACACATCGCTTTGGGCGATCTGCACCCCGTCGAGCCTTTCGGGCGCGGGCTGCAACACCAGAATCGCTGCAGCTGCGGCGCTGGCAGCAATGGCCATGCCCGCCGCGGGTCGCAGCCAGTTCGGTACGCGCGTGGGTTGTTTGAAGGTGTCGGCTTCCAAAGGCGGTTCAGCGGCGATGGCGGCGCTGACGCGGCTCGCAAACCCCGGCGGCGCAATGGCCGTGCCTTGCTGTCCGCGCAGTACCTCGCCGATGAGTGCGTAGCGACCTAGCGCTGCTCCGCGTTGGGAATCGCGCCCTACCTGCTTCACTAGCAAGTCCACTTCGGGCGCAGGCAGTTCACCATCGAGGCAGGCCGATAGCTGTTCCCTCACCGGGTCTTCCTTCACTGGCTCCGTCATATCCTCATCCACCCACACGCTCACGAGCGCCTGTGTAACTAAATTTTCGCAACATCACCATCGACTGCGGCCGCCTCGTAAGATTCAATTCAAGACGCTTCAAGACTCAGTCCAAAAGAGGTTGCAGTCGTTTATCGATGGCTTCGCGAGCGCGAAAAATTCGCGATCTCACGGTTCCAACCGGGCAATCCATCGCTTCTGCGATTTCCTCGTAAGACAAACCTTCAATCTCCCGCAACACGATTGCGGTGCGCAGATCCTCTGGAAGCTGCTGCATCGCACGTTCGACGACCTGGCGAATTTCTTCGGTTAGCAACACCCCTTCGGGCGTGTCGACCTCCTTCAATTTCGCATGGCGGTCGTACTGCTCCGGATCCTGTAGATCGAGATTGAAGTCCACCGGGCGGCGACGATTGGATACCAGCGCGTTCTTGGCCGTATTGATCGCGATGCGATACAGCCACGTGTAAAAAGCGCTATCGCCCCGGAACGACGGCAAGGCGCGATACGCCTTGAGAAACGCCTCTTGCGCAATGTCTTGCGCATCGGCTGCGTCGTTCACGAATCGACTCACGAGCTTCAACACTCTGTGCTGATACTTGAGCACTAACAGGTCGAAGGCGCCTTTGTCGCCCTTCTGTACCCGCTGTACTAATTGCTGGTCACTGTCGTCCTGTGTCATTGACCGGCAACCCTGGCGGCCGCACACCCGATCTTCAAGTGCGCATGCTTACCTGTCACAGCCGCCGACAGTATTCGCAGATATTGCCGCACGGTTGCAGCCATAGACTCGCGGTGCATTCGAAAGTTCTCTTGCGGATGCAGACGCTCTGGTGTGCCGCTTCGATCACACATCGGATTCGACGTCCTTGCGAGGAAACGGCGCCAATCGCAGGCGCACGAGAAGGCGCCGATAGGCATCTGGAGCGACATCGCCCGCGAACAGCAGCAATGGTCTGAGGCGACGGCCCGACCAATGAAGCCATAACGCTGAAGAACTGATGCGACTGACCGGTGAGAGTTCCGCTTCGTGCGTGCGGCCATTGGCGTCGATCAACAGCCAGCGTCCGTCGCATTGACACACGATTCGAGAGAGTCGTTGGGAGTCGCCAATCCAACCGATGACTGCAAACCCGACTGCTAAACAAATCGTCACGGAGAGTGCGGTGAGGGCGGCGGCGATGGGCGGCAGGTCCATGGCCAGGATGACGAGCGGGAGCAGCAGCAGCGTCGCGATGGCGATGCGCCGTTCGCCGCGGCGCGCGGCGATATCAATTGTCAGGGTGGGTAAGCCGGTGGACGACATTGACGAGATGCGGATCCGAGGGTTGCTCGCGCTTCACGATATAAGCGAACAGCTCCGGGTCAGGCAGCTCCAGTAGCGCCTCGAAGGCTTGCTGTTCTTCTTCCGGAGCGCAAGCGTACCGCTCTTCGAGGTACTTCTGCAGCAAAACGTCCAGCTCGCGCATCCCGCGACGCGCACGCCACTTTAGACGCGAGAGTGTGCTTGGTGTGGTCATGAGCGCGTTGGTCGGGGTGGAGCCGTGCAGGCGTGTAGTAGGCGTGTAGTAGGCGTGTAGACGTGTAGGCGTGTAAGGCTACCGTCGGATCACACGTTCACACGTTCACACGTTCGCTCACGTTCAATGCCTGCGCTCCGCGATCAGCTTCTTGATTTCCGCGATGGCGCGCGCGGGGTTCAGATCCTTCGGGCACGCTTCCGTGCAGTTCATGATCGTATGGCAGCGATACAGGCGGAACGGATCCTCCAATGCATCCAGGCGCTCACCGGTCGCTTCATCGCGCGTGTCGATGATCCAGCGATAAGCGGCAAGCAGCGCTGCAGGACCGAGATAACGATCGCTGTTCCACCAGTAGCTCGGACACGCGGTCGAGCAGCACGCGCACAAAATACACGCCGACGGGCGGTCGATCTTTTCCTGATCTTCCTTCGATTGCAGGCGCTCTTGATCGGGCGGAGCCGGCGTACGCGTTTGCAGCCAGGGTTTGATCGCAGCGTACTGCGCGTAAAAGTTCGTGAGATCCGGCACGAGATCTTTGACGACCGGCATATGCGGCAGCGGATAGATTTTCACCGCGCCCTTCACGTCGTCCGTCGCCTTCGTGCAGGCGAGCGTATTCAAGCCATCGATGTTCATGGCGCACGAACCACAAATGCCTTCACGGCATGAACGGCGGAACGTCAGCG
>CAZIXV010000251.1:0-5621 GCA_964543105.1 uncultured Steroidobacteraceae bacterium
GAATTTCCGCAATGGGTGCTGTCGGTGCAAGTGATGCCGTATGCGGAAGGCAAGAGTTATCGCATCAATCCGTTCGACCTGACGAAGACGTGGCCGCGCAAAGACTACCCACTCATCGAAGTCGGCGTGATGACCCTCGATCGCAACCCAGACAATTTCTTCGCAGAAATCGAACAAGCGGCTTTCTCACCCGGCAATACGGTGCCAGGCATTGGCTTGTCGCCTGACAAAATGCTGTTGGGACGCGCGTTTGCTTATAACGATGCGCAACGCAACCGCATCGGCACGAACTTCCATCAGCTGCCGGTGAACCAGCCGAAGTCGCCAGTGAATACCTACCTGTTCGATGGCCACATGACTTACCACCACAGCGGCAACGCGCCCGTTTATGCGCCCAACAGCGGCGGCCGCGCGTGGGCGGATGAAGCCGGCGCCGTCCACGACGGCTGGGAAGCAGACGGCGACATGGTGCGAAGCGCGTACACACTGCGCAAGGACGACGATGACTTCAGTCAGCCCGGCATTCTCGTGCGTGAGGTGTTCAGCGACGCCGATCGCGATGGGCTCGTGGAAACCGTTGCGGGCGCATTGCTGGGCGGCGTGCGCAACCCGGTGCTCGAGCGTGCGTTCAGCTACTGGAAGTCGATCGATCCGGACGTCGGCCGACGCATCGAAGAAAAGGTTCGCAGCGGTAATGCCCCTGAACCGGCTTCAGGCATGAGCGAGAGCTGAGGAACCGTGTTTCCCATGCGACGTTTGCCGCGTGGGATCTCCACAATCGGACCAGGAGCCAGCGATGAAAACGTACGACGTAGGCTATTTGATCGGCAGTCTCGCGACCAAATCGATCAACCGGCGCTTCGCCAACGCACTGTTTA
This sequence comes from uncultured Steroidobacteraceae bacterium, assembly GCA_964543105.1. GTDB lineage: Bacteria > Pseudomonadota > Gammaproteobacteria > Steroidobacterales > Steroidobacteraceae > Steroidobacter. The sequence continues at coordinate 879 of CAZIXV010000251.1, forward strand.
AACTCGCACCCGAGCAGCTCAAGTTTCGCGAGATCGAGTTCAAGGATCTGCCGCTATACAGCTATGACTATGACGCTGACTATCCCGAGGTGGCAACCAAGTTCAAACGCGACATCGAAAAATCCGACGCGATACTGATCGTCACACCCGAGTACAACCGGTCCATTCCGGGCGCGCTGAAGAATGCAATCGATTGGGGAAGCCGGCCGTGGGGCAAGAACTCCTTCGCGCATATTCCATCGGGCGTGATCGGCGCATCGCCCGGTGCGATCGGCACTGCCGTCGGTCAGCAGCATTTACGCAGCGTCCTCGGTTTCTTGAACTCGCCGCAAATGAACGCACCCGAGGCGTATATTCAATTCAAGGACGGTATGATCAACGACGCGGGTGAGATCGCCGACGAGTCTACTGCCAAATTCCTGACAGGTTATCTCGAGGAATTTCATCAGTTCGTCGCGCGCGTTTTATCGGTATTACCGCGCGGCGCGTGATCCCAAGACATTGGTCATTCGAAAGAGGGTTGTATGCCAGTTTCCGCATCGATCACGACACCGGTTCTGCTGGCGGCGCAATGCCGCGCTGGACGCGCGCTCGTCCAGTGGACGGTGGAAAAGCTCGCACAGGAATGCGATGTGAGCGAGCAAACGATCAAAGAGTTCGAAGCTCGTTTTCGCCGACCGGACGATGACGCGCTGCGCCGCATTCGCGTCATCCTGGAGGGCGCGGGCGTTATCTTCATCGATGAGAATGGCGGCGGTGCAGGTGCGCGGCTCAAACTCAGCCGCAAAGAGATGCGCGCGCTCAGCCGCTGGGAAGGCGAGGGCGGCACTGTGCTGGCAGACGACGATTTCTAATGCATCGTCGATGCAAGGCGTGATCGGAAGATCACGCCTTTTTGTATGTCTCTAAATCGATACCCGATCGACCCGGAGCCAGAATGTTGTTTGGGTCGAGTGCGCGCTTGATCGCGTGCTCGACATCGCGCTTGACCGGACCGTAACTGCGCGCGACCCGCTCCTGAAAGCGCGTGTTCACTCGGTAGACTGCGTAACCTTCTTTCTCGAACTCATCTAGCAGTTCGTTGAAGCACACATCAGCGCGTTGGGATTCTTCCGGATTCGTGCGATCGAACAGTACGTCGATCACATGGTGCATATCCCGAGGCGCCACAATGAACTCGGCCACGTAGTCCAAGCCGTGTTTGTGCAGGATGCGCTTGGCGAGACGCGCCTGTTTCTCACATTCGCTGCCACGCGCTTCGCTCACTGGGGCGAACCACATTGAGCCGCCGCCACCACGCCAGTTGTACAGGCCGAACTCTTGCAAGTTCGGCACACCGGACATGAGCTCCGCTCGATATTTGAACGGCTGCGTATCGCCGGCTTCTTCCTGCGTGACGATGCGACCCTTACCGAGTTTCTTGAACGCCTCGGAGACGATCTTCCAATTCACATCGACCTGTTCCTGTGTACCGTACAACGCAGCGTAAAGATTCCAGGCGCCCATACCCGTGTCTTGCTGAATCTTCTTCAGGATTTCATCGGGCGTGTGACCCGGCTCGGTAATGTAGGAGTGACGCCGCACGTTGCCACTGCCTGCTTCCCACAGAATATTCGCGATGACAACGGAGTTCGGGATGATGCCGGCGATCCGCAGCGGACGCAGTATCTCGACGATTTCGACGATGTCCTCTTCGTTATCGAAGATCACTTCGAAGGGTTTGAACACAGGCGGCTTCGGCATGAGCCAAAAACCCATCTTCGTCGTGATGCCGTAATTGGCTTGCGTGAACATGCCGTCCAAAGTCGGCCCAAAACCCCATTTGAAGATCTGCCAAGTATTGCTGCCTTCCACGCCACCCATGCCCGTGCGGTAGACATCGCCATTGGCCATTACGACTTCCATGCCACATTGCATCATGAAGTGCTCGCCATACGGCGTGTAGCCGACACCCCGGTCCATCGTGTTACCGAGCGGACCTGCGATGGCGGAAGGCGCCGGGAAAGACAGCATTAACGGCAGATTGTTTTCCTGGATGTAATCGAAGAGCTGCTGATACGTCACACCGGGCTCGACCAACGCGTAACACATCTCTGGATCGACCTTCAGAATCTTGTTCATCTTCTTCAGATCGAGGATCACTTGACCACGCTGCACCGGCGCAGCCGAACCGTAGCCGAAATTGCGCCCGGTCGAGATGGTCCAAATCGGAATCTTGTGCGTGTTGCAGATCTTTACCACGCCTTGCACTTGCTCGACGGTGGTGGCCGTCAGCGCGGCGGACGCTGCATGATTTGCGTTGTCGACGGACATCATCACTTTGCCATACGGCAGTAACTGCTCGGCGCGGACGAGGACGTTCTCCTCGCCCAGCAAGGCACGGAATTCTTTGATCGCGGTGTCGAAGGCGTCTTGCGTCACGCCTCTGGGCAACACACCCGTGTTTGGTTCAGCCACGTTTTCGACTCCTCAGCGCTCGATCAAGAATGAAACGAATCGGCCGTCTGCCACGACGGAATTGCTCGACGCTTGCGTACGGCCGAAAGCGTCCAACGATGCCAACTGGTAGCCCAGTGCGGCCACCCATTGAGAGGGCTCCTCACTTGCGAGTTGCCGACCGACATCTCGCAGCAACGGCGTCTCGCCTTGACGCTGTGAAAGCAGTTCGTAGCGAGCGCCGCTTGCGCGCAATTGGCGACCGAACTGCCGCACACAGTGCTCGATATCGCCCGCATCCACGACGTGATGCCGTGTGGATCCGGCATGAATCGTATGTTGGCCGAGCCATTGCACGCGTGCACCGGCGCTGCGCGCCAAGTCCACAACGAGCGTCCCGGAGGCGTCGTCCAGCAAGCCGATCATCCGTAGCTCATGAGCGCGGCGCAGTTCGCGTTCGAGTTCGAGCATGACGTGCAGCTCCGAACTCAAGATCCGTGAACCAAATTGCGCACCGCCCGCCACTTGGGCTCCGGCGCCTGCTCCGCGCAAAAACAGCGCACCCGCTTCATCATCATTCGCGAGCGCCAAAACTGAGCGTGCGCGCACGGACGACGCTGCAGTCCCAGCGAGCACACTCGAAGCGCTGCCCATCGCTAACCCTGCAACACTGCCAAGCGCCATGCTCTTGATGACGAGTCGACGACTTGCATCCATGGTCAGCTCCTTACGGTTGGTTCGCAGCTGCTTGGTTTGTTGCGGGGTCATTCGCAGGCGCTGGCAACTTCGCTATGTACTCCGCGACCTTGGCGATCGACTCATCATCGATGAAGGATGCCGGGAAGGCTGGCATGCCATTGAAGCCATTGCGCACGATGACCGCGACATATTCCGCAGGCAGGTTACGCCCGGCGAGTAGCGTGCCCACGCCGACTTCCGGCTCGTGACAATGTCCACACACTTTTTCGTATAGGAGCTTACCGCTCTCCCAGTGACCGCGGTCCTGCGCATGGGCGGCCGTCACGACAAGCGAGAATGGCAAGACGGCGAAAATCAGCATGCGTTTCGCCGCTGCACCGTTCGAACGGAATGACATGAGGTACGTGCTCCGATAAATGCGTTTGCGTGACGACGCGCGATCAGGCCAACTTGAGAATCGGTTTGATACTCACGCCGTTAGCAGAGTCTTCGAATGCCTTATTGATTTGCTCGAACTCGTAGAACTTGACGAGCTTGTCGAAGGGAAACTGCCCGGCCTTGTAGAACTCGATCAGCTTGGGGATGAAAACGCGCGGCACCGAATCGCCTTCGATCACGCCAATCATGCTTTTGCCTTCCGCCATGAGATCGTTGTGCACGTCGATCTTCATTTCGGACGTGACGCCGACGATGGCGGCTTCGCCGAGCGGACGTAGCGCATTCAGACATTGACGTACCACGGGCGGCGCACCGGTGCTTTCGACTGCGTAGTGCGTGCCGCCGCCGGATGCTTCCTTGATCTCCTTGACGACATCGACTTGCTTGCCATTGAAGACATGGGTCGCGCCCAATTCTTTGGCAAGCTGCAAGCGACTGTCGTGGACGTCGACGGCGAAGATCTGCAGACAATTAGCAATTTTTGCCGCCATCACGGCGCTCAGACCAACAGCGCCGCAGCCGTAGATCGCGATCGAGGTGCCGAACGCGGGCTTCAGGCGATTGAGCACGGTACCGGCGCCGGTTTGAATGCCGCAACCCAGCGGGCCCAGCAGTGACAGATCGACATCCTTATCGACTTTTACGACATTGCGTTCGTGAGCAATCACATGCGTGCCGAAGGATGACTGCCCGAAGAAGGTACCTAAGGCGGTATCACCTTGATGCAGTCGGTAGGTCTCATCCTCCATCCGCCCGCCGAAGTTGAGTTCGTTGAAACGTTCACACACTGTCGGGTGTCCAGTCAGGCAGTTTTCGCACTGACCGCAATGCGCAAAGGACATCACCACATGATCGCCGGGAGCGACGCTGGTGACGTTCTCCCCAACCTTCTCCACGATACCCGCACCCTCATGCCCAAGAACGATGGGGTAGGGCGAAATACCTAGATCACGCGCCACTGCATCGGTATGACACACCCCAGTCGCCACTACTTTCACTAGCACTTCACCGGCTTTGGGTGCTGACAGCGAGACTTCTTCGAGGACGAAGTCCTTGCCCTTGTCATGCGTCACGGCGGCATGGATTTGCATATCGACTCCGGCACGTTGGGTGAATCGCGTACACCTTCAGCCAACGAAATCCATTCGTCATTAGGTAGTTCCACTGCGG
>CAZIXV010000252.1:0-5601 GCA_964543105.1 uncultured Steroidobacteraceae bacterium
GGGATTCGGGATCGAGATTGGGATTGAGGACGACCGAGACGCGACTCTTAGTTTCTGGCCCGAGCCCCGAGCCCCGAGCCCCGAGCCCCGAGCCCCGAGCCCCGCGCTTCGCGCTGGGGCCTACTTGGCCAAGCGCTTCTGCACCAGCTTCATCGCGATGATGACCGTGCCTGCGGCGTAAATGAGCAGCACGGCCAGGTGTAGCGGGACGTTCTCGAGCGGCGCGCCAACGACGAGGCCGCGGGCGAGGGCGGTCGCATGGGCGAGCGGGAAGAGCTGGGCGAGGAACTGCACCACTTTGGGTAGTTGCTCGGAAGGAAAGAACACGCCCGAGATCAGCGTCATCGGCATGATCAACAGACTGAAGTAATAGGTGAAGAAATCGTAGGTCTTGGCGAGCGCGGTCACGATGAGCGCAAGACCCGCGAAACTCAGCCCCACCAACAACACGATGGGCAACACCCACAACGCCGCGATCGATTCGACCAAGCCGAGCAGTGTCATCACGAGCAGGATCGCGATACCAGAGAGCAAGCCTTTGAGCGCCGCCCACACCCATTCGCCGATCACGACATCGTTGACGGTCATGGGTGCTTGCAGAATGGCTTCCCAGGTGCGTTGCATTTTCAGGCGCGTGAACGCCGACCACAGGCCTTCGAACGTTGCCGAGTTCATCACGCTGTAACACAGCATGCCTGAGCCCAGGAAAGCCATGTAACTCAGGCCGTTGACGGAGGGCAGCAAACTGCCGAGTCCAACACCCAAGCCTACGAGCCAGATCAGAGGGTCGGCGAGATGACCAACGAGCGCCGAGCCCAGGAGCTTGCGCCACACCTGATAGTTTCGATGCACGACATGGATGAAGCGCCAGCGACTGGCGCGGCGTTCACATTTGCTGACCGACGCCGCAAGCGTTGCTTCAGTCACGTAAATCACGCCCGGTAAGTTTCAAGAACACATCCTCCAGATTTGCCGAGCGGCGCAGCGCGCGCAGTTCCGGCTTGCCCTCGAGTGTTTTCATCAACGGCTCGGGATCGTGGCAATAGCAAAAGGCCGTGTCGCCGGCGAGTTCCGCGCGCGCGGAGGTGGCGTGTGCGTGGGCGGCGAACCAGGTTTCGATGCCTTCACCGAAGACTTCGACGACGACGGGCTCGATCTCACGGTCGATCAAATCATGCGGTGGGCCTTCGGTGATCTTCTGGCCGTGGTCGACGATGGCCACCCGGTTGCAGAGCCGTTGTGCCTCATCCATGAAGTGCGTCGTCAGGATGATCGTGCGTCCCTCGTTGAGCAGCATCTTCAGCCGATCCCACACCAGATGACGCGCTTGTGGATCAAGGCCGGTGGTGGGCTCGTCGAGGAACAACACTTGCGGATCGTTGATCATCGCGCGCGCAAGAGTGAGGCGGCGCTTCATGCCGCCCGAAAGCGCCTCGATGGGCGAATGGGCTTTGTCGGCGAGCCCTGCAAAGTCGAGGAGCCGCGGCGTACGCGCCAGGCATTCGCTTTTCGACAACCCAAAATAGCGGCCGTAAACGACGAGGTTTTCGGTGACCGTGAAATCGGGATCGAGCGTGTCGAACTGCGGCACGACACCCACGCGCTCGCGTGCTTCGCGCGCCTTGTCGGGAACTGGCAAGCCGGCAAGCTGCACCGTGCCGCTATCTTGTTTCGTATGTCCGAGGCAGCAACGCAGCGTCGTGGTCTTGCCAGCGCCGTTCGGTCCGAGCAGGCCGAAGCATTCGCCCGCCGGAACATCGAAGCTCAGGTTTCGAACGACTTCCAGATCGCCATAGCGTTTGTTGAGATTCGCAACGTGCAGCATCGTGGGTGACGCTGCCTACTTGCTTTCCCATGTCACAGGCGCGTTGGCGGCAGCCGCGCGTTTCAACAGGCTCAACAAAGGAACGGCGCGCGAGACCAGCGGCACCGGCGGCGGCCTTTCGTCTTCAGGTTCGGCGGCGGAGTCTTCATTCGTGGCAGGTGGCACGGGGGTCGAGGCGGTCACTGCTTTCAGCGCTTCGATTTCCGCTTCGAGCTTCGCGAGTGCGGCCGGCACATCGTCGGCGGAGAAGCCGCCGGGCACACGGCCGGTCGCGCCCATCAGTTTCAACAGGGGTTGTGCGCTGTCACCGAACATCGTGATCGATTCGGTCGCAGGTGAGCGAAAGATGACTAGCATGACGGTCCTTGATGGCTGAAGGCGTTATTGAACCACCGCTAGCGGCGCAACACGTTAACTTTGCGTTTAGAGAATGCCCATATGGACAAACAGTTGTTTACAACCGCTTCACGACGAGGTCAGCGCGCAGTGCTCACTAAATTCATCGTGCCGAGCGCGTGACTCAGCACAGACGTGCAGCGATCAACGATCAGGTGCATCCACGTAGCAAGAACAACACGAGCAGTACCGGGATCGGGATGCCGAGCAGCCACAGCAAGATCCAGCCGATTTTGCCTTCCTGCTGCGCGAGCTTCTGTTTCAATCGATTCATTGCTACTTCCTCGAACTCTGTGAGGAAGCAACGAAACGCTCGCGCGAGTGGTTCCGCTTACACGCCGACGTCAGCGCTCTGCGCTGCATGTAACACTTCCGCAGCGGCTTTAGGTGTCATGCCCTGAGCTACGAGAATGGCTTGCGCGCCTTGTTCTGAATAGAGCGCATGATGCGTTGCCGTGGCAATCGAACCGGCGAGATCGCCGAAATACACGGCTTGGCCTAATGGACTCATCCGTGTCGGCGATATTTCGCGACGCTGTTCTTCCAACGCCTCGATCGAAGCGGCGGAAAGCTGCCAGGTCTTTGCGATATCGACCGCGACGCGCTCGCGATGCGCTTGCAACGCGCGAATGAATACCTCCGGCCGCGGCAAGACGTTTGGACGTGACTTGTACTTCTCGAGCGTGAGACGAAACAGCACGAGCATGGCAAGCGAACGCACCACGCCTAGCAGCTGTGCGACGAACGGATCGCACGCATGCTGCGCCTGTGCGTACGCTTGCGCGCTCGCTGCACTTCGCTGCGCGCGCTCCCATGCGAGTTCGGCGAAGCGATCGAAGAATCCTTTTGGCAGTCGAAACACGGGTTGCATGATGGCGGCGGAGATCAAGGTGCGCAGCCCATCGGTGCCGAGGACGAAAATGGCGCGATCGAGGCTTTCCACCGGCTGGGCGCTCGTTCGATAAAACGCATTGTTGGCGCGCTTGAGTGTCGTGCCGGCGAGCGCCGGATCTTCGAGAATCAGGCGCACCAGTTCCTGGCGGGTGCTCTCGTCGTCGTTCAACGCTTGCAACAGTTTCGGCAGCAGGAGTGGCCGACGCGGGAAATAGTGCTGTTGCTCGGTGACGTCATCCAAAGATGAGGCGACGAGTTTGAGTACGGTTTCGTGATCCGCAAAGATCTGGTAGTCGAAGCGCGTCACCCCGAAGGCGTATTTCAGGCACAGGGTCGCGACTTCTTCGGTCGCCTCCGTCCAGTAGGGAATGTCGGCATCTGCTTCGCTCGAAGCCGCCGGCGGTGGATGCGTGAGCGCCCGCTGCGGTGCCTCGCCGAGCCCGCGTCGACGCCAGCGAAGCGCTATCCCGCCGAGTGCTGCCACTGCCAGCAGCATGAGTGCAATCACGACTGAGTTGTGCATCGTTATAGATGATTGCTTTGTTGGGCGGATCATAGCTCGCGCGGCGGGCGCGAGCGATCGTTCGCGATGGGCGGTTGACAGGGATGGATGCGATGACGAGAGTGCGTGCGCTCTGCCATCCGAGGTCCCGCCTGTGAATCCCAACGCCCTGACGTCCGGTCAGCTCGACACCATTGCGCCGCACGTGCGCCGGCGTGTGGCGACCAATCCGGGCTATATGACGGGTCCCGGCACGAACACCTATTTAATAGGGCGCGAGCGCTTCGTAGTCATCGATCCAGGTCCCGCCGATCCAGTGCACATCGAGCGCATCCTCGGCGCGACGGGCGGTGCAATCGAGCGCGTTCTTGTGACGCATACGCATCGTGATCATTCTCCTGGTGCTAAAGAACTGGCGGCAGCGACCGGCGCACTCATGTGCGGGCGAGTGGCTGAGCAGACGGCGCATCAGGATCCAACCTTCACACCCGATGTCGAGCTGTCCGACAACGATTCGCTCGAGGGCGATGCCGGCACGATTCGCGTCCTGCACACGCCGGGACATGCATCGAATCACCTCTGTTATCTGTTCGAAAGCGAAGCGTCCGCGAGTGCCGAGGACACAACCCGCGGCTTGTTGTTCACGGGCGATCATTTGATGCAGGGTTCGACGGTCGTTATCGCGCCGCCTGACGGCAACATGCAGGCGTACCTGAACTCACTTGCGCGCTTGCAGCGCGAGCCCGTGACGCGCTTGGCGCCCGGTCATGGCTTGACGATCGAAGATGCGCAAGCCGAAATCGCGCGCATCATCGCCCACCGCTTGCAGCGCGAAGCCAAAGTCAGCGCTTGCGTTGAGAAGTTCGGCCCAGGCGCGCTCGAGGCGCTCGTCGCGCATGTCTATGACGATGTCGATCCGCGTCTGCATGTGGTGGCGAAGTCCTCGTTACTTGCGCATCTCCAAAAACTCGAAGCGGAAGGCCGCGTCGCGCTGCGCGATGGACAATGGTTTTTCAATGGTTAAGAAAAGCAGCGACTCAAAGCGACGCGCACGTGCCAAGCGCGCCAAACAATCCGCCCAGCCGCTCATCGAACTCGAACAGTGCTCGCTGATTCTCGATGACCATCTGCTCCTCGATGATGTGAGCTTCGCGCTGCGCGCGGGCGAGCGTTGGGCATTGGTGGGGGCGAATGGCTCGGGCAAGACGATGTTGCTCAAGCTGTTGCGCGGAGACATGTGGCCCACACCGACCGGGCGCGAACGTCGCGTCTACCGCTGCAACGATGAAATCAGCACGATCGCAGAAGCCAAGCGCTGGATTGCCTACGTCGGCGCCGAGCGTCAGGACAAATACGTTCGCTACGACTGGGATCTGACGGTGACGCAGGTCGTGACGACAGGGCTGTTCGATGAAGACATCCCGCTGACGAAACCAACAGCGGCGCAACGCATGAAAGTCGAGCGCATGCTGAAGCGCTTTGGTCTGTGGCGCTTGCGTGCGCGTAAGTTTCTGTCGTTATCGTATGGGCAGCGTCGCCGCACGTTGGTCGCGCGTGCGTTCGTGAGCGACGCGCGGGTGCTGCTGCTCGATGAAGTCTTCAATGGACTCGATGCTCGCGCGAAAAGCCAGTTGCGCCAGGCGCTCGATGTGCCGCGCGAGCGGCATGCGTGGGTGATCACCTCGCATCGCCCGGAGGAACTGCCCGCGAACGTCACGCACATCGCGCATCTTCAAAAAGGGCGCATCGTTGCGAGCGGTCCGGTCGATGCGTTGCGCGAGACTTTGTCGAGCGATAAGCCAACGAGCAAGCGCGCGAACCGCCGCTCGGCGCGTGCTGACCGGATCGTCGAGCGCGCCGCGCCTTCCAATCGATCCCATTGGCTGGTGCGCATCTCGAATGCAGATGTCTATCGCGACTACCGCCCAGTCATTCGCAGTCTTGATTGGACCATTCATCGCGGTGAACACTGGGCCGTGCTCGG
>CAZIXV010000253.1:0-5600 GCA_964543105.1 uncultured Steroidobacteraceae bacterium
CAAGGTCGCCACTTTCACTGACTTCCATGCCACCGAGAATCGACAGATCGATATGACCGCCGCGAATCATTCCGAAGCTATCGGACGAGGAGAAATACGAGGACATCGGTAGCTCAGTGATCGTTTGCTTACCGGCGTTGATGAGGTCGGGATCTTCCTCACCTTCGTACGGAAACGGCCCCATGCCGAGCATGCCATTCTCCGACTGCAAGACGACCTTCATGCCAGGCGGAATGAAGTTCGCCACGAGCGTGGGAATGCCGATACCTAAGTTGACGTAAAAGCCATCGCGCAATTCGCGCGCGGCGCGCTCGGCCATTTGGTCGCGTGTCCAGGGCATGGGATGGCTCCGGTTGTTGGAAGCGGCAACGGGCAACAGGCTACAGGCTACAGGCTACAGCCAGAGTGTTGAGGCATCGGCTGCCGGGCGCTGGGCTGTTGGCCAGACGAATTCAAGAATCTCTTCGTCATCTTTCCTGGCCAATCATCGTCCGAGCTGCCCCCTCCCTAACCCTCCCCCGCTGTCGCAGGGGAGGGAACATTCTGGCTGTAGCCTGTAGCCTGTAGCCTGTGGCCTGTAGCCTGTAACCGTTAACTTCTCTTCCGCACCGTGCGCTGTTCGATTCGCTTCTCATAGCGCTCTCCTTTAATGATTCGCTGCACGAAGATGCCGGGTGTGTGGATGTGATCGGGATCGAGTTCGCCGGGCTCGACGAGTTCTTCGACTTCCGCAATCGTCACCTGGCCCGCCGTAGCCATCATCGGATTGAAGTTGCGCGCGGTCTTGCGATACACGAGATTGCCTTCCGTATCGCCCTTCCACGCTTTGACCAAAGAGACATCTGCGGTGAGGCCCGTTTCGAGAATGAACGTGTCGCCGTTGACGACGCGGGACTCTTTACCTTCGGCAACCAATGTCCCAGCGCCGGTGCGTGTGTAAAACCCGTAGATACCGGCCCCGCCTGCGCGAATGCGCTCGGCGAGCGTGCCCTGCGGATTGAATTCGAGTTCCAATTCCTTGGCGAGATACTGACGCGCGAACTCTTTGTTCTCGCCCACATAAGAAGAAATCATTTTGCGGATCTGCCGCGACTGCAGCAGCAGCCCGAGCCCGAAGTCGTCAACGCCAGCGTTGTTCGAGATCACCGTCAAATCCTTCACGCCGGAATCACGCAACGCGAGGATCAAGTTTTCTGGAATCCCGCACAGCCCGAATCCGCCGGACATGATCGTGATGCCGTCGCGCACGACACCGTCGAGGGCATCACGTGATGATGCATATACCTTCGCAGCTTGGCTCATCAACGTTCTCCGGTAAGAGACTCGCGATTCTACCCGCCGAAATGCAAAATGGGCTCACGTCACTTATCCGTAGTTCAGATACATGGTTTCAGCCACACCGATACCGAAGCGCGAAGATTTCAAAGTTCTGCGACCCCTGCAGACACGCTGGATGGACAACGACCAATACGGTCATGTCAACAATGTCGCGTATTACTCCTTCTTCGACACTGCGGTGAATGGCTATCTGATGGAAGCCACTCGCTCGGATACACGACGCCTATCGGCGATCGGCATCGTCGCGGAGACCAGTTGTAAATTCCTCAAAGAGATCAGCTTCCCCGATGCGTTGCACATCGGGCTGCGCCTGGAAAAGCTCGGCAATTCGAGTGTGGTCTATCAACTGGCAGTATTTCGGGGCGATGACGCAGCGCCTGCTGCGCTCGGCCGCTTCGTGCATGTGTACGTCGATGAACAAACGCGCCGCCCCACACCGATCCCAGCATCGATTCGCACCGCATTGGAGGCACTGTAGTACTTACCGCAATTCATTCTCACGCCGAATGAATCTTATAGCGCGCGGCCCGATGATCCGCGCGCTTCGACACGGTACCGTGAACACACATTCACTGATCACGGGAGTTCATCATGTCGAAGAACGTTGCAGTCATCCTCGGCAGCTTACGGCGCGATTCTTATAGCCAGAAAACCGCTGCCGCCATTGCGCGGCTCGCCCCTAGCGATACGCGCTTCGATGTCGTGCCGATCGGTGAGCTGCCGTTCTACAACGAGGATCTCGAATCCGACGCACCGCCCAAGGCATGGATCGAATTTCGCGAACGCATCCAGCAGGCGGATGCAGTGTTGTTCGTGACGCCTGAATACAACCGCTCTGTACCGGCCGTCTTGAAGAACGCCATCGACGTCGGCTCGCGTCCCTACGGCCAAAGCGCTTTCGACGGCAAGCCCGCTGCGGTGGTCTCAGTTTCCATCGGCGGCGTCGGCGGCTTTGGTGCGAATCATCACCTGCGCCAGTCGCTCGTATTCTTGAACATGCCCACGCTGCAGCAGCCTGAAGCCTATATCGCCAACGTCGGCACGCTGGTTGATGAGGAAGGCAATGTGACGAATGAGGGAACGGAAAAGTTCTTGCGCACGTTCGCCGCAGCGTTCAGCCAATGGATCGGCCAGCAGCGAGTCGATGATTCGCGCAAGGCCGCGTAACCCACCACCTCACCCGCACGGACAAGGATGTCCGAGCGCCGGCACGTCTTCATTACCGGCTGCCTGCTACTCGCTGCCTTGCCTTGCCCTCTTCTTCTGCACCTAGCACGGGCAATCAACGCCACCTGCAGCGACTTCCGTCGGAAGTCGATTGCGGGGCCAAAAAAACATGGATGTTTTTTTTGGAGCCCCCAGGGACGGATTCACGGCGTCCCCGAAATCAGCTTGCGGCGGAAGGCGCGCTGTGGAGGCACTCGATGAGTTCGCATAGCTGCTCTTCTCATCTAGCGAATGCCAGCGAGCGAATCTCAGCGGACGACTGTCCACCACACACCCTTCCGATTAACATCCCAGCCTCGAATCATCCGCAGGTGAACTCGTGCCGCTGATCTTCCGCATTTTGCTCGCGCTTGCGTTCACGGCACCTGCTCTGGCCCAAACGGAAGGTGTCATGCCCGTCAATCCCTTGATTCAGCAACGCGCAGATCCGCATGTATTTCGACATTCCGACGGTCACTACTACCTGACCGCCACCGTCCCCGAATACGACCGCATCGTGCTGCGACGTGCGACGACGATTGCAGGGCTGGCGAACGCGACTGAGAAGGTGATCTGGAATCGCCACCCCAAAGGCGAAATGGCCGTACACATCTGGGCGCCGGAAATTCATTTCATCGACGGCAAGTGGTACATCTATTTCACCGCAGGGCGCAGCGACGATATCTGGGCGATCCGCCTGTACGTGTTAGAAAACGCGAGCGCCAACCCACTCGAGGGAACGTGGGTCGAAAAGGGACAGCTCAAAACCGCGTTCGAATCCTTCTCTCTGGATGCCACGACCTTCGAACATCGTGGGCAACGCTATCTCGTCTGGACGCAACGCCCGCTCGAACCCGAAGGCGCTGGTACGGACATCTATATCGCCCGCATGCGCAATCCCTGGACGATCGAGCTTCCACAAGTGTCGATTTCCTCGCCCACCGCTGAATGGGAAACGCGCGGTCACAAAGTGAACGAAGCACCGGCAGTGTTGATCCGCAACGGCCGCGTCTTCATGACGTTCTCCGCGAGCGCGACCGATGCGAACTACTGCATCGGCTTACTGACTGCAGATGAAGATGCTAATCTGCTGGAGCGCGCCTCCTGGAAAAAATCCCCGCAACCTGTCTTCGCAAGCAGCGATGAAAACGGCCAGTTCGGCCCGGGGCACAATAGCTTTACGACGAGCGCAGACGGCACCGATGTGCTCGTCTATCACGCGCGCAACTACAAAGACATCGAAGGCGAGCCGCTACACGATCCGAACCGCCATACACGGGTGCAACCGCTGCGCTGGAACGCAGACGGCACGCCGGACTTCGGCGTGCCGGTGAAAGATGGACCAATCGAGCTGGAATAGGCCAGCTAGCATGTCGGCCAGCCAGCCAGAAAGGTTTCGCGCTGGCTGACCGCTAGCGCGATTGCCGGCTCGCTTCTCGCCAGCTTGCTAGCGAGCCAGCCTGCTAGCCGGCTGCAGATTCATGCTGCGTTCGCGTCCGCATCCGGGTCGTACCCGAGATTGGGTGCGAGCCAGCGCTGCGTTTCTTCGAGCGACATCTTCTTGCGTGCGGCGTAGTGCTGCACTTGATCCAGCGCGATCTTGCCGAGCGGGAAATAGTGCGAACCGGGATGGGAGAGATACCAGCCGCTCACCGCCGCCGTCGGGTACATCGCGAAGGACTCTGTGAGCTTGATGCCCGCGTTGTTCTCTGGGTCGAGCAACTGCCACAGCGTGGATTTTTCGGTGTGATCCGGGCAGGCCGGATAGCCGGGCGCTGGACGAATGCCTCGATACGCTTCCTTGATCAATTCCTCGTTCGTGAGACGCTCTTCAGGCGCATAACCCCAGAACTCGCGACGCACACGTTCGTGCATCCGCTCGGCGAACGCCTCGGCGAAACGATCTGCGAGCGCTTTGAGTGTGATGCTCGAGTAGTCGTCATGCACCTTGTGGAAGCGCTCCAGATGCGCCTCGATGCCATGACCTGCCGTGACGGCGAAAGCCCCGATGTAATCGCGGCGTCCCGATGATTTCGGCGCAATGAAATCCGCTAACGACGAATGCGCATGCCCCTCCGGCTTGCCCTTCTGCTGCCGCAGAAAGTGCAGACGCGCCAGCACTTGTGAGCGCGATTCGTCGGTGTAGACCTCGACCTCGTCGTCATCGACGCTGTTCGCAGGAAACAAACCGATGACGCCTCGAGCCGTCAGCCAGCGTTCGCGAACGATCTGCTTCAGCATCTTGCGCGCGTCGGCATAGAGCGTGCTCGCCTGCTCACCGACGACTGGATCGGTGAGGATGTCCGGGAACTTGCCCGCGAACTCCCACGCGTTGAAGAACGGCATCCAATCGATGTAGCGCGTGAGCTCTTCGAGTGAAACGTCTTCGAACGTGCGCACACCCAAGAACCGCGGCACAGGTGGCTCATAGGTATCCCAGCCCCCATGGAATTTGTTTGCGCGTGCTTGCGCGAGCGTCACCTGCGGCTGTTTGGTCTTCTTGCCCTGATGTTGCGAACGGCGCTCGGCGTGCTCGCGTTTGAGTTTCACCGCGTACTCGCCGCGCGTCGCCGCCGTCACCAACTGCTGACAGATACCGACGCTGCGGGACGCGTCTTTCACATAGACGACGGGCCCTTCGTATTGCGGATCGATTTTCACCGACGTGTGGGCCGGCGAGGTCGTCGCGCCACCGATCAGCAATGGCTTGTCGAAGCCTTGGCGCTGCATTTCGCGCGCGACGTGCACCATCTCATCGAGTGACGGCGTGATCAGGCCGGACAAGCCGATCATGTCCGCACCCTCACGTCGCGCCGTTTCCAGGATGCGCTCGCACGGCACCATCACACCCAGGTCGATCACTTCGAAGTTATTGCACTGGAGCACGACACCGACGATGTTCTTGCCGATGTCGTGGACATCGCCCTTCACCGTCGCCATGACGATTTTGCCGTTCGATTTGGCCGTATCGCCGCTCGCGGCTTTTTGCGCCTCGATGAATGGGATCAAGTGCGCGACCGCGCGCTTCATGACGCGTGCCGATTTGACGACTTGCG
>CAZIXV010000254.1:0-5563 GCA_964543105.1 uncultured Steroidobacteraceae bacterium
CCGGCGCTGTCTGAACTCTACCTGGTGGAGGGTGACTCGGCCGGCGGTTCCGCCAAGCAGGGCCGCGACCGCCGCACCCAGGCGATCCTGCCGCTCAAGGGCAAGATTCTGAACGTGGAGAAGGCGCGCTTCGACAAGATGTTGAGCTCGGCCGAAGTGGGCACGCTAATTACGGCGCTCGGCACGGGTATTGGTGCGGATGATTTCGATGTCGAAAAGCTGCGTTATCACCGCGTCATCATCATGACGGACGCCGACGTCGACGGTTCGCACATCCGCACGTTGCTGCTGACGTTCTTTTATCGCCAGATGCCGCAGCTGATCGAGCGCGGGCATATCTATATCGCGCAGCCGCCGCTTTATAAGATCAAGAAAGGCAAGAGCGAGCATTATGTAAAAGATGATGCCGAGCTCAACGCCATCCTGCTCGACCAAGCGCTGGATAGTGCCGAACTGCACGCTGACCCATCGCAGCCGCCCATGGTTGCCTCAGCCCTCGATACCGTGGCCCGACAGTGGATGGAAGTGAGCGCTATTTTGCGGCGTGCCTCGCGCCGGTACGACCAACGCATCCTCGAGCAGCTCTTGTACATGCCCGAGGTCACCCTCGCCGATCATGATCGAATCGAATGGCTCACGAGCTGGGGGCGCGATCTGGAAACCCAGCTCAATGCGCATCATGACGCCGCGCGCCGCTACGTCGTGCGCGTGGTCGAAGGCATCGAAGGCGGCCCGCCGCGGCTGTTCGTGGCGCGTACCGAGCACGGCAGCACCTCCGAGAAGCACATTCATCGCGAGTTCTTCGAGTCGGCTGAATATCGTCGTATCGCTGAACTCGGTAAGACGCTGATGGGGCTACTGCAACTCGGTGCGTACATCAAGAAAGGCGAGCAACGCCAGGAAGTTCGCAGCTTCCGTCAGGCGATCGATTGGTTGCTCGACCAAGCGCGTAAGGGACAGACGATTCAACGCTACAAAGGACTGGGCGAGATGAATCCGGGGCAGCTCTGGGATACGACGATCAACCCAGAAACTCGCCGTTTGGTTCAAGTGCGTATCGAAGATGCGCAAGCGGCGAACGACATCTTCTCGACTCTGATGGGCGACCAAGTGGAGCCGCGCCGTGACTTCATCGAGAAGAACGCCCTCTTGGCTTCGAATCTCGACATTTAGTTTTTATAAAGAAAGCTAGGAGTCAGGCGTAATTCAGTCGGTATCCAGGTTAATTTTCGTTGACTTGGATACCGACAACCTCTTGGTTCGATGCACCGTTCGCTGTTGACCAGTCCATGGTCTTCAGTCGCGTCTCGATCCAGTTGCGGATCTCTTCATTCACCTCGCGCGGATCACGTCCCGCAGCATCGATCGCCGGTCCAATTGCGACCTGAATCTGGCCCGGCCGTTTGATCCAGCCGCGGCGCGGCCAAAAGATGCCGGCGTTATGCGCTACCGGGATGACTTTGCAGCCGGCTCGGGACGCCAGTAACGCTCCGCTGATCCCATACTTCCGCGACTCGCCAATGCCCACGCGGGTGCCTTCCGGAAAAATGAGCACCCAAAGCCCGGACGCCAGGCTGCGCTTACCTTGCTCGACGACTTGGTTGACTGCCGTCGCGCCGGCCTTGCGATTGATGGCAATTGGTTTGAGGAGATGGATCGCCCAGCCCACGATCGGAATCCACATCAGTTCGCGTTTCAGCACCCAGGCTTGCGGCGGCAGGATGGCCGCCTGCGCAATCGTTTCCCAGGCCGATGAGTGCTTCCACAGTGACACATGCGCGCCGGCGGGAATGTTCTCGAGACCTTCGACCTTATATGACAGGCCACACAGCACTTTGAGCGCCCACAACTGACTGAGTGCCCAGCGACGCGCCAGTGCGAAGCGCCAGCGCGGCGGCGCCCAAAAGATCAGCATCAGGATGGACGCATACAACCCAGTGCCGAGAAACAGCCAGGTCGTATACAGCAGCGAGCAGACGAGACGCAGGAGTCTCACTTCGCAATGTCCTCGGCAGCAATACTCGGTTTTAGCCAGGAAGCCGCGACAAGTCGGCGATCTCTAGAAATAGCCCGCGCAATCGCGCCAGCAATGCCAGGCGATTCGCGCGTAGCGCCGCATCATCGGCCATCACCATCACGGCATCAAAAAACTGGTCCACGCTATCGCGCATTCCCGCCAAGTGCGTCAACGCGGCGGTGTATTCCCGACGCTCGAGCGCCGGTTTAACCGCCTGCTCAGCCGCCAACACCCGCTCGAACAGGGCACGTTCAGCAGCCTCGATCAGGTGTTCACCTGACACTTTCGCGGCGACATCGCTGCCGCTCTTGCGCAGGATGTTTGCAATGCGCTTGTTGGCGCTGGCAAGACTCTGCGCTTCAGCGAGTTGCAAAAAGTCGCGCAACGCATCGAGGCGGCGTTCGATATCGAGAGGCGAGCCGGGCTCACCGGCAATCACCGCATCAAACATCTCCGTCGTTACACCGCGCGAACCCTCTTCGAGATACGCGCTGCGCAACCGTTCCATGAGATAGACCCACACGTCGTTTGCGACTTCGGGCGCGGTGTCGATGGGCTGAACCTCGACGGAATAGCGCACGAGCGCCAGCAGATCGATATCGAGCGAGCGTTCGATCGCAGTGCGTAACACTCCGAGCGCTGCACGACGCAGCCCGAATGGATCGCGTGTGCCGGTCGGCTTCTGGCCGATCGAAAAGATTCCGGCGATGGTGTCGAGCTTATCGGCGATCGATAGCGCGATGCCGGTACGTGTGTCCGGCAAACGATCGCCGGCGAAACGCGGCAGATACTGCTCTTCTAGCGCGCTGCACACCTCTGCAGGTTCGCGATCGTGTTGTGCGTAGTACTTGCCCATCAAGCCTTGCAGCTCAGGAAACTCGCCAACCATGTCGGAAAGCAAATCGCACTTGCTCAGCTCCGCGGCACGTTGCACGAGCGCCGTATCCGCACCGATCGCGGCCGCGATACGTACTGCGATTTTCGCCACCCGCGCCGACTTGTCGAAAAGCGAGCCGAGCTTGGCTTGGAACGTGACATTGCGCAGCGCTTCGCGCCGCTCGGCCAGTGGCTGCTTGCGATCGGTATCCCAGAAGAATGCGGCGTCGGCGAGGCGCGGACGAATGACCCGCTCGTTGCCATCGCGCACCTTGTCGGGATCACTGCTTTCGATGTTGGCAATCGTGATGAAGTGATTCAGCAACGCGCCATTGCGATCGCGTACCGGGAAGTAGCGCTGATGGTCCTGCATCGTCGCGATCGGCACTTCTGCAGGCAGTTCGAGAAAGCGCGCGTCGAAACGCCCAGCGATCGGCACAGGCCATTCCACGAGCGCGCTCACCTCATCGAGCAGCGCCGGTGCAATCACGGCCTCACCGCCGAGTTCCTCGGCGAGAGCTGCGGCACCCGAAGCAATGATGTCGCGCCGCTTCGATTGCGAGACGATCACGCGACCGGAATCGCGCAACACGCTTTCGTACTGACTTGGCTCGGGGATCACGATCTCTGCAGGTGCATGGAAGCGATGGCCACGCGTTTGGTTACCCGTGCGGATGCCGAACACTTCGGCATCGACGATGGCGTCGCCATACAACATGACGACCCAATGCACCGGACGCACGAATTCCTGATCGCCCGATCCCCAGCGCATGCGTCGCGCGATCGGCAAGTGCGCCAGCGCCTCGTCAACCACTTTCGGCAAGAGCGCAACGGTCGCCTCACCTTGTTTCGTGCCGACGAACATCAAGACCGGCCCTTTGGGACCCTCCGTCTGCTGCAGCGACTCGAAGGGCACGCCGCACGAGGCGGCAAATCCCAAGGCGGCTTTGGTGGGCGCACCCGCTTTATCGAGCGCTTGTGCGAGTGCCGGCCCCTGACGGCGGATTTCTTGATCGGGTTGTCGCGCAATCAGCGCCTGCACCCGCACTGCCAAGCGGCGCGGGGTCGCAAACCAATCCACTGCGCCATGCTCGAGCCCGGCCGTCGTCAAGCGCTGATCGATTTCCTGCGCAAACGCCCGCGCCATCGAATAAAGCGATTTCGGCGGCAGCTCCTCGGTGCCGATTTCAACCAAAAAATCCCGCACGCTCATGACGCCTCCGCCAGACGCGCCATCGGAAAGCCAAGCGCTTCGCGACTCTTGTAATAGGCCTCCGCGACACCGCGAGCCAATTTGCGAACACGCAAGATGTACCCCTGACGCTCGGTGACGGAAATGGCCTTGCGCGCATCGAGCAGATTGAACGTATGCGAGGTCTTCAGCATCTGCTCGTACGCCGGCAGTGCGAGCCCTTGATCAAGCAACAGTGAACAGCTTGCTTCGTGCTCATCGAAGTGGCGGAACAGCATCGCGACGTCGGCAAATTCGAAGTTGTACTTCGACTGCTCGACTTCGTTCTGGTGATACACGTCGCGGTAGGTCACCGCGCCATTCGGTCCATGCGCCCACACGATGTCGTAGATGCTTTCGACACCCTGCAGATACATCGCCAAGCGTTCCAGCCCGTAAGTGATTTCCCCCATCACCGGTTTGCAGTCCAGCCCGCCCACTTGTTGGAAGTAGGTGAACTGCGTGACTTCCATGCCATTCAGCCAGACCTCCCAACCCAGGCCCCACGCGCCCAGCGTCGGCGATTCCCAGTTGTCTTCGACCAGGCGGATGTCATGTACCAGCGGGTCGAACCCCAGGGCGGCCAATGAACCCAAGTACAGATCGATAATGTTCGCTGGCGAGGGCTTCAGCACGACCTGGAATTGATAGTAGTGCTGCAAGCGAAACGGATTGTCGCCATAGCGTCCGTCCGTCGGGCGTCGCGAGGGCTGCACGTAAGCGGCATTCCAGGGCTCTGGTCCCACTGCGCGCAACAGTGTCGCCGTATGAAAGGTGCCGGCGCCCATCTCCATGTCGTAAGGCTGCAAGATGACGCAGCCTTGTCGGGACCAGTAAGCCTGAAGCGCAAAAATCAGATCCTGAAAGGTCGTCGGTGGCACCACGGTGGGCTGTTTTGAAGACATCGGCCCCGATCCTCGATGAAACGTGCGGCTTGCTACGCCGAAAAGCGCGCGAGTATACCCGTTGCCCTCTGGCGGACGCGATTTCGCGCTCGCCGCGTGAAGCGTCTTCATTTCTGCACCTCTCGAGTGCAAACAGCTAGCGTGATGCACTACGATGGTGCATCCGAACGCCCCCTGATGCCCCATTCGCGGGACCTGCTCAAGGTTTGCGCCATCGCAGTGCGATGGCATGGATCCTGCAATTTTGTCAGCCAGACACAGACAACAACCTCCGGCTCGTCGCGGCGAGCGGCCCGAGGTCACTCATCTTGCCGCCTACCGGAGGAGACCCCATGACGACCCCCGCTGACGTCCTCAGCATGCTCAAAGAAAAAGAAGTCAAGTTCGTAGACTTGCGCTTCACGGATACGCGCGGCAAAGAACAGCACGTCACCATCCCTGCGCATACCGTCGATCAAAGCTTCTTCGACGACGGCAAGATGTTCGACGGCTCCTCGATCGCCGGCTGGAAAGGCATCAACGAATCCGACATGG
>CAZIXV010000255.1:0-5561 GCA_964543105.1 uncultured Steroidobacteraceae bacterium
CCGGGCGGGCAGTGTATGGCTCATACACACAAAAAATCCGACACTCCCTTCGGCCTCAGTTTATCGAAGGGCTCTGTCGGATTTGTGATCGTCGATTGCAGCGTGCTCCGACGAGCTCAGCACGAACGGCCTGTGGCGTTCTTAGTTGCAGCGTGCATCGACGATCAACCACGGACCGACAGTGGCGCCTTCTGACCACGATCACCAGATCACCTAATCACCTGATCACAGCCGCATGTCCTCATGCCCATCACCCATCACCCTCACCGATGGAACCCCATCTGACAGCCGGTCATTACCGCGGAAGCAATCGCGAGAGGCCGCATGTCCGATCAAACTTTCGCCCGCCGTTTCGCGATCGTGGTGGCCACCGTTATCGGTCTCTGGTTGACCTGGTATCTCTCGGGTCTGCTGCTGCTCGTCTTTGCATCCTTACTCGTCGCGATCATCTTTCGCACTCTGGCCGACGGACTCACCCGTTGGACGCCGCTGACGTGGCGACAGAAGCCATGGATCATTACTGCGGCAGTGGTCCTGATCCTCGCCGTGCTGATCGGCGCCGCTTGGTTGTTCGGCCATCAGGTGCGGACTCAGGTGGAGCAACTCGTCGAACGACTGCCGCGCGCGTGGAGCGCATTTGAAGAGCGATTCGGCGCGATCATTGCGGGCGAAAGGTGGACCGATTGGCTTGAGCGCGCAATGCCTTCGAGCTCCGGCATGTTGCAGGCGATGGGTCGAACCGCGATGACGTTCGCGTCATCGCTTGCCAGTCTCGCGCTCGTCTTCGTGGGCGGCATCTACCTCGCCGCGCAACCAAAGATCTACCGTCAAGGAATCGTCCGTCTGATCCCGCCGGCGCATCGCGAAGCGGCGAAAACCACGATGGCGCGCATCGGTGCTGCGCTGCGCAGTTGGCTGATCGCCCAGCTGATCGCCATGGTCGTCGTCGGGCTGCTCACCGGCCTGGGGCTATGGGCGATCGGCGTGCCCTCACCCATCGCACTCGGTCTGCTTGCAGGTCTTGCGGAGTTCGTGCCGATCGTTGGCCCGATCTTCGCCGCCGTGCCCGCGCTGCTCATGGCGGTACCGCTGGGATGGGAAGCGGTACTGTGGACCGCAGCCCTCTTCCTCGTCATCCAGCAGATCGAAGGCAATGTGCTCATGCCGATCGTCGTGCGACGTGCGGTTTCACTGCCGCCCGCGCTCACGCTGTTTGCGGTGGTGTTCTTTGGCGCACTCTTCGGGCCGATTGGCGTGCTGCTTGCGGCGCCGCTCGCAGTTGTCGCATTCGTGACCGTGAGCGAGCTGTATGTAAAGCGCACGCTGGAAGATCCAGAGCAGGCTCAGCAAGAAGAACGCGAACCGTCCTGAGTTCGCCTTGGCGCGCCGGCAGCGGGGTTTACGCCGCAGTGTCGCCTCGCTATCCTAGTCCGCATCTCGGCACACTATTCCGTATCACGGCATGAGCACAATTTCACAGATCGGTGGGATTCGCGTCGTCAAAGACCAGCAAATCAGCACCATCGTTTTCGACGATCCGCAGCGTCACAACGCGATGTCGATCGATATGTGGGAAAAGCTCGCTGCAGCGTTGCACGAATTGCAAGCTGATCCGACGGTTCGCGTATGTGTGCTCGAAGGCGGCGGCGATGCCGCTTTCGTGTCCGGCAACAATCTCAACGATGTGCGTGATCGGCAGTCGAACGTTGTCACCGACGCCAGCCTGACACGCGCTGCACGCGCCGCCTGGCGCGCCATGGACGAGTTCGAAAAGCCGCTCATTGCGAAAATACAAGGTTATTGCCTCGGCGCCGGCGTCGGCATCGCGACTAAAGCGGATCTGCGCATTGCATCGACCAAGGCAGTGTTCGGCGTTCCCGCGGCGCGCATCGGCTTGGGATATCCGCTCGATCTGCTGCGCAGTCTGGTCGCATTGGTCGGCCCGGCCACGGCAAAAATGATCATGTTCACCGCGCAGCGCATCGATGCTGCAGCGGCGCTGCGCATGGGTCTCGTCGATGAAGTGACGGAACCTGCGCAACTGGACGCCAAGGTTCACGCGTTGGCGACGCAGATCGCCGAGAACGCACCGTTGACGTTGCGCGCAGCAAAAGTGGCGATCGACCATTTGGTGGGCATAGGAGCGCACGACGTCGCCGCGCTCGAAAAACTGGTGCAGCAGTGCATGCAAAGCGCAGATCACGCCGAGGGTCTGCGCGCGCTGCGCGAGAAACGTAAACCACAGTTCATCGGCAGCTGATCTCATTACCAGCGCGTATGCGCTCTCCGGCTATCAAATATGTCTCAACTGCCGCTCGAACGTTTCACTGTCATCGACTTGACGCGCGTACGCGCCGGTCCCACGGCGACACGCCACTTCGCCGACTGGGGCGCGAAGGTCATCATGGTGGAGCCGAAACAAGAGCTGAACGATATCGTTGGTGTGCGTGACAGTTCGGACTTCCAGAACCTGAATCGCAACAAACGCAGCATCACGCTCGATCTCAAGAAGGCCAAAGGCCGCGAAGTTTTTCTGCGTTTGGCAAAGCAAGCAGACGTGCTGTTCGAAAATTTCCGACCGGACGTAAAGAGCCGCCTTGGCATCAGCTACGAGGATCTGCACCAGATCAATCCGCGCCTCGTCTATACGAGCATCTCGGGCTTCGGCCAGGACGGCCCGTACAGTCAGCGACCTGGCTTGGATCAGATTGCACAAGGAATGGGCGGGCTCATGTCGGTGACGGGCACAGCTGCGAGCGGCCCCATGCGCGCCGGCATCGCGGTCGCTGATTCGAGCGCTGGGCTATACGCTGCACTGGGTGCGTTGACCGCGCTACTCGAGCGCGAAGCTTCGGGCGTGGGCCGATGGGTGCGCACCTCGCTACTGCAGGCGCAAATCTCGATGATGGATTTTCAGGCCGCGCGCTGGATTGCCGATGGCGAGATACCCGAGCGTGTCGGCAACGACCATCCGACGGCCGTTCCGATGGGCTTGTTCGAAACCGCCGACGGCAAGATCAATCTCGCTGCATCCGGCACGACGCTCTTCGAGCGCTTTTGCAAGGTCGCAGGTTGCGAACACCTGCTCACCGATCCGCGCTTTAGCATTACGAACCGCAAGCAGCATCGCGAAGCACTCAGCCAGGAAATTGCGCGTGTCATCGCTGCGCATCCAAGCGCCCACTGGGTTCGCGTGTTGAATGAGGCTGGTGTGCCATGCGGCCCCATTTACAACGTGGATGAAGTGTTCGCCGATCCGCAAGTCAAGCATCTGGGTGTTGCGCAAGCCGTCGAGCACCGCCGCCGCGGGCGCATGGATCTGGTCGGGCAACCGATTCAAATCAGTGGCGCCGAACCACGCTTGCGTTCGGCGGCGCCTGATCCTGGCGAACATACTGCCGAGGTGCTCAGCGAATTCGGTTTCACCGAGAGCGAGTTGCGCGACCTGGCGGAAGAAAAAGTGATCTGACTCGATCGTTAAAGCCGTAGAGGGGATAACCATGATGCATCGATACTTGATCGGCCCATGCAGGGCGCTCGCAATGGCCATGCTCGTCGCACCTTGCGCCGCGCTCAGCGCCGAAGCAAACGCCAATGCCGAATTGCTCGAACGTATCGAGCGCCTGGAATACGAGGTCGGTGTGCAAAAGGACATCGAAGAGATTCGCCGGCTGCAGTTCGCTTACAACTACTACAACTCCAACGGCTATTCGAAGCAGTTGCTCGACTTGATCGCCGAGGACGCGGAGTCCATCGAGATCGGCGGACAAGGCGTCTACAAAGGCAAGAAAGGTTTCGAGCGCAATTTCTCGCGCTATCGCGCGGACGGCAAGGTGGCTGATGAGGCGCGCGGCTTCGGCCGAGCGCTGGTGCAGTTGGCCGGCATGGATGTAATCACCGTGGCGCCGGATCGTCAGTCAGCAAAGGCGCGCGTGCGGGTACTTACGCCGATCTTCACCGACTTCCCCGATTCGAAATTCAAGTTCAATGGCGGCGATTACGAGATGGGCTACATCAAGGAAGATGGCAAGTGGAAGATCAGCAAGTTCAAATACGTCCACTCCTTCTCAGCAGCATTCAACAAGGACGGCACGATCACCGCAGGATTCTCCACCCGCCCGGATGGAGCTGAAGATGGCCCCAACACTTGGTATCACCCGTGGCCCGAAGTGGGTCCGCTGCCATTGCATTTCGAAAACCCCGTGACGGGCGAGCGCACGCCTGAGCTGCGCAACCCGAAGCGCTATTGGATTGGCAACTGGCCGGGTGAATTCGGCAAGACCGGTCATCACGACCTGTCGAAGCAAGACGAATGAGATAGCTCGAGCGGCAACATCGTTCGGTGCGGCGGTTGCGTCGCATCGAACGATTGTTCGTTTAGAGCGTTCCTGCCGAGAGAATTGATGCTAGCTATTTGAAGAACGGGTGTCGCGCTGCCAGCGAACACCCATGCTGATGCGATTGGCGGCGTCGGCGACGAGCGGACCGAATTTCTCGCAGCGCCTGATGCTCATGCGTTTCAACGGTCCTGACACCGTGATCGCCGCGAACGGCATATCCGCGCGATCGAAAATCGCGGCGCCGACCGCGCCGACATCACGACGATTACCGCCTTGCGTGAGCGCATAGCCGCGCTTACGAATTTCCTGCAGCTCCTTGCGCAGCGCCGCAGGGCTCGTCTCACTCGCTTCCGTGCGCATCGGCAGTGGGTTGCTGAGAATCGTATCGGCTTCCGCCTTCGGCAGCCCCGCGAGGATGGCCTTCCCGGATGCAGTCGTCGTCAGCGGCGCATCACTTCCGAAGGGACGAAACTGATGCACTGGAAGGATTCCATCGAGACGCTCGATGAGTACGACCGTGTCGGCTTCGCGCACCATCAAGTGAATCGTTTCTTCGGTGGCGCGCCGCAATTCTTCCATCACCGGTACCGCGATGTTGCGCAGACTTTCGTGCGCTTGGCTCGCCCTGCCCGCTGCGATGAGGGCGCGCATGCTCAACGTCCACGTGCCATGTTTCTCATCCGCAAATTGAATCCAGCCGCAGCGATGTAACGCCATCAGCGCGCGCTGCGCGGTCGAGCGCGGCACATCGATGCGTCGAGAAAGTTCTGTGACACCCGCCGGCTGGATGGCAGCAAGCGCCTCGATCAATTGAAGGGCAATCTGAACCGGTCTCATCCTCTGCTTCCTATCGCTTCTGCCCTGAAGGGCGCACCTGAAGGCGCTTGTTGTCTGATTCCAGCAAGCTGCCGGAGAACGCACGTTGCGCACTTGCTTGCGGCGTACGCGCGAGATTGTAGCAACAGGCGTGTGCGCCGCCGGCAAAGTTCTCCTGATGGACGTGCGGTAGAGCTTTTCTGCGGGCCGGCTTCTTTGGGGATCGGGTGCAGTCCGACTACCAGCGTCGAAATAGATGACGACCCCCACTAAACCGCGCCCGGCGCATCACTGCGGACGTCGTGTCAGCCCTTCCTCGCGCACCCAATCAGGGAATTGATGAACCCCGGCGCGTGTGGCTTGTGATCCTTGTACCAGTCGAGTTCTGGCGCTGTGGTCACACTT
>CAZIXV010000256.1:0-5559 GCA_964543105.1 uncultured Steroidobacteraceae bacterium
TTCGATGCGCGGCAGACCAAGCAGACGCCACCAGAAGAACAGTTCACCGGCTGAGCATCGAACCCGCCGCGCATTGATCGGGTCGTGCTACGACCCGATCAGCGTCGTGGCGAGCGCCGGATTGCAAGCACCCCGTCGAGCCGCAACTGCGTCGTAAATCCAGCACGTTGTAATCGTGCCGCAACTTCTTGCGGCACATCGCGGCCCGTCGTCAGCTTGTTCGGCGTACCGGTGTAATGAAAGAGTCGCGCGTTGCGTTTGAGCACGCGCGCGAGTTCATCGTAGAACGATTGCGAATACAGCTCGCCGGCGATCGCAAAGCGCGGCGGGTCATGTAAAGCGGCGTCGAAGCTTTCACTTTCCAGATGCTGGATCGACTCGGCGATATCGCCTTCGCTGACGTGCAAGCGTTCATCCCTCGCTCCGCCTCCTTCCGGCGACCACGGATTGAGCGTCCGTAACCACAACACATCGGGATTCTTCTCGAAGGAACGAACGCTGCGTGCATTGCCTTGCAAACACCACGCCGCGAAATAACCCAAGCCGCCGCAGGTATCGAGGATCGTTTTGCCGGCCGGCTGAATCAACGCCACTTTCTGCGCAGCATCATCGAACGGCGAGATGCGAGCCGTCGGCAACATCTTGATCCCGTCGATCTCGAAGGTCGGCGCCCCCCAAGGCGTGGGAACGAGTTTGATCAATGAATTCACATAGCGCGCCACAGGCACGAACGCGTCGTGCTGCCAGGAATACACCGTGCGCTCCTTGCAACGCTCGGGATACGGGAAGCGTTGCCCGCGCCATTCCCAATGCTCTTGCGCAAGCAAAGCGCGCTCTTGCGACCTGCCGAGGTCGAATGATGCTTCGATGCTCGTCTGTTGCTGACGTCGAGCGCGCAGCAGTACCTCATGCACCGGCGCGGTCAGAAGTGGGCCGCGTTCCGTAGCGCGTCCGGTCGCTGTGTGCGTCATGAACCTGGGGAGGCAGCGGCGTTACTAGCGCCGCCTTTTGCTGCCGCTTCGATTTCTTTCGCCAAGGCTTTGCCCAGCTCTTCGATCGTGTTGGCTTTGTAGACGAGCTGATTGATGCCCAGCCGCTGCGCCGTTTCCATGTCCTGTGCGCGGATGTAGCCGGAGGTCATGATGATCGGTACGTGCTCGCGGACGCGACGCACTTCCACAGCCAGTTCCGCACCCGACACTTCCGGCATGGAGACATCCGTGATGACGACGTCGAACTCATCTGGCCGGGCGCGAAAGGCGGCGATCGCCTCGGTCGGATCCGAGAACCCGGTGACCGTGTAGCCCATTTTCGTCAGTGCACGATTGATCAAGAACACGAGCGCTTCTTCATCATCGACATACATCACGCGCTCACCTCGACCCCGTGAGGTCGGCGCCTGCGCCGGCGCCGCGACGCGCGACACTTCAGCAGGCAGATAGACATCGACTCTCGTCCCTTCACCCACACGGCTATGAATCTCGATCGCGCCGTGATGGCTGTCGACGATGCCATGCACGACCGATAGCCCAAGGCCGGTGCCTTCACCCGGCGGTCGCGTGGTGAAGAACGGATCGAACGCGCGCTTCAGTGCGGTCTCATCCATACCGGCGCCGTTGTCGATGACCTGCAAGCGCACATAATCGCCGCTGAGTTCAGGCAGCGACGCGGGGCTTTCGTCAAAGTGAATGGGCGTCAGTTTCACTTGAATCAGGCCGCCTTTCTGCGGCAGCGCATACGCTGCGTTGGTCGCGAGATTCATCACGATTTGATGAAACTGCGTTGCATCACCCAAGAAGCTCGGCGTGTCGGCCGCGAACTGGGTCTCGAGCGCCGCAGAGCGCGGCAGCGTGGCACGCAGCAAGTTGAGCGCTTCACGCGCCACTTCGACGGGATCGACCACTTCCCGTTTGACCGGCGCGTGCCTGCTGAAGGTGAGAATCTGCCGCACCAATTCGATTGCACGGCGGCTCGCCTTTTGGATCTCGAGCAGATGCGTGCGAGTTGCGCCCTCGACCCCGGTCTCTTCCAGTGCGAGACCTGCATTGCCGGAAATCGCGGCCAGAATGTTGTTGAAATCGTGCGCGATCCCGCCGGCCAATGTACCGAGCGCCTGCATCCGTTGCGATTGATTCAGTTGCGCGACGAGACGCGTGCGCTCGATTTCCGCCTGCACGCGCGCCGTGACATCGTGGACAGTGCCGACGAAATTCGTGCAGTGCCCGTCGCGATCGAAGATCGGTGCAATCGTGATCTCGACGTGCTTGGTCCCGGTGCGCGCCTCGACGACTTGCTCCCAGGTCACGCGGCTATTCGTCTGCGACGCGCGTCGATATCTTTCCAGCACCGCGTCGCGCATCGCTTCGGGCAGCGCGTCATTGAGGATGCGGCCGATCATCGTCTCTTCGGTGACGCCGAACAGTTCGGCGAACGCGCGGTTGACTGAAAGAAATCGATAGCGAGGGCCGTGTTCAACCTGTAGATAGAAAATCCCATCGCCGACTGTGCTGTGAATGAGCGCGCGCAGACTCTCGCTCTCGCGCACCGTTTCTTCCATGCGCTGGCGTTCGAGATCCCTATGCATCGACTCGATGCCGTACGAAATATCGGCCGCCAAGGTGGTCAACACCTGCAACTCATCATCGCGGAAGTAGTTGCGCTCCTGCGCGTAGAGCGTGAACACGCCATAGATGCGTTCGCGTGCCTGCAAGGGAAACAGCGCGCAGGAGCCGAGTCCTTGTTGCAACAGCACGCTGCGCCACTGAGGCAGCGCTTCAGCCGCAACATCGTTGGCGACGACGGGCATGCCACTTTTGATGACACGAGCGGTCAGGCTGCCGCGGTTCTCGGGAACTGTCAGATCCGCCACGCGAGTATCGATGATCCGAGCTCCGCATTGCGCCACGATCTCGATGTGCTCATGAGCCTCATCCAGCAATCCCAACCATGCAAGTTTCGCGAAACCCTTCTGCACGGCTGCATCGCATGCGAGGTCATACAAGGTCTGCGGATCGCGCGCGCGCATGATGAGCTGATTGATCGAGTTCGACACTGCGTGGACGCGCGCCAGTCGTTGCGCCCTGGCTTCGCTGCGTCGCAACTCCTGCTCAGTCAGCTCGCGCCCGATCGCAATGGATGCGAGATGCGTCGCGACGTCCACCAAATCGAACTCGGCCGGACTCGGGCCGCGCGCTTGCTGGTAATACAAAGCGAACGTACCGAGCACTGTACCTGCAGGAGAAACGATGGGTGTCGACCAGCACGCCCGCAAACCGTGCGCCAATGCAAAGTGGCGAAAGTCTTTCCAAGATGGATGAGTCGCGATGTCTTCAACGACGACCGCTTGTTTCGTAAATGCCGCGGTACCGCACGAACCCACCGTCGGACCGATCAGTTCACCATCGACTGCGCGGATGTAATCCTCGGGCAAATTCGGAGCAGCTCCGTGCTTAAGCCGCTCATCATCGAGCAAGAGGATCGAGGCGACGAGTCCAGGCACCTGCTGCTCGATGAGCAACACGATGTCATTGAGCACCTCTGCCAGCGCCGCCCCACGCGCGATCCGTTCGAGGATGGCGCGTTGCGCGGTATCGAAGCTGGCTTGGCTGGGAGCAGAAGACATGGGTCCGATTGTAGCGGTTGACAGTGACAGTAGACCGTTGGCATGGCCAGTGCCTGGCCGGTTGACAGTTGACAGTTGACAGTTGACGGTCAGAGAA
The DNA here is from genome assembly GCA_964543105.1 of uncultured Steroidobacteraceae bacterium. Lineage (GTDB taxonomy): Bacteria > Pseudomonadota > Gammaproteobacteria > Steroidobacterales > Steroidobacteraceae > Steroidobacter. Next base: position 3,720 of record CAZIXV010000256.1, read on the forward strand.
GCGAGACACCGCCTTTGAGTGCCCTATTTCGGGACTTTTCAGGGTTCTGGCCGTCAACCGGCAACCGTCAACCCTGATTGGCCGTCAACCGTCAACTGTCAACCGTCAACCCTGGATTGGCCGTCAACCGTCAACTGGCGAATCATCGCCAATCGGCGCTCAGCGACAGTTTGAAGGTCCGCGTCGGCTGCAGATACGACTCCGGCTGGAGGAACTGCGGCGGATTCGCCACACCTACCTCCCCCAGGTTGGTGTTGCGGCGATCGACGTTTTCCCAATTGAACACGTTGAGAATGTCGACGCGCAGCCGGATGGAAAGATCATCCATGACGTCAAACGACTTCTGCACCGCCAGATCGAGCTGTTTGAAGCCGAATGTCGTATCTGGCTTTTTCGAATCCGGGTAACACTGCGTAAAACTCGAGACCTGCGAACAGTTCGGTATGACGGCCAAAGGCGTGGGGCTCGCAAGCGTCAGCTTCGAGGACAGCGAGATACCCCAAGGCCCATCGAACAGGCCGGTCGCGACGATGCGATGACGTGGAACGCCCGTCGAAGTATTCCAGCCGAATTCTTCGACGCTCGCGAAATCGAACACATAGGTGTCGTCCTCGGAAGCAGCGTTGAGGCGATTTTCCTTGGCGTTCGTATACGTATAGGCAAACGTCGCCGCCCAGCGAGACTCAGGCGTGTATGGCTTCTGCGCGGACAACAAAAACTGTGTCGCGCGGGTCTTGATACCGTTAGTGCCCAACAACAGATTGCCGAGTTCGACGCCATCGATGGCTGGATGTTGCGACCAGGGCGCGCCGCCCCAGATCGTTCCCGGCGTGCGAAACGTGCCATCCGGCCACCGCTGTCCAAGCGTGAAGACGATGCCGTCGTGCGATTCGACGTATGCGAGCGTCGCCGAAGTCACCCACTCCTGCTCCCCGAGCGCAAAACGATTTCTGATGCCGAGACTGAACTGGTCCGAGTACGGCGTCTTCAATTCATTGTCGAGCAGAAAGACCTCCGAACCGCGGAAGGGATTCGCCGCGGCAATCGCCTCCAACGTCGCGCGCTCATAGAGGCTTTCGCTCCAGGCCAAACAATCCGGCGTGGTGGCGCAGCGCGTGTCTGTCGGTGAGTCGATCCAATACTCGTAACGCGGAAAGCTGCCCTTCGTGGTTTCACGCGCCAGATATTCGAACACGTTGCGGTCGTAAGAACGTCCCGCGCCGCCGAAGATCACATGACGTTGCTCGCCCGTCAGATCGAACGAGAAACCAAGGCGCGGTGCGATGGCGCCATCGAACGCATCGCGGTTGTTGCCATTGCTCAAATAGCGCGTGATATCCAAACCGCCCAGCCGCAGGGTGTCGAGGTAGGTCTCACCCGGCAGCGGATCGCGATGTGCCTGGCCGTCCTCAGAGCCCGAATTGATGTTCTGCGAGTTCAGAGCGTCGATCACCGTCTGGGGCGTTACGTAGTCGAGATACGAAGGCGTTTCTTCGTAGTCGTAGCGAATGCCGAGATTCAATTGCAGCCGATCGGTGACGTCCCAGTCATCCTGGATGTAGATGCCGTACTGGCGATTCTCGGATGTCACCCGCAAGTCATCGACGCGTGGCGCCCCGAAGATCACGCGAAACGGCGTCAATGTCGGATCGTTGATATCGACGGAGTAGTAAGGGTTCGCAGGCGAGCGCGATTCGACTTCGAGTTCCACGAACTTCACTTTCACGCCGGTCTTGATCGTGTGCGAACCCATCCATTCGATGGGATTGAACGTCAGATCGTTCTGGAAACCCCAACCCGTTTGCACCCGATCGTCGTAGACATTGCCGGCACCCAAGGT
>CAZIXV010000257.1:0-5553 GCA_964543105.1 uncultured Steroidobacteraceae bacterium
CCCGAACCAGTTGACCTCTCCGTGCAGATTCCGCACCGTGCCGGCCCGCTTTTTGTTGTGGTCGACTCGTGAGTGCTCCTCTTTCCATTGTTTTTGCCGGCACGCCTGAATTCTCCGTGCCCGCGCTCGAGGCGTTGATTGCCTCTGAGCACCACATCGTTGCGGTCTATACCCAGCCGGATCGTCCTGCCGGACGCGGTCAGAAGCTCACGATGAGCGCGGTCAAACGCTGTGCACTTGCCCACGAACTGACGGTCGAGCAGCCATTGAAGCTGCGCGATGCCGAGTCGATCGCGCGGTTGGCAAGTTTCAAACCGGACGTCATGGTCGTCGTCGCCTATGGGCTGATCCTGCCGCAAGCGGTGCTCGATATTCCGCGGCTGGGCTGCATCAACATTCACGCCTCGCTATTGCCGCGTTGGCGTGGCGCGGCGCCGATCCATCGTGCAATCGAAGCGGGCGATGCGGAAACCGGGGTCACGATCATGCGCATGGAGGCGGGGCTCGATACGGGACCGATGCTGCTCGAGCGGCGCGAGTCGATTGGTGCGACCGACACGACCGCGACACTGCACGATCGGCTCGCGAAGCTCGGTGCGGAAGCGCTGCTCGCTGCATTGCCTGGTATCGCCGCTGGTTCATTGCCGCCGCGTCCGCAGCCTGCGGAAGGTGTGACCTATGCGGCGAAGATCACCAAGGACGAGGCGCAGATCGATTGGACCCGCACGGCGATGGACATCGATCGCCAGATCCGCGCATTCAATCCCTGGCCGATCGCGCAGACGACATTGCACGGTGCGCAACTACGCATCTGGAGCGCGCAGCTGAATACAGCGACGTCACAGGCGGCGCCAGGCACGATCGTCGAGTGCGATGCACGCGGCATTCATGTCGCCACTGGTGCGGGACAACTCGTGCTCACGCAGGTGCAAAGCGCGGGGCGCAAAGCCACCACGGCGCAGGAGTTCGCGCGCGGCCAGTCGCTTCGCGGTGTCGTGCTCGGGCAATGAGTTCGTCTGCAGAAATTCGCGCGCGCGCCGCGCAACACGTCGCCCAGGTGGTTAGCGGGCGTTCGCTCGATGCGCTGCCCGATACCGCCGCCACGCCGCAAGAGCGCGGACTGCTGCGCGCACTCGTCTACGACAGCGTGCGTTGGTACATCCGCCTCGACGCGCTGTTGCAGAAGCTGTTGTCGAATCCGCGTCAGCGCCTCGATCCCGAGGTGCGCGCACTCGCGATCGTCGGTCTGTGTCAGCTGCTGCACACGGACATTCCGCCGCACGCCGCCGTCGCCGAGACGGTCAACGCCGCGCGCGTGTTGGGAAAGGCGCGTGCCGCCGGTTTGTTGAATGCGCTGCTGCGTCGCTGCCAGCGTGAAAGTGCTGAACTGCTGGCCGCGATCGACGCTGATCTTGCGTTGCGCACGGCGCATCCGCGCTGGTTCGTTCGAGCGCTGCAGACGGATTTTACCAACGATGCCGCAGCCATCCTCGATGCGAACAATGAACGCCCGCCGTTCTGGATTCGCGTCAATCGTCTGCGCATGAGTGGCGCAAGTTATCGCGCGCGTTTGGAGGAGTCCGGGATGGCTGTCGCGCACAGCCTGTTCGACGACGAAGCGTTGTGTCTCGAGCGGGCGCTCGATGTCGCGCTCTTGCCGGGCTTTCACGCAGGAGAGGTGTCGGTTCAGGATGCCGCCGCACAACTTGCGGCGCGTTTGCTCGCACCGCGTGCGGGCGAGCGCATTCTCGATGCGTGTGCTGCGCCGGGTGGCAAGACAGGCCATTTGCTCGAATGGCAACCGCAGATCGCAGAACTCGTCGCACTCGACGTCTCGCCCGCGCGGCTCGATCGTGTGCGCGAGAACCTCGAGCGGTTGCAATTGACTGCGACGTTGATCGCCGGTGATGCCGAGCGGCCAGCGGACTGGTGGGATCGACGTGCCTTCGATCGGATACTCCTCGACGTACCGTGTTCTGCCACCGGTGTGATTCGGCGTCATCCGGATATCAAACTGCTGCGCCGGGCTCAGGACATTCCCGCGCTCGCCGCGCGGCAGGCGAGTTTGTTGCGCGCCATGTGGCCACTGCTCGCTCCCGGCGGTCGGCTCGTCTACGCCAGCTGCTCCGCGTTGCGAGCAGAAAATGCAGTCGTCATCGCTGAGTTTCTGCAGGCACACGCCGATGCGCGCGATACGACAGCGAACGCATTGAAGCAGGCATCGCTCGAAGCAGAGGTCGACGTCGGGTATCGAATCGCGGCAGGGACAACCGGCATGGACGGCTTCTATTATGCTTGCCTGGAAAAGACCAAAGGCTGAATGGTTGCAAGCGACTCTCCCCTCCCCGGTAGCGAGAAAAAAATTCAGTGCGATCTGCTGGCACGCGCTTGCGGTCGCGCTGCTCGTTTGCTTGACGCGCACGGCGCTCGCGCAGGCACCGATGGAAATTCGTTCGGCCTATATCGAAGCGACCGATTCGGTCTTCCTGCTCAACGCCACGATCGAATTCGAATTGCCCGCGGGCGCACGCCGCGCTATTCGTGAAGGTGTTCCACTGACGCTCGACCTGGAAATCGGCGTGCGGCGCGGCCGGCGATTTTGGCTGGACGACACCGTCGCCACGCTGCAGCAGCATTACGAAGTCGTTTTTCACGCGCTGAGCAAGCGCTACCTCGTACGCAATCTCAATAGCGGCGAGCAATCATCGTTCGTCACGCTCGATGCCGCGCTCGACTACGTGCGCGTAATCGAGGCGCTGCCAATCTTGGATCGTGCGCTGTTGCGCGAGGATCAGGATTATCAAGCCGCACTGCGCGCCAGCCTCGATGTGCGCACGATGCCCGATACCTTGCGCTTCGTCTTGTTCTGGACGGACGATTGGCGACAGCGTAGCGAGTGGTACATATGGTCGCCGCGTCTGTAAAACGCACGCTCGTTTCCGTCCTCGTCCTGATCGGTTCGGGATTGTGGGTGGCTGCGCTGTTGATGATGGCGCAGACGGTGCAGCAGTCGACGAACTTCAGCGCCCTGCATCCGGTCATCGTCGCGATCAACGTCGCAGGGCTCATCGTCCTGCTCGTGCTCATCGCCGGGCGGCTCATCCAATTGATTCGCGATTGGCGCAAGCGCGTCGTCGGTTCGCGGCTCGAAGCGAGCATGGTGTGGATGTCCGCCACGCTCGTGATGGTGCCGCTTCTCATCGTGTTTTATTTCTCTGTCGTGTTCTTGAATCGCGGCATCGACAGCTGGTTTCACGTCGAGATCCGCGAAGGCCTCGAAGATGCTTTGACGCTGTCGCGCGCAGCGCTCGATTTGCGCATGCGCGATCATCTACAGCGCACGCATGACGTCGCGCGTGACTTGGCGGATGAGCGCGATCCGTTGAGTGTGCTTGGCGAAATGCGCCAGCGCAGCGGTGCACTCGATCTCACCTTGTTCGGCGCTTCGAGTCGCATCGTCGGCATGAGCTCGGATCGCTTGAGCGAGATGGCGCCGGCGCGCGCGGTCGAAGAAATGCTGATGTATGTACGCCAGGGTCAGGAGTACGTGGTGCTCGAACCGGTCGCCGGCGGTGGGTACATCGTGCGCGCGGCGGTCGTCGTGCCGCAGATGCTGCCGGGTGCGGAGCAGCGCTTCATTGCCGCGACGTTTCCCATCGAGCGCCGCTTGGGCGAACTGGCTGATACCGTCGAGTCGGCATATCAGAGTTACGGTGAAAAAGCGCGACTGCGCGAACCCTTGAAAGACAGCTTCACGCTGACGCTGACCTTGGTGCTGCTGTTGTCATTGTTTGCGTCCTTGTACGGTGCGTTCTGGGCAGCGCGGCGCCTCGTGCGCCCGATTCAAGATCTCGTCGCCGGCACGCGCGCAGTGGCGAAAGGCGACTTCGACATGCGCCTGCCGCTCACCTCGCATGACGAGATGGGCATCCTCGTGCATTCGTTCAACGACATGACGAAGCGCTTGGCGCGCGCGCGAGCCGAGGCCGACCGTGGGCAACAAGCGGTGGAAGCAGAACGTGCGAATCTCGCGGTGATTCTGGCTCGGCTGTCGACGGGCGTGATCTCTTTGGCACCCGATCGCACCATTCGTACCGTCAACCATGCCGCCGGCGCGATTCTCAATACGGATATCGAAAAATGCATCGGCAAGTCGTTCGGTGAGGCTGCGCAAAGTAGTCCGCTGTTCGAGCAATTCGGCTCTGCCTGTTTGCATCATCTGGATGCCGGCGAAAGCGAATGGCGCGAACAACTCGTATTGCAAAACGAATTACATCGTCGTGTCTTGATGTGCGCATGCACGACTTTGTCGGGTGATGATCCGATTTCCGGCAGCGCCGTCATCGTCTTCGATGACATCACAACCTTGCTGCAAGCACAGCGCGAAGCGGCGTGGGGTGAGGTGGCGCGTCGGCTCGCGCACGAAATCAAGAACCCGCTGACGCCGATTCAACTCTCGGCAGAGCGGCTGCGACACAAATTGCTCGGCTCCATGAACGAAACCGATGCGCAAGTGCTCGATCGCGCCACGCATACGATCGTGCAGCAGGTCGAGGCGATGAAGGAAATGGTCAACGCGTTCAGCGAATACGCGCGCGTGCCCGCCATGGACATCGTGCGTTTCGACTTGAATCAGTTGATCGGCGAAGTCGTGGAGCTGTATCGCTCGCCGAACGTCGCCTGCCGTCCAGAGCTCAAGCTCGATCCATCCGTAGGGCAGATCGAAGCGGACCGCGGTCGCTTGCGGCAGATCATCCATAACTTACTGGCCAATTCGCTCGAAGCACTGGAAGGCAGCGCAGCGCCGCGGATCAGCATCGAAACGCGGCGCATCCTGCGCGGCGAGGCGGCATGCGTGGAAATCTGCGTCGAAGACAACGGCCCGGGGTTTCGCACCGATGTGGTCGGACAGCTTTTCGACCCCTATGTCACGACAAAACCCAAGGGAACGGGGCTTGGGCTTGCAATCGTCAAGAAAATCGTCGAAGAACATGGCGGCCGTATCGAAGCCGAGAATAGTCAAACGGGGGGTGCTCGCGTGCGCATCGAATTACCGCTGCAGGCGACGGATCGCACTTTCGGGGGTACGCTACGCGAGCGACGAACGGGACCTAGGAGAGAACGTGCATGAGTGCAGCGCGCATTCTGGTCGTTGATGACGAATCCGAGATCCGCGGGCTTTTGAAAGAAATCCTCGCGGATGAAGGCTATGACGTCGATGTGGCAGCGGATGCCGAGGAGGCGCGCGAACACCGCGCCCAACACGATCCCGATCTCGTGTTGCTGGATATCTGGATGCCCGACACCGATGGCATCACCTTGTTGCGTGAATGGACGCAAGCCGATGGCGCCTCGTGTCCGGTCGTCATGATGTCCGGGCATGGCACCGTCGAAACCGCCGTCGAGGCGACCCGCTTGGGGGCGTTCGACTTCGTCGAAAAGCCCTTGTCGCTCGCCAAACTGCTGCGCACCGTTGAACGCGCACTCGACTCTGGTCGCAGCAAACGTCAAAGCGCTCGCACCCTTGTTCCACCCTTGATTGCACCGGTCGGT
>CAZIXV010000258.1:0-5550 GCA_964543105.1 uncultured Steroidobacteraceae bacterium
GAGCGGCGGCTCGAGATCGTGCTCCAGATCCAAGTGACCACGATGCATGGCTTCGCTCAAGTCGGCGAGCGTGATCATGCCGAGCAGGCTATCGAGCGTGTCGCGCGCCACCAGGAAGCGCGCATGACCGCTTTCTTTCGCCTGCTGCCACATGGTTTGGAGCGGATCGTCGATATCAAGCCAGATCACATTTTGGCGCGGCACCATGATCGAGCCGACCTTGCGATCGGCCAGTGCCATCACACCCTCCAGCAGGTGTCGTTCCGAGGCGAGGAAAACGCCCGCGCGCGTTCCTTCCGCGACGAGCGCGCGCAGATCGTCTTCCGTCACCGACTCTTGCGGCGCTGCGGAAACCGGCAGAGCTTTCAGCGCCAGATTCACCGACGCGCGCAGTACCACGACGCCTGGCGCCATGATCTTGGCGAAGATGCGCATGATGGGCGCCACGTAGGCAGAGATCGCTTCGGCGTGCGACAAAGCGACGCGCTTGGGGACCAGTTCACCGACGATCAGGGATACATAAGTGACGAGAATGACCACCACGGTGAAGGAGGCTTCCTGCGCATAGGTCGCGGGCACCCCGAGCGCGATCAATTGCTCTGCAAATGGCGTCGCCAGAGTGGCGCCACTGTAGATGCCGGTGACGATGCCGATCAGCGTGATGCCGATCTGGATGGCGGACAGAAAAGTGGTCGGATCCTCCAGCAGCGCGAGGGCTGATTTCGCACCGGCTTTGCCTTGCTCGGCCAGCGATTGCAGGCGAGTGCGCTTGGAGGAAACCAGGGCCATTTCGGACATCGCAAAGAAGCCGTTCAACAACAACAGCAAGAGAATGACGCCAATCTCGCCCCAGAACATGTCTCACCAGATAGTTACGCTGCAATTCGAGCGCACCCGCAGTGTACCGGCTGCTGCGGTCTTTGCGGGGTTTGCGGGATGTCATGCCTTCGTTTCGCGGGCTCGAAAGCGCACGCGTAACAGGCAAGCTTCGGCCGAACGATGCGTGTGTATAATGCGCCGCTCATTTGCCCAGCCCTATCCGCTGGGCAAGGTTTTTTACGCCACGATCAGGGGTTTTACACGAGATGGATTGGCTGATTTCCACCGCCGCCGCACAAAGCGCACCCGCAGCAGGTCCGTCCGGCATGGGCGCATTGTTGCTTCCGATCATCATGATCGTGGTGTTCTACTTCCTGCTCATTCGCCCGCAAAGCAAGCGCGCAAAAGAGCACCGCGCGATGGTCGCTGCTCTCGAGGTCGGCGCTGAAGTCGCGACCAGCGGTGGCATCCTCGGTAAAGTGGTCGAAGTCAGCGACCAGTTCCTAACGGTCGAAATCGCCTCAGGCGTCAACGTCAAAGTACAACGTCATACCGTCGCTCAAGTGCTCCCGAAGGGCACGTTGAAGAACGCCTGATTCCTCGTTCGAAGCAAGTCGCATGTACCAGTTTCCTGCGTGGCGCTATTGGGTCGTCGGGATCGTGCTGACCATTGCGGTCATCATGGCCTTGCCGAATGTGTTCGGTTACGACGCCGCATTACAGATCTCGCGGGATGATCGCGGTGCCGTCGATGAGGGCATGCGCGAACGCATCAACGGCATTCTGAGTGCCACGGACATCGTGCCGAATGCGCAGTATGTGCAGGGCGACCGGCTCGTCGTGCGGCTTGATTCCGCCGAGATTCAAGTGGACGCGCGCGATGCCATTCAAAAGGCGGCGCCCGGGGACTACGTCATTGCGCTGACGCGCGAATCGCGCATGCCGGGTTGGATGCGCAGCCTCGGGCTCGAGCCCATGGCGCTCGGGCTGGATCTGCGCGGCGGTGTGCACTTCCTTTACGAAGTCGATATCGAAGGCGCGGTGTCACAATCGCTCGAGCGGCTCGAACGCGATTTGCGCGCGCAATTGCGTGACGATCGCATTCCTTACTCCAGCGCCGTCATCGATGGCGACACCATCCGGATCACGCTCCGCAACGCGGATGATGTGCAAGGCGCCGTGAAGTCGCTGACGGGTGAGACCCCTGGGATCACGATTCGCAGCGACACGTCCTCGCCCGCACCGGTGCTCACGGCATCGATGACGCCCGACTACATCCGGCAGCGTCAGACATTTGCGATCCAGCAAAACATCACGACACTGCGCAACCGCGTCGACCAGCTCGGCGTCGCGGAGCCCTTGGTCGCCCAACAGGGCGGTAACCGCATCCTGGTGCAATTGCCGGGCGTGGACGATCCGAACCAGGCGATCCGCGTGCTGGGTGCCACGGCGACGCTGGAATTCCGCCTGGTCGACGAGTCGGGCGACCCGTACGAAGCGCAACGCACCAACCGTGTGCCGATCGGTAGCAAGCTCTATACGACGCGCGATGGTCTGCCGATTCTGCTGAAGCGTGAACTCATCGTCTCTGGTGACCAGCTGACGGATGCGACGACGGGCTTCGGTGACCAGGGACCTGAAGTGAACGTGCGGCTCGACGATCGCGGCGGCAAGCAGATGCTCGCGGCTACGCGCGAGAACGTCGGCCGTCGTATGGCGGTCGTCTATAAGGAACGTAAACGTCTGGTCGAAGGCGAGGTGTGCCGCGGCCAACGCTCGGGCGAATGGTGTGACGAGGAAGAAGTCATTACCGCGCCGACCATTCAATCGGTGTTGTCCTCGAGCTTCCGGATCACCGGTTTCAACGCGGCCGAAGCGCAGGAACTCGCCTTATTGCTGCGCGCCGGGTCGCTGGCTACGCCGAACTTCCTCGTCGAGCAACGCACGATCGGGCCCAGCCTCGGTGAAGACAACATTCGCAATGGCTTTCAAGCGATGTTGATCGGCACGCTGCTCACGTTCACGTTCTTGATTCTGTATTACCGCGGTTTCGGCGCCATCGCCTGCGCGGTCTTGTTGACCAACGTCGTGATGCTGGTAGGTGCCATGTCGATGCTGGGCGCTTCGCTAACGCTCCCGGGTATCGCGGGTATCGTCTTGACCATCGGTATGGCGGCTGACGCCAACATTCTGATCTACGAACGCGTGCGCGAAGAGTTACGCGTGGGCAACTCGCCCCAAGCGGCCATCCATGCCGGTTTCGATAAGGCGTTTTCCGCCATCTTCGACGCGAACATCACGACGCTGATCGCCGGCATCGTGTTGTTCGCCTTCGGTACAGGCCCGATCAAGGGCTTTGCCGTGACGCTCGTCATCGGTATCGGCACCTCGCTGTTCACCTCGGTTCTCGGTAGCCGCGTGTTGATCCAATTGATCTGGGGTCGACGTCGCAAACTGGCTGCGTTGCCCGTCTGAGCCGAACCGGAGTCACACCACCATGGAATTTTTCAAGACCACACCACGCATCGGCTTCATGGCCATGCGCAAGTGGTGCTACTTGTTCTCCGCCGTGCTCGTCATCGGGTCGTTTGTCGCCATCGGCGTGCGCGGATTGAATTTCGGCATCGACTTCACCGGCGGTGTCGTACTCGAGATCAGCAATCCCTCCGGCCTTGATGAGCAGCAAGTGCGCGACGCACTTGATGCAGCCGGTTTCGATGCGCAAGTGCAGGCGCTCGGCGGCGTCCGCGAGTTGATGGTGCGTGTGCTGCCCGAGGAAGGTCAGGAAGACACGAACAAGGTCGGCAACGCCGTGGTGTCTGCATTACACGGCCTCGATCCAGAAATCGAGCTGCGCCGCGCTGATGTCGTCGGTCCGCAGGTGGGTGAAGAACTCGCGGAGCAGGGCGGTCTTGCGATGCTGTTCACGCTGATCGGCATTTTGATCTACGTGGCGTTTCGCTTTCAGTGGAAGCTTGCGGCCGGCACCGTCATAGCCGCAATTCACGATCCCCTCATCATTGTCGGCGTATTCGCAGTGTTTCAACTGCCGTTCGATTTGGCCGTGCTTGCGGCGATCCTTGCCGTCATTGGTTACTCGATCAATGACACGGTCGTCGTATTCGACCGTGTTCGCGAAGTGTTTCACCTCAAACGTAAGATCACGCCCGCCGAGACGCTCGATCTGGCGTTGAACCAGACGTTATCGCGAACCTTGATGACGAGCTTCTCCACCTTGTTCGTCGTCGGTGCGCTTTATGCCTTCGGTGGCGAAACACTGAAGGGCTTTTCGCTCGCGATCATCGTCGGCATCATCGTGGGCACTTACTCCTCGATCTTCATCTCGGCCGCCATCGCGCTCGATTTGAAACTCACGACGGCCGACCTGTCGCCCATACAAGAACAAAAAGCAGAAATCGACGCGATGCCCTGAGTCGCGCGTTAGCTGGGCGCCGCACACGTGGCGTCCATCATCAGCGCCCGTAGCTCTCCATGAATTGGATCGTCTGGACCGGTTTCTTCGTCATTTTCATCAGCATCCTTGCGCTGGACCTGGGGGTGCTGCATCGAGAATCGCGGGTGATGTCCGTGCGCCAAGCACTCAGCTGGACGTGCGTGTGGATCACTGTCGCTCTGTCTTTCACCTTGCTCGTCTTCGGTCTGTACGAGCACCACTGGTTTGGCTGGGCCCAATCGCCTGATGCGCCGGCTGGTAGCGAGGCAGCGCTGCAGTACGTCACAGGCTATTTGCTCGAATGGTCCTTGTCGGTCGACAACATCTTCGTGATTGCGGTGATCTTCACGTACATGAAGGTCCCGTCGCAGTATCAGTATCGCGTGTTGTTCTGGGGAATCGTCGGCGCGATCGTGCTGCGCGGCGCGATGATCGCAATGGGGGCGGTGCTGATTCACGCCTTCGATTGGATGTTCTATGTGTTCGGCGCAATTCTGTTGTTGTCCGCGGCGCGCATGTTCAAGGACGACGATGAGTTCGATCCCGGCAAGAGCGTCATGGTGCGCCTGGCGCGTAGCGTCTATCCGGTGACAGACAAGCTCGATGGCGAGCGCTTTTTCACGACGGTAAACGGCGTTCGGGCGGCGACCCCGCTGTTCGTTACGTTGATCCTGGTCGATATCGCCGATGTCGTGTTCGCAGTCGACTCGATTCCGGCGATCTTCGCGGTGACGCAGGAACCCTTCATCGTGTTCACCTCGAACGCGTTCGCGATTCTGGGGCTGCGCTCGTTGTACTTCGCGATCGCCGGTTTGATGATGATGTTCAAGTATCTGAAATTGAGCCTGATCTTCATCCTCGGGTTCGTGGGCTTGAAGATGATGCTCCATCATCACGTACACATTCCGCACGCCATCTCACTCGGCGTGATCGTTGGCTTCCTCGCGCTGGGTGTAGTGGCGTCGCTATGGATGTCGCGACGCGAGAATCCTGCATAGCGCCGCGCGTGGCGGCGCGTGGCAGTGTCTGATCAAGGATCTACACACACGTCTACACGACCACACGTCACTTGGCGCTGCGGATGCATCATCACACCCGCATCGCCTTTCTCAGCGTCTCGACGTGATCAGCTCGGCTGATTCAACGCGCTGCGGCGGCGGCTGTACGTGAAGTAGATCGTGAAGCCGATGACGATCCACACCGACATCCATTGCCAGTTGTCCTTGAACGCCTGCCAGAACAAGTAAAGACAGGCGGCCGCGCCCAGCGGACAGATG
>CAZIXV010000259.1:0-5538 GCA_964543105.1 uncultured Steroidobacteraceae bacterium
CGGGGCTCGGGGCTCGGGGCTCGGGGCTCGGGGCTCGGGGCTCGGGGCTCGGGCACAAGGCTAGACCGCGAGCGCTTCTGGTTCCCTCCCCTGCGGTAGCGGGGGAGGGTTAGGGAGGGGGCCTCTTAAAAGAGTCCTAAAAGACAATTTCCATGGACAAGGAAACGCACGGATGCGTAACCAGCTCACCATCCATCGAGCCAAATCGCTGCGCGCGAATCTCACAGACGCCGAACAACGTCTCTGGTATTTCCTACGGCGAAACCACCTAGGCTGCCGCTTTCGGCGCCAGCATCCAATCGGTCCTTACATCGCTGACTTCGCCTGCTTGCGTCCGCAGCTCGTCATTGAAGTCGACGGCGGACAGCATGCGCAGCAGCGCCGCTACGATACGGCGCGCGATACCTTCCTTCGCGAAAGAGGATTTACCGTGCTGAGATTCTGGAGCAATGACGTGCTCCTGCGGACGGACGCGGTGCTACAAAGGATTTGGTCGGTGATTCGGGCGGAGGGAGTTAAGTGAGCTAAAGACTTGCCCCCACCCTAACCTGCTGGGCAGGATGCCCGAATGCCGCGGGCGCATGGACGCGCAGGAGCGGCCTCCCCCGCTTCGCAGGGGAGGGACCAGACGGCCGCTCGACCTGCCTCCATCGCAGGGGGGACAAGAAATCACTCCCGCGTTCCCACGCCCCGATTCAGCAACACCACGCAACTCACGAACAGCACCGCTGCGGAGGCGAGCATGATGACGTAGGCCAAGCGGATGTCGACGTCGGAGACGCCGAGGAAACCGAAGCGGAACGCGTTCACCATGTACAGAATCGGATTCGCGTACGACACGGTCTGCGCCCACTGGGGCAGCAGCTGGATCGTGTAGAACACGCCACCCAGATACGTCAGCGGCGTGAGCACGAACGTCGGGATGAACGTGATCTGATCGAAATTCTTCGCGAAGATCGCATTGATCATGCCGGCGAGCGAAAACACGATCGCACTCAACACCACCGCTGAGATCACGACACCAATGTTGTAAATCTCGAGGCGCGTAAATAACAAAGTGACGCTGGTGACGACGATGCCGACGATGAGGCCACGTGCGATGCCGCCGCACATGTAGCCGGCCACGATCAACCAGTTCGGCAGTGGTGAAACCAACAGCTCCTCGATGTGCTTGCCGAATTTCGCACCAAAGAACGACGACACCACATTGCCGTAGGAGTTCGTGATCGCGCTCATCATGATGAGCCCGGGCGCGATGTACTGGATGTATGAGTAGCCGCCCATGTCGCCTATGCGCCGACCGATGAGGCTGCCAAAAATGACGAAATAGAGTGTTGCCGTGATCGCCGGCGGCACGAGCGTTTGCGTCCAGATGCGCACGATGCGATGGAACTCGCGCAGGACGATCGTCTGGAAGCCGACCAGATTGATGCGCGTGAGTGACAACTGTGAATTCGCCACGCCGTTCATGCCGTCACGCTCAGCGGGCTTGCGGCGCCTTGTTCGACGAGCCGCATGAACAGCTCCTCGAGGCGATTGGATTTGTTGCGCATCGATAGCACTTCGATTTTCGCTGCACTGAAGCTGGCAAAAATATCGTTCAAGTTCTGGTCCTTCGAAACCTCGATCTCGAGCGTGTGATCATCGGGCATCGTGAACACATAGCCCGGCAGCAGCGGCGGTGTTTCGAGCGGATGGCGCAGATTGAACACGAACACTTCGGTGTGAAGCTTGCGCAGGACGCGGCTCATGCGATCGTTCTCGATGATGCGGCCCTTGTCGATGATCGCCACGTGACGGCAGAGGTTTTCGGCTTCTTCGAGATAGTGAGTCGTCAAGATGATGGTGGTGCCGGTCGCGTTGATGTCGCGCATGAAGGCCCACATCGATCGACGTACTTCGATATCCACACCGGCCGTCGGCTCATCGAGAATCAGCAGACGCGGCCGATGCATGAGCGCCCGCGCAATCATTAAACGGCGCTTCATGCCGCCTGAAAGCGTGCGTGAGACCGCATTACGCTTATCCCAGAGCTGCAGCGCACTCAGATATTGCTCGAGCCGGCTGTGCGCAACATCGCGACGGATACCGTAAAAGCCCGCTTGGTTCAGCAGGATCGTCGTCACGGTTTCGAATTGATTGAAATTCACTTCTTGCGGCACGACGCCGATGCAGGACTTGGCGTTCGCAAGATCACGATCGAGGTCGTGGCCGAACACCTCGACCGTACCGCTCGTTTTGTTGACGAGCGAGGTGACGATACCGATCGCGGTGGTCTTACCGGCGCCATTCGGGCCGAGCAGCGCGAAGAAATCGCCCTCCTCGACCGTCAAATCGATGCCTTTCAGCGCCTGCACGCCGTTCTTGTAGGTCTTCGTCAGTTGGTGGAACAGGAGAGCTTTCATGAATCGGCGGTTGACGGTCAGCGGAGCGGTTAGCGGTAGTGCTTGCCGGAGCAGACGCTCGTAAAACGGCAGCGCAGACTAGCGACCCATCAGCGGAGGGGCAAGGCAGCGGTGACGAAGAGACTCACGCCTCACGGGCATGACGAGGCGCTCGAGGGCCTGACACCCACGCTAACCGCTGACTGCAGGCCGGCTGGCCTGCGCACCCGCCGCAGTGGCATGATCCGGTCCCTACGCACGTAGCTTAAGCACCCTGTATGTATGCGAGCTTTTTCGGCTTAAGCGAAAAGCCTTTCGCCATTACGCCCGATCCGCGCTATCTCTTCATGAGCGAGCGCCATGCGGAGGCGCTCGCGCATCTGTTGTATGGCATCACGGAAGCCGGCGGTTTCATTCAACTCACGGGCGAGGTCGGCACCGGCAAGACGACGATTGTTCGCTCGCTGCTCGAGCGCATGCCGGGCCACGCCGATGTCGCCGTCATCCTCAACCCCCAACTCACGCCACTGCAATTCGTCCTGACGATCTGCGAGGAGTTGGGCATCTTCGTCCGCGACGAAGACCTCGAGAGCATCAAGGATCTCGTCGACATCCTGAACAAGCGTCTGCTCGAGGCGCATGCGAAGGGCCGGCGCATCGTCGTCATCGTCGATGAAGCACAGAACCTCTCGCCCGAGACGCTCGAGCAGGTGCGGCTGCTCACGAACCTCGAGACGCGCTCGCAGAAGTTGCTGCAGATCATCCTCATCGGGCAACCGGAACTACGCGAAGTGTTGGGCCGTGTCGAGTTGCGCCAGCTCGCGCAGCGCATCACGGCGCGTTATCACCTCTCCCCGTTATCGCGCGAGGAAACCTGCGCCTACGTCAATCACCGCATGCGGGTTGCCGGTTGCGCTGTCGAAGTGTTCTCGCGCGCGGCCTTGCGCGAGGTGCATCGGCTGAGCGATGGCATCCCGCGCATCATCAATGTGATTTGTGATCGTGCGCTGCTGGGTGCATTCACTCAAGAAATTCATCACATCACGCCAGCATTGATCCGAAGCGCAGCGAGCGAAGTATATGGACGCTCGTTCAGCCCGCCGTGGGCCAAGCCGCTTGCAGCGGGCTCGGCCGCGATCGCGGTACTCGTCTTGTGCGTGACGCTGTGGCAGCTCATGGACCGCACCGATAGTGCTGCTCCACAAGCCGCGGCCGTCGGCACACCCGCAACATCGGCGACCTCGCCTGCGGCCCCAGCTGATCCAGAACCTGCGGCTCCGACGGCGCAAGAGCTCGACATCGCCGATCTGCTGCAATCCCACGCGCACGAAACGAACACGGAAAGCGCCTTCACGAAGTTGTTTGCGCTATGGGGCGGCTCCTACGATCGAAGTCGCGGACGCGCCTGCGATCAAGCCACGGCGCAAGGGCTGCAATGCGTCTATCAGCAAGGCTCGTGGGGTCAGCTGCGCACGCTGAATCGTCCGGCCATTCTCACGCTGATCGACGATGGCGGAAATGCGCATCAAGTCGTCGTCAGCGGCTTGAGCGATGGCGATGCCAAGCTCGCATTCATGGAATCGCAGCCGGAAGTGTCGGTTGCGTCCATTTCGCGCTACTGGTACGGCGACTACTTAGTGTTGTGGCGGCCGCAGGTGTCAACGACGCGCGCTTTGTCGGCAGGCATGCAGGGCGACAGCGTGCGTTGGCTGCGTGAGCGATTGAGTTCGCTGCAAGGCGCAAATTCCGAGGCGCCGGCGAGCGACTACTACGACGAAGAACTCACGCGCATGGTCGAAGACTTTCAACGTCGGCATCGGCTGCACGTGGATGGCATTGCAGGTATACAAACTCAGATCGTGCTCGACACGCTGAGCAATCCGGCAGGTGCCCCCTTGCTTGTCGCCCAAGGCGGATGACTCGACGCCATGATCGATCGTGCGCTTCATTCTGACCGTCAACCGTCAATCCTCAACGGTCAACTTTCCTCATGAGCTTCATTCTCGACGCCTTGAAGAAAAGCGAAAACGAGCGGCAACGCCAGCTCGGACCATCGCTTGCCGATATTCCGCTGCGTCGCGCGCGCACCGACCGACCGTGGTGGGCGTTCGCGGTCGCGGCATTGCTCATCATAAATTTAGGCGTGTTGGGCGTCGTCTTGCTGCGCGATCGCAACCCTGAGCCCGCCCCGCTCGCGCAGCCGCAAACGATGGCGCAGCCCGTCTCGCAGCCGAATCCTCAGACAACACCGACGATGGCGACGACTCCGCAGCAGCAGCCGGCCTATCCCGCGCAGCTGAATCCTCAAGTGCCCGCGCAGACGCAGCCGGCGCCTGCGAATCCAGTACAGACGGATCCATCCGTGTTATCGCTTGCCGAAGCTGCTGGCGAGCCACTCGACACCATGTATGACGAGCTTGCCTACGATCGCTCGATCGCAAGTGCCGGACGCGTCCCCGAAGGCCCGCCGATCGTGCGTCAGATCGAACCCGCGAGCGCCGCGCCATCCGGTCAAGCGACGTTCGACGCCGTGAACCGCAGCGGCAATGTCGCCGCACCCGCAGAAGCCCTACCGACCCACAGCAACCTGATCGCCCGCGGCACCCATCTGCCGGACATGCGCCTCGATATCCACGTCTACTCGCCGAATCCACAAGAGCGCTTCGTGTTCGTCAACATGCGCAAGTACGTCGAAGGCCAGGCGACGAGCGAAGGTCCACTGCTCGAGCGCATCACCGCCGAGGGCGCGGTCCTGAATCAAAACGGCACTCGATTTCTACTGCCGAGGCAGTAACAGCAGCCAGCTGGCCCGCTAGCAGGCTAGCCAGCGGCCAGACATAAGACGACCCAGTCGCGCGCTTCGAGAGCCTCAGCACGAACGGACCTCTCCTTCTGGCTAGCCGGCTAGCTTGCTCATTGCTAGCTGCCTGACTCGCTGGCTCGGTGGCAGTCGGTCCACTCCTCCCCACCCGCGTGCTTCGACGGGCTCAGCACGAACGAACTCTCCTTCTGGCCAGCTGACTAGCCGGCCGGCTCGTTGCTAGCTGGCCGGCTCGCTTGCTCACTGCTAGCTGGCTGACTCGCTGGCTCGTTGCCAGCCGGTCGACTCCTCCCCACTCGCGTGCTTCGACGGGCTCAGCACGAACGAGCCTCT
>CAZIXV010000260.1:0-5486 GCA_964543105.1 uncultured Steroidobacteraceae bacterium
GGAGCGCTCGTGACGCTCGCGATGAGCATCGCCAATCTTCTGCTCCTGAAGCGGACGGATCCACGTGCTCCCACGCGAGCGGATCTGAAAGTCAGTGTGTGCATCCCGGCGCGCAACGAAGCGGCCAACATCGCGGATTGCGTACGGGCCGTGCTCGCGAGCGATCACGCGAATCTCGAAGTGCTCGTCTATGACGATGAGAGTACCGATGGCACCGGCGAGATCGTCGCGGCGCTCGTGCGCGAGGATGCGCGCTGCCGCAGTATTCCGAGTCGTGAGTTGCCTCCGGGATGGATCGGCAAGCAGCACGCGTGCTGGCAACTTGCGCGCGCCGCGCATGGCGACTGGTTGCTGTTCCTCGATGCCGATGTGCGGGTGCAGCCTGGCGCCGTACGCCGCGCACTCGATTACGCATTACGTGCCGACGCCTCGCTCGTTTCGACGTTTCCGAGACAAATCACTCGCACATGGGGCGAGCGCCTGCTGATCCCCATGATCTTTTTCGTGTTGCTGAGCTATCTGCCGTTCGTCTTGATGCGCAAGACTCGAATGCGCAGCGCGAGCGCGGGCTGCGGCCAATTCCTGCTCGCACGAGCCGCGGCTTACAGAACGACTGGCGGCCATGCGACTTTTCGCGCAGCGATGCACGACGGCATCAGGTTGCCACGGGCGTTTCGCGAGCACGGATTTCGAACCGATCTCTTCGATGGCACAGACCTCGCGTCGATCCGCATGTACCACGGGTTTGGCGAGGCCTGGCGAGGTTTGGAGAAGAACGCGTACGAGGGACTCGGCTCGTTCGGTGCGCTCGTCGGACTCTCCGCATTCCACGTCATTGCGCATGTGCTGCCGTGGTCGTTGCTGCCGGTGATGTTGATCGTAGGCGAAGGCATTGCATTGCATGCGGCGGTCGTCGGGGTGGGTGCGGCCGTCACGCAGCGGCTGCTGCTCGCGCACCGGTTTCGCCACTCTGCGGTGCTCGCCGTTTTTCATCCGCTCACCGTCGTACTGATGGTGGCGGTGCAGTGGGCGAGCTGGCGTGCCGACCGTGCCGGCACGCGCACCTGGAAAGGTCGAGTCGCACGACCGTCAGCGATCGAAGAGGTGGTGTTGGTCGATGACCAAGATCGTGAGATCGGCATCGAAGAAAAATTGCAGGCGCATGCTGGCGCCGGCCGTTTGCATCGCGCTTTCTCGATATTTCTGATCGATCGACGCGGACGCACGCTCTTGCAGCGCCGCGCACGCGGCAAATATCACTTCGGCGGCTTGTGGACGAACGCTTGCTGCGGACATCCGCGCCCCGGTGAGAACGTCCACAGTGCCGCCATGCGGCGGCTGCGCGAGGAGATGGGTATCCAAGTCTCACTCGAGCCGTTTGGATCGTTCGTCTATACGGCGCGAGATCCCGCGTCCGGTCTCGTAGAGCACGAACTCGATCATGTGTATCTCGGCTACTTCGACGGAGCACCCCATCCGGACCCATCCGAAGCGGAGGACTGGCGCTGGGTGATTGCAGATGACCTCGATGCGGATCTCGAGCGCAATGCTGCGTCTTACACACCCTGGTTACCTGTCGCCTGGGGCTTGCTTCGCGAGGCGCAGGTGCAGGCACAGGAATCACCGACGTTGGCCCACACCAGCGGCGCGCGGAATTATTCGACATGAAAACTCGCTTCGCGGCAGCGCTGGTGTTGGCTGTTACCGTCATCGCCTTGCTTGCCGCAGCGCCCGCCGCCGCCGACGAACTCGATGACGCGCTGCTCGCGCTTCAGCAGCGCTGGGCGGAAGCCATGTATGTATCGAGCGATGGCAAAGCACGCCATGAGGCGCTGGCCGCACTGACGGACGACGCCGCTGCACTGGTCGAGCAGTACCCACACCGCGCTGAGCCGCGAATCTGGGAAGGCATCTTGCTCTCGACATTGGCGGCGGAGCGGGGCGGCTTTTCCGCGTTGCGCGTTGCAAAGCAGGCGCGCGAGCGGTTCGAAGCAGCGCTACGTATCGATCCGCACGCACTCGAGGGCGCGGCGCACATATCACTCGGAGCGCTCTACCTGCGCGTACCCGGCCCGCCATTCGGCTTCGGCGATTCGCGCTTGGCCGAGCAACATCTGCTTTCTGCCCTAGAAGAGAACCCAAGCGGCATCGACGCGAACTTCTTTTATGCGGAGCATCGCTTCGAAATGCGCGACCACGCAGGTGCGGCGCATTACCTCGAGCAAGCCCTTGCCGCACCCTCGCGCCCCGGCCGCGAACTCGCTGATGAGGGGCGGCGGCGCGAGGCGCAAGCGCTGCTGAGTCGCGTGCGTGCGGCGATGAGGGAGCGCTAGTTGCGGGCGTTGAACTGTTCTTCCGCCTCCCCCTCGAGATTCTCCCAGCGTCGACACATACGCGCGCACTCATCGAGTTACATCGCGGCGCACGACTAAGAACAGGTCGCGCGATGGTTCCTGCGTTTTCTCGCTGAAGCATCGCGGAACGTGAACGGTTAGAGTCTCCGCCTTTCGGCCGCTCATTCTCGCGGCCGTTCCTCGTTCAAAGTACAGGAGGCTTCGCATGCTCGTGAATCGCAGCAACGTTCGCATTCAATGGGGCGATTGCGATCCCGCTGGAATCGTCTATTTCCCGCGTTATTTCGAGATGTTCGATGCTGCGACCGCGGCGCTCTTCGAGCGTGTGGGTTTCAGAAAGCCGCTGCTGCTCGAGACCTTCGGTATCGTCGGTTTCCCTGCGGTGAACGTCAGTTCCAATTTTTCACTGCCGTGCAGTTTTGGCGATGACGTGGTGATCGAGTCTTCGGTTGTGGAGTGGGGCAAGTCGAGCTTCAAAGTACGGCATCGGTTGCTGAAAGAAGGCGCCGTCGCGGTCGAAGGCGAAGAGACGCGAGTGTGGGCGGTTCGCGATCAGAACAGACCGAGCGGCATTCGCGGTGCGCCGATTCCACGAGATCTGATCGCTAGATTCGAGGGCAGTTGAATCGGCTGCACGCTTATTTGGGCTCGGGGCTCGGGGCTCGGGGGCTCGGGGCATGGCCAGAGAGCGGCATCACTTCGGCACACGCCTAAGCCTCAAGGAAAGATGCAATCGGGCTGCTACAGTCTGCTCCTCGAGTTCACTAGCAGCGGGAGCGTCTGAACGATGAGCGGCCCTGATGTCTTCGCAAGCTCAAAGGCGAGCTGTGGGCGCGGCGCGATGCGATGCGCTCGTCGCGGCTCGAGCGCAATGTTCTTGCAGGCCGCGCTGATCCTAGCGGCATGCAGTGTGACGACAGGCGCGAATGCGAAGGAACCGCTCTTACCGAAAATGTATGCGCTACCCGAGCGCGCAGTGATTGCGCCGGTGCGTACGTGCGAGAGTCTCGAGCGCCTGGATCTTGCGGATTTGGCAGGCGCACCGACCGAGATCTTTGCAACTTCAATTCAACCTGCGACGAAAACGAACGCCGAATACTGCCGGGTGGAGGCTTACGTCGCGCCGACGATTCGCTTCGAGTTGCGGCTACCGACGACAAAGTACACCGGGCGCTATCTGCAGCTCGGTTGTAGCGCGAACTGCGGCGTGATTCGCTTTGATCCATCGCCCGCGTGCGATGCATTGATGACCGACAGTGGCGCCTTCGCGGTGGCGGCGACCGATACCGGGCACACCGGAAACATTCGCAGTACGTTATGGGCGCGCGACAATCGCGACCTGCAATTGGATTTTGCCGAACGTGGTCCGCTTGCCGTATCGATTGCTGCGAAAGCCATCGTTGCGGCGTTCTATGGCGAGCCCGCGGAGTTCTCCTACTTCCACGGCTGTTCGGATGGCGGCCGCGAAGGAATGGTCATGGCGCAGCGCCATCCCGATGCATTTGATGGGATCGTCGCGGGTGCGCCCGCCAACTACTTGACTGCAGCTTTCCTGCGCAATGCATGGCAGCAGGTCAAAGGCCGCGATGCATCAGGTGCGCTGATCATCACGCCCTCGGCCGCACGCACATTGCACGATGCGGTTATGCGTGCGTGTGATCGCTTGGACGGTCTCGAAGATGGGCAACTCGATGACGCCCGTGCCTGCACCTTCGATCCGCAAGAACTGCTTTGCGACGATGAGGCGCGCGAACAGCCGGCGAAGTGTCTGAGCGCCGCGCAGGTTGCTGCGGCCGAGGCGTTCTATCAGGGGCCGGTCGATCCTGACGGTCGAGCCTTGTCGCTCGGCGGCTTGGCGCGTGGCTCGGAATTGATGTGGCCGGCGCAGCTCGAGCCTGCGGCCGTCGTAAACTTCTTCCGCGACATGATCTATGGTTCCTTGCGACCTGGATTGAAGCTCGAAGACATCGAGTTCACCAGCGCCACGCTCGTTGAGGTCATGCGTCTGGGTGCGCATTACGAAGTGTACGATCCCGACTTGCGCCGCTTTCGCGACAACGGCGGCAAATTGATCGCGTGGGAAGGCAACGCGGACACGGCCGCCGGTCCACATGCGCTGCTCAACTACTACCAGAAAGTGCGTGATGTGCTGGGCGGGTCCACCAAACTTAAGGAAACCATGCGGCTCTTCATTCTGCCGGGCGTCTATCACTGCAGAGGCGGCTATATGCCGTATCAAGCGAACTTTCTCGGTGCGCTCGTCAATTGGGTGGAAGCCGACACTGCGCCTGACGCCATCGAGGCGAAGGCGGTCAAGCCAGACGGCGCGGTTCGCACTCGTCCGATCTTCGCCTATCCAGTGGCCACGAAGTACTCAGGCCGCGGCGACCCGGATATGGCAGAAAGTTTTATTGGTCAGCCGCCAGCACGCGAGCCGAACGACCATTTCGAATGGGCGGCAGGGAGGTAGCAACTGTGCGCCACGAGCGGCTTGCACAAGCCGCGGCTGCGGTTGCTCGCATGGCATGCCGCAACGCCCGTTATTTCCGACAGCCGTTCGATTTTGAAAGTTTCCGCCATAAGGTCGTGCGACCAATGCCGAGTCGTTGTGCGGCGAGGTTGCGATCGCCGCCGCATTCATCGAGCACCCGCTTGATCATTTGCAGCTCGGTCTCGTGGGTGTGACGTGCAAGCGTGCGCGGCGCGGCTTGCGTGCTGTCGACGAACATTTCGGGAATGAGATCGCGCAACTGATCGCGCGGATGCCCCGTCACAGGTGCATTGATCTCGTTGAAGGTTGCGATGCGTTCAACGAAGTTTTCCAGTTCGCGCACATTGCCCGGCCAGGCGTAGCGCGACCCGGCCTCTGCGAATTCATTGAGGATCGCCTCGGTGATCGAGCCGGGTTTCACACGCGCAGAGACGCGTCGCAGTGCGTGCAAGGTCAGGTCGGGCAGGTCTTCGATCCGATCGCGCAGCGGAGGCAGCGAGAGTCGCAGAATGTTCAAGCGATAGTAGAGATCGCTGCGGAACTCGCCTTGTGCAATCTGGCTGTCGAGATCGCGATGCGTTGCGGCGATGACGCGAATGTCGATGCGAGTCGGCTCGGTCGCACCAATCCGCAGTACTTCA
>CAZIXV010000261.1:0-5465 GCA_964543105.1 uncultured Steroidobacteraceae bacterium
CTGAAAACGCTCGGCGGCGATGACCCCGCGCGTTTCAAGCGCCTCGATGTCCGCTTCACCAGTCCCGTCTATCCAGGCGAACCGCTGCACGTCGAGATCTGGAAGATCGCACCAGGCGATGCGGCGTTTCGAGTGGTGGCGACGGACAGGAAAGTGGTGGTCGTGGACTTTGGGCGGTTTGAGTACGTCGAGTAGGGCAGCACGGGACGCGGGGCTCGGGGCGCGGGGCGAGAACGGACGCCAAGTCATACGGCAAATCCATATGCCACGGCATAGACACCCAGATCGCTAAACGCTCTAAATTCACCCCGAGCCCCGAGCCCCGCCATGCTTTTCTCCCCCTCCGGCATCGTCACCATCACGACCGACTTCGGGCATCAAGGGCCGTTCGTCGCGACGATGAAGGGCATGATCCTGACGCGTTTGGCGGATGCGCGGATCATCGATGTGACGCATGAGGTGCCGGTGTACTGGCCGGCCGAAGCCGGTTTTTGGTTGGCGCGCTCGTATCGCTACTTTCCAGTCGGCTCGATTCATATCGCGGTCGTCGATCCGGGCGTGGGGACGAGCCGGGACATCATCGCCGTCGAGGCGGACGGTCATGCTTTCCTCGCGCCGGACAATGGATTGCTCGCGCCCGTCGTTGCTCGCGCTCGCGCGGTCAACATTTATAAGCTGGACTTGCCGGCCGTGAGGACGCGCTTGAGTCTCGAGGTGCCGAGCGCGACGTTCCACGGGCGCGACATCTTTGCGCCCATTGCGGCAGAGGTCGCTGCCGGCCGGCTACCGTGCGCACAGTTGGGGCCGGCAGTGCAAGAGATCGTGCCGGCCTGGGTGGACGATCCCACCGTCACTGCCGATCAAGTCGCCGGGGTCGTCATCACGATCGATCACTTCGGTAATCTGATCACGAACATCGAAGCCGAGATGATCCAGTCCTTCCGTCACCCGGTCGTGCGCACTGGCGGACGCACCTTTCCGTTGAAGCGCACCTATGGAGACGTGACGCCGGGCGATTTTCTCGCCTTGATCAACTCGTTCGGCGTGGTCGAGATCGCCCGTGCGGAGCAGAGCGCGGTCGACGCGTTGGGTCTGAGCCGCGGCGCGCCCGTGGTCGTCTCCGAGCAATAAAAGCTTGCGAGCGAAAACATAGAACCGCCGCGCCCTGCGAGCGGTCAGAGAGTCACCCCGCGTCACGCCAAAACGCGGGCGGCAGGCCATTGAAAACGGCCGTGCTTCGTATATAGTCCGCAAACTTTCGCGCCCGCTAGTTACCGATCTAGTTGATTCTCCAGGAATTTTTAGGAAAGACGTGATGGAGAGAGACGACGACCACTTCGATCTCGACGATGAATTCGTCGCAGATAGCAACGAAGAGGAGCAGCAATTCGACCGCTTCATCGATCGCCGTGCGCGTCCTGACAAGGGCGGCGTGGCGAAGAAGGGCAAGGCGGCCTGGAGCAAACTGGAAGATGTGCTGGCCGAACGGCGCCTGCAGAAAGAACTGAACGACTTCGACGACGAAGAGTAAAGTGTCGCGCCGGTTTGCGCCGGCGACATGGTGTGACCTGTCCCGACAGGCAATGCCCCTCGTAAGCCGCGTCGCGGCTTGGTTCACGGCCGCTCGTTCGGCCCAATCTCGATGAGGACTTCAATGACGGTGGTGAATCCGGCGGCGGGCGTCACGCCCGGTCAATCGCCCGTTCAATCTCGATGGGTCGTGCTCAAGTTCGGCGGTACGAGTGTTTCTTCGGTCGAGAACTGGAAACGCATTGCACAGGCGATTCGCGAACGGTTGGCCGACGGATTGCGCCCGGTCATCGTCCATTCGGCGCTGTCGGGCATTACCGATCGTCTGGAACAGCTGCTGACACTGGCGCTCGGCTCGGATTGGGAGCCGGTCATGAACCAGATCGAACAACGCCATCGCGACTTGGCGCGCGATCTGGGCGTCGTCCCGCCACAGGATCTGGAAGAGCAATTCAATCGTCTGCGTCAGATCGCCTCCGGCATCGCTCTGGTGGGTGAGGTCAGCGAGCGCGTGCGCGCGCGCGTCATGGCACAAGGCGAGCTGATGTCGACGCGTTTGGGGGCCGCCTTCCTCGCATCGCAAGGCTTGGATGCGCATTGGGTCGATGCGCGCACGGTGATGAAGTCGGAACCGCGGCGCAATGCGAGCATGCGCGCGACTTATCTCTCCGCGACGTGTGCATTCGAGCCGGATCTCGAGTTGCAGGAGAAGTGGTCGACTCCAGGTGCCGTGTGGATCACCCAGGGCTTTATCGCGAGCGACGAGTCCGGCGATACGGTGTTGTTGGGCCGCGGCGGATCGGATACCTCGGCGGCCTATCTCGCATCGAAACTGCAAGCGCGTCGGCTCGAAATCTGGACTGACGTGCCCGGTATGTTCAGCGCGAATCCTCGCTCGGTGCCGCGCGCGCGTTTGCTGCGTGCGCTCGAGTACGACGAAGCGCAGGAGATCGCCAGCAGCGGCGCGAAGGTACTGCATCCGCGCTGCATCATGCCCGTGAAGCAATACGGCATTCCGCTCTATGTCTTTGCGACACAGACACCGGAGATGGATGGCACGGTCATCACGACGCACGGCGGCAATCTCGCCGCACAAGTGAAGGCCGTCACGATCAAAAAGAACATCACGCTCGTCTCGATGGAAACGGTCGGGATGTGGCAATCGGTTGGTTTTCTGGCCGATGCATTCGCCGTCTTCAAAGACCATGGTTTTTCGATCGATCTCGTCTCGACCTCGGAGACGAGCGTCACGGTGTCATTGGATCCCGCGGCGAATTCCCTCGACAAGGCATCGTTGGAATTGCTGACCGAAGACCTGTCGAAATTGTGCCGTGTGCAGATCTTCGGACCTTGCGCCGCGGTAAGCCTCGTCGGTCGCAATATCCGCGCGATCCTGCATCGCTTGGGCGATGCGCTCGAGTTATTCGAAGAACAAAAGATCTACCTGGTCACGCAAGCGGCGAACGATCTCAACATCACGTTCGTCATCGATGAAGCGCAGGGTGATCGTTTGGTTTCGAGCCTCCACGAGATCGCGATTCGCAAAATGACGGCCGATCGTGTGCTCGGTCCCACCTGGGAAGAGCTGTACGGACACGACAAGTCGCTCGATACCTCGAAGCTGTGGTGGCATCAGCGACGTGAGGACTTGCTCGCGCTGGCGAGCGAACATGGCGCGGCCTTTGTCTACGATCGCGAGACGCTGAAGGCGCGTGCGCAGGCGTTGAAAGCATTGCCGGGCATCGAAGAGGTGCTGTATGCCCTCAAGGCGAACTGGCATCCAGACATTCTCAAAATGTTTCATGCAGAAGGTTTGGGTTTCGAGTGCGTATCGCGCGGGGAAGTCGAGCATGTCATGCGCACACTCCCCGACGTGGATCGCAAGCGCATCTTGTTCACTCCGAACTTCACGCCGCGCGAGGAATACGCGTGGGCGCTCGAGCAAGACATTTGGGTCACGCTCGACAATCTGCATCCGCTGAAGGCATGGCCGGAGCTGTTCAAAGGCCGCGATGTTTTCGTCCGCATCGATACTGGTTACGGACGCGGCCACCACGACAAAGTGCGCACCGCGGGCGTGCACTCGAAGTTCGGTGTGCCGTTGTTCGAGCTCGATGAACTCGAGCGCTTGGTGAGTGAAGCCGGCGCGCGCGTCGTCGGTTTGCATGCTCACACCGGCAGCGGCGTATTCAGCGTCGACAACTGGACGTCGGTCGGCGAAACCTTGACGGCGCTGACGACGCGCTTCAAAGACGTGACGACGGTCGACTTGGGCGGCGGCTTGGGGGTCCCCGAACGTCTCGGCCAATCAGGTGTCGAGTTGGCGGAGTTCGCCGCCGCGCTTGCGGCCCTGAAAGCGTCGCATCCAAAACTCAATTTCTGGATCGAGCCCGGCCGCTATCTGGTGGCAGAGGCGGGCGTGCTGCTGGCGCAGGTCACCCAGCTCAAGGGCAAGGGCGAGGTGAAGTACGTCGGCGTCGCGACGGGAATGAATTCGCTCATCCGTCCGGCGCTGTACGGCGCGCATCACGAGATCTTGAATCTCACGCGCATCGACGAGCTGGCAACGGATGTCGTGAACGTCGTCGGCCCAATCTGCGAGACGGGCGATCTGCTCGGCGTGGGACGTCTGTTGCCGCCCTCGCAGGAAGGCGATGTGCTCTTGATCGCGAACGCGGGCGCATACGGCCGGGCGATGAGCTCGACCTACAACTTGCGCGAGCCGGCCAAGGAGTTCGTGATCTAGGCGAGGGCGGGCTTCGATCATGGACTTCGAAGTCCTCGCCGAAGGGCTGCAATTCCCCGAGGGGCCGATCGCCATGGGTGACGGCTCCGTCATCCTCGTCGAGATCGCTCGTGGCACGCTGACGCGTGTCTGGAATGGCAAGACGGAAGTCATCGCACATCTTGGCGGTGGCCCCAATGGCGCTGCCATCGGCCCCGACGGTGCCGTGTATGTGTGCAACAACGGCGGCTTTCACTGGCACCTCCGCAACGGGCTGCGCTATCCGGGAAACGCAGCCGATGACTACACAACGGGGCGCATCGAGCGTGTCGATCTGAACACGGGCAAGTTCGAGCGCCTGTACGACAGCTTCGAAGGCGAGCGCCTTGCCGGTCCCAACGATCTGGTTTTCGATCGCTACGGCGGCTTCTGGTTTACGGATCTCGGCAAGCGTTTCGCGCGTACGCGCGATCACAGTGGGTTGTACTACGCGACGCCGGACGGGAAGACTTTACGCAAGGGGATTTATCCTGCGGTTTCCTTCAATGGCGTGGGGTTATCGCCGGATGAGTCGATCGTCTATTGCAACGACACCGACTTAGGGAAGGTGTTCTTCGCGCACATCGAAAGTCCCGGTGTGCTTGCCAAGCCAGGTCCCCACGGCGCGCGCGCCAACATTCTTGCGGCGTTGCCAGGGTTTCAGTTGCTCGACAGTCTGGCGATCGAAGCCAACGGCAATATCTGTGCGGCGACGTTATTCAATGGCGGTATCACGGTAGTTACGCCGTCCGGCGAGCATGAGCACGTCGCGTTTCCAGATCCGCTCGTGACGAACATTTGTTTCGGCGGCGCGGATATGCGCGATGCGTACATCACGCTGTCGGCGACGGGAAAATTAATCAAGACGCGCTGGCCGCGGCCGGGTTTGCGATTGAATTTCTGCGGCTAAGGATTGGGTTGGAAGAGCCCCCTCCCTAATCCTCCCCCGCTGCGCACGGGAGGGAATGGCAAAATTCTTGCGCCTCGCTGCGCAGGGGAGGGAATAGGCAAGTTTCTTGCTCCCCCTGCGCAGGGAGGGGATAGGCAAACTTCTTTGCTCCCCGCTGCGAAGGAAGGAAAAGGCAAACTTCTTGAATCCCTCCCCTGCGCAGCGGGGGGCAGGGAGGGGGCAGCTTACTTATCTTTTCGCCGCGTGCCGCTTCTCCAACTC
>CAZIXV010000262.1:0-1915 GCA_964543105.1 uncultured Steroidobacteraceae bacterium
CACCGTAGCGGCGATGCGCTTCGGCGGCGGCATGTGCAATCGCCAACTCAGAGCGTGTCTCGTCGGAGTAGGTGGCGTAAGGGCTGGCGAGGAGTCGCTCGCTGGCCAATTCGCGACGCAACAAGGCCACGCGCGCTGACTCATCGAGCGCTGCGTAGTCGTCGGTCACGCCTGCGACGTGCAGCAACTCAGCGACGGTGCGCGCGTGCACGTCCGAGTTCTGGCGCAAATCGAGTGTGGCGAGATGAAAGCCGCAGCTCTCGACGGCGCGGATCAACCGTCCAAGTGCGCCGCCGGTCGCAAGCGCGCCTGCGCCGCCTGCGCAAAGCGAATCTACGATTGCCACCAGATCGGCACGAAATTCTTCCGCCGTCGCATAAGGCGCGCCGTGTGATGCGCCGCGGCGGGCGGGTGGATGACCCACGAGCTGTTCGAAGGTGGCGGCAAGGCGCGCGTACATGCCGATCACGGCGCGACGATAAGGCTCATCGGCGCGACCTGGATTGGTGTCGCCGCTGCGTTCAGCCAGCTGCATGACAGCGTCCGACGCGCTCGCAAGCTCCGTCGACAGCGATAGCTCACCGCCGAGTGCGTGTAACTGCTCCAAGTAACTTTCGAGCGCAGCGTGCGCTGCGCGGCCCAACGCAAGCTTCAATGAATCCGCCGTGACATTCGGATTACCGTCGCGATCTCCACCAATCCAGCTGCCCAGACGCAGGAAGCTGCGTGGACGCTTGCCCAGTTCGCGCTCCCAACGCGCGTAGAGCGTTGGCAATGTCGGCAGGAACACATCGCGCAAATACGTGAGCGCGATTTCGACTTCGTCGGCTACGTACAAACGCTCGCGACGTAGCGGACGCGTCTGCCACAGCAGCGCGATCTGCCGCAGGATGGCCGCTTCGATCGCCTCGCCTTCGGGCGTTTCGCTGCGGCCCAGATCGCGGTGCCGCATCAACTCAGCGATGCGCGCGCGATGATCGATCATGCTCTTGCGCATGACCTCGGTGGGATGCGCGGTCAACACCGGCACGATCAGCGCATCGTCCAACAAGTCGCCAATCTGATCGCGCGAAATGCCTTGTTGCGTCAAGCGTTCGAGTGCGCTCGCCACATCGCCGCCGGATTCGTTCAACTTGCCTTGCCGATCCTCTGCCAGATTGGCCAGCATCGAAAACAGCATGAAACCGCGGACGAACGCGAGCGTGTCATCCAGGCTCAGCGCGTCGAGCCCGCGCGCGAGCGCCGCCTCGTCCGCCATGCCGCGGTGACGATCGACTGAACTTGCGCGGATGTTTTCGACGCGCTGAAACAACGCTTGCCCGCCATACGCGCGGATCACATCGCCGAGCAATTTGCCCAGATAGCGGATATCGGCGTTCTGAGTGACGGGTTTTGCGGTCTTTGGCTGGTTCATGCTCGGCTCCACGTAGGGCGGCGATTGTCTGCATCTGCGGCCTTGCATGCAAAAAGCGGCTCTTCTTCTGCTATGCGTCAGAGTGATGCATGAGCGAGCGCTGCATGTGTGTCATTTCGCTGACTCTGTATTCATACAGACAGCGCACGAAATTCCAGACGCTATGATGGTCGTCCGACAAAAACACCATGGACTTCATACAGCCATAGGGGAGAGGAGTGCCATGAGGCTCATCATCAATCTCGGCGATCGGAAGGTCGAAGAATCTCACCCCAGCGAAGCAGAAGCGCGCGAGCACCTGTCGACCGTGTTGAGTTCGCATAAAACGCGCGGCCATCGCGTTGCGCGTGACGACGATGCGAGAGAACCACGCTACACAGTGCAAACGCCCGAGGGACGCTTGCAGTACTGGCTCGAGCAGTGAGGGCGTGCCCGTCGGCGGTGACCGGTGACTGGTGGCAGCCAGAATCCTGCTGAGTCGTGTGAACGTGTAGACGTGTA
>CAZIXV010000262.1:2015-5463 GCA_964543105.1 uncultured Steroidobacteraceae bacterium
CGGTGACTGGTGGCAGCCAGAATCCTGCTGAGTCGTGTGAACGTGTAGACGTGTAGACGTGTAGACGTGTAACCGGAACGCGAAGCATCCTGCCCCTCCCTTACGAAGCGGGGGCTTCGTGGCGATTTCTCGACCCGCTCAAACCCGTGGCGTCACGAGCGGGCGCTTTCCCGTCTCGCTCGCCGCGCAGCGCGTAACACGGCAACGCTGCACACCCCTGCTAGAAACGCCAGGATGGCTGACAGGATGGCTGGCGTGCTGCCAGTGCCCAAGCTCGTCGCAAACAACGCCGCGACCACAGTTGCGCCGCACGCTTGACCCGTAAGACGCGTCGTCGAGAGCATGCCGCCTGCGGACGCGGCGCGATGCTGCGGTGAGGCGCCCACGACCAAGCGCGCCACTGGCGCAAGAAACGCACCGAAACCGGCGCCCGACAATGCCATGCGCCAAGCAATGTCGAACGGCGTTGCATCGGCCGGCAGGAAAGCCAGGAGTAACAGTCCGAGCGTGGCGATCGTCATGCCAATACCGCCGAGCAATCCGGCGTGAATACGATCGGACAAGATGCCCGCCAGCGGCCCGAGCGCCATCATGCCCAGCGGCCAAGGCGAGATCACCGCACCGACCTCACTTGGCGAGAAGCCGAACTCCTGCTCGAGCCGAAATGGCATCGACAACAACACGATCATCGATGAGAGAAAGGCCAAGATCGCGCCGATGACGGCGAGCCCAATCACGGGACGATCGAGCAGATCGACGGGCAGGATCGGTTCTTTTTCGCCCAGTTCGCGCCGCACGAATACGAAGCCGATGACGACGCCGGCGGCGATGATCGCAAGCGAGATCACTGGCGAGTCGCCGTGGACTGCGCTTTCAAGTCCGCCGATGACGAGTCCGAAGGTCAACGCACAGAGCAACGCGGCGGTGACGTCGTACGGCTCATCGCTGAGCGGCGGCTGCGGTAGCGTGTGCCGGCCGATCAGGATCGAGAGAATGCCGAACGGCACGGTCACCGCGAAGATCCACGGCCAGCTCGCGAAACCGAGAATGAGCCCACCCAGCGTCGGCGCCAGTGCTGCTGAACTCGAAGCAATGACGTTGTTGAGCGCGAGACCGCGTCCCAAATGTGAGCTCGGATAGATCGAGCGGATCAGCGCGCTCGAAACACTCAGCACCGCGGCGCCGCCGATCGATTGCGCCGCACGTGTCACGAGCAAAAACGGCAGGCTCTTGGCGAAAAAGCACAACACGCTCGCGATACAAAACGTGATCTGCCCGTATTGATACAGACGTCGTAAGCCAATTCGCGCTCCGAGCGCAGAAAACGGCAGCACCGTCATCACGAGCACGAGTTGATAGACGGTCACCAGCGCCACTGCTAAGGAGGGCGCCACACCGAGTTCTTTCGCGATCGTCGGCAACGCCACCGCCACGATGCTGCTGTCGATGGAGACGAGCGCAGTGCCTAAACAGACGGCGACGATGGCGGGATAACGGCGCGGCCGGGCGAGGCCGTCTTGGGGATCAGGCATGCGGTTGACGGTTGACAGTTGACGGTTGACGGTCCGGAAGGGTTCGGCCTGCGTGTAGGTGTGTCGCCATGTGAACGTGTAAGGGCGGCGTCTATACGTCTACACGGCTCTGCCACTCGCGGGACTCTCACTAATCTTGCCGCGATGCAGGGGAGGAGTAGATAGGCTGCGCGCCGTCAACCGTCAACCGTCAACCGTCAACCGTCAACCGTCCACCGTCAACGGTCAACCGATAGATCAGAGGCCGCCGCCTAGCGCGACATACAGCGATACCAAGTTGGAAACCTGGGCGCGTCGTACTTGCAGCAGTGCTTGTTCGGCCGCGAACAGACTGCGTTCGGCGTCGAGCACTTCCAGATAGCGGGCGACGCCTTCGCGGTAGCGGGTGCGCGCGAGTTCGGCCAGGCGGCGTTGCGCATAGGTGGCGCGTTGTTGCGCCTCGACTTGCTCCGCCAGGAACTTGCGACCGGCGAGCGCATCGGAGACCTCGCGAAAGCTTTCTTGAATCGTGCGTTCGTAATCGGCGATCGCCTGGATTTCACGCGCCTTGGCGATATCGAGATTCGCGCGACGTCTGCCGAAATCGAATATCGGCAGCGTGATCGTCGGGCCGTAACTCCATGTGAGACCACCCTCATCGAAAAGATCATCGAGCTCATTTGACGCATAACCATATGAGCCGGTCAGCGACATCGAAGGCAAGAACGCCGCGCGCGCAGCGCCGATGTTGGCGCGGGCGGAGCGCAGGCGTTCTTCTGCCGCGAGGATGTCGGGTCGCGATACCAGCAATTCCGATGGCAGGCCCGCCGCGAGCGTTTCGAGTCGCGCCTGATCGGCGAGCGGAATCGGCTCCGGCAGATCGTCATTGATCGGGGCGCCGACGAGGCTCGTGAGTAAATTGTCACTTTGCGCTTGCGAAAGCCTGAGCGCCGCCAACTCGATCTCCGCCTGGGTCAGCAAGGTTTCGGCCTGGCTGTAATCGAGCGCGGAGGTGACGCCCGCATCGAGCCGGCGCTTGGCGATACGCAAGCCTTCGCGCCGGCTTTGCACGGTGGCTTCGGCAAGCTCCAAGCGCTCGCGCGCTTCGAGGGAAATGAAATAGGCGTTGGCAACTTCCCGAATCAGCGAGAGCTGAAACGCACGTGTCGCTTCGAGGGTCGCCAAATATTCCGCGCGCGCCACGTTCGCCAGGTTGCGCACGCGTCCCCAGAAGTCGAGCTCGAACGAGGCAATGGCGACGCCGACCGAATAACGCTCGTAGGTGAGTGCGCTACCCGCAGGCACCGGGCTACCACCGATCGCGAGCGCATTTGGGCCGGCGCGATTGCGCGAGGCATCGCCGCTCACGCCAATCGTGGGGAGTTGCTCTGCGCGTTGAATGCGATAGCGCGCGCGTGCTTCTTCCACTTGCGCTACCGCAAATTCCAAATTGCGATTGTTCGCGAGCGCTCGCTTCACCAGCGCTTCAAGCCGCGGGTCGGCAAAGAAGTCATTCCATGCAAGCTGCGTTGCTTTCTTGCCGGTGGACCTATCACCTGCATAGTCTTCCGGATACGTCGGCGCCGTGGGTAACGATGGCACGGTGTGACGCGGCGCGAAGGAACAGGCGCTGGCGAGCGATGCCGCGACGGCGATCGCGCATACGCTGACGAAGGAGCGAGCTGCGTTACGCATGAGGCGCATCCACTGGTGCCGCACCGCCTGAGCGTCGTCCCGAGCGCGTCAGCCAGCGACGCACGCTCATATATAAGAGTGGGATGAAGAACACGCCGAGTGCGGTCGCGGCGATCATGCCGCCCATCACACCCGTGCCGACGGCAATGCGGCTTGCCGCGCCGGCCCCCGTTGAGACGACGAGGGGCACCATGCCGAGAATGAAGGCGAGCGAGGTCATGATGATCGGCCGGAAGCGCAGC
>CAZIXV010000263.1:0-5453 GCA_964543105.1 uncultured Steroidobacteraceae bacterium
GCGACGATCTCGCAGCGTAGCCGCGGGACGGTGTCCTCGTTAATCACGCCGCCGAGCGCGCAGGGTGAGAAGACGTTTGCGTCGACATCGTAGATCTGCGACATCGGCACCGGCTCCGCACCGCACTCATCGACGAGTTGTTCGACGCGCTGATCGTTGATGTCGGTGACGAAGACTTTGGCGCCAGCGTCGCGCAGCGCCTTCACGAGGTGATATCCGACTTGTCCTGCGCCTTGTACTGCGAAGCTGACGCGATGCAGGTCAGCGTGACCGTACTTGAATTCCAAACAGGCGCGGATGCCGTGCAAAGTGCCGAGCGCGGTGAAGCGAGCGGGATCGCCGCTGCCGCCATTGACGTGGTGAACGCCGACGACGTGGCGCGTTTCCTGGCGGATCATGTCCATGTCATCGACATTCGTACCGACATCTTCGGAAACGATGAAACGCCCGCCGAGTGAGTTGATCTGACGGCCGAGCGTACGCAGCAGCGCCT
The DNA here is from genome assembly GCA_964543105.1 of uncultured Steroidobacteraceae bacterium. GTDB lineage: Bacteria > Pseudomonadota > Gammaproteobacteria > Steroidobacterales > Steroidobacteraceae > Steroidobacter. Next base: position 494 of record CAZIXV010000263.1, read on the forward strand.
CGCTTTTGTGAGTTTCGGGATTGCCGATGATGACGGCCTTGCCGCCGCCCAGATTGAGGCCGGCGATGGCCGCTTTGTACGTCATGTTCTTCGAATGCAGCAGTACGTCGCGTACCGCATCCGCCTCGCTTGCATAGGGCCACATGCGCAAGCCGCCGAGCGCCGGGCCAAGCAGCGTGTTGTGAATCGCGATCACGCACTTCAAACCCGATGCGCGGTCATGGAAGAACACGACTTGCTCGTGACCGAGTTGATCCAGCGTTTCGAATAAATTCATCGCGCGTCCCTTAGTTCACGAACCGGCGCTCATTATAGGCGCGCGGACGACGAGGTTTTTCGTGCGGTATTGATCGCGGCCACGCCATCTACATCTGCAAGATCCGGCTCATCCAACGCGCCGACGATGCACGCACGCGCTCGATCGCGCGTCGCATGCACCGAAGCCATATCCCCGGCGCTCACGGGCAATGGCGCCAAGATTTCAATCTCAATGCGGCCGAAGCGGGGGAGAAAGCGGCCGCTTGGCAAAATGTAGCGGGTCCCGCGGATCGCAACCGGCACGACGGGCAAACCCACGCGCGCTGCGATGACAAAGGCGCCCGAGTGAAACTTGCCGACACCCGGGTGCTCGACGAACGTGCCTTCCGGGAAAAAAGCCAGCGAGCGGCCCGCGTCTGCGGCTTTGATCAATCGGCGCGCATCCATGCCGCCTGCGTGGCGATTGAAGCGATCGACGAATTCCGAACCAATGCGTTTTAGCAGCAGGCCTGCGAGCGGCACTTTCGTCACTTCTTTTTTGATGACGAAACTGAAACGCGCCGGCAGAAACGCCTTCAGGACGACGCCGTCGATGTAGCTCGCATGATTGGCGACGACGACGCAGGGCGAAGCGGGCAGCAAGTCCTCGCCGATCAGGCGTACCGACAATCCAGCCGTATGAAAAAATGCGCGCGCTGCGATGTGCGCAATCGAGCGGCGTACGTTCATCCCCAAGCCGGGGATGAGAGTGACAAGGATGAGTGCGATAGATCCAAGCAGGAGGAAGACGAGCACGGCATAGATGCCGTAGATCACATTCGCGAAGCGCTGTAGGAGTTGCAACGTTGAGGACGCCTGTATTTTTGCGAGGCGCGAAGAGGGAGTCTTAGGACCTCCCCGCGGCCGATTTCTGTGAACTGGTTCTCTTTATGTAAACCCCGCAAGGGTTCTGTGATAACAGTCACGTCCACCCGTGGACCCCCTCCGCATACTGCCGACACTGCATCGGGTGAGCGCACGAATCTTCACCCGCCATGCGCTTCATGCAATAGGCGATGAGCACCGTTACCAAAGCGTCAGTTTACTCGAGGACCGGCGATGAGCAGCCGGAAACTCCTTCCGCAGCCGCGATCGATCGATTTCTCGACGCCGTGTGGATGGAGCGTGGTCTATCGCCCAATACTTTGTCCGCTTATCGTGCGGATCTCACCGCGCTCGATCGCTGGCTGCAAAGCCAAGGTGGATCTAGCCTCATTGCGCAACGCGCGGATGTCCAGGCATTCATCGCGTGGCGAGTCGCCGCAGGTGCGCGTCCGCGTTCAACGGCGCGACAACTCTCGAGCTTCCGCCGTTTCTATCGTTATCTCGTGCGCGAGGGCGCGATCAAAGAGGATCCGACCGCGCAAATCGCGATGCCGAAGATCGGCCGTTCACTACCTAAATCCCTGACCGAAGAAGAAGTCGAAGCTTTGCTTGCCGCACCCGCGGTCGAGGATCCGCTCGGCTATCGCGATCGCACGATGCTCGAGGTGCTGTATGCGACGGGCTTACGAGTGTCCGAACTCGTCAATCTCAAATCGAGCCAGGTGAACATGAATCAGGGCGTGTTGCGCATCGTCGGTAAGGGCGATCGCGAGCGCTTGATTCCGTTGGGCGAAGAGGCCGTCAGCTGGCTCGAGCGTTTCGCCAGCGGCGCCCGTCTGGAAATTCTGCTGGAGCGCCAGACCGAGTACCTATTTCCCACTCGGCGCGGCGATCGCATGACGCGTCAGGCGTTCTGGCACATCATCAAGCGCTATGCGCAAAAAGCCGGTGTGCAAAAGGCGCTCTCGCCCCATACGCTGCGGCACGCTTTCGCGACTCATCTGCTCAACCACGGCGCCGATCTGCGAGTCGTGCAAATGCTCCTGGGCCACAGCGACCTCTCGACGACACAAATCTATACCCATGTCGCTCGTGAGCGGATGAAGGACCTGCACTCGCAGCATCACCCGCGCGGTTAATGCGGCCTGACAGGCAGGGCGGATGCGCTTGCCTGACTCCCTCGACGGTCCGCTTGACCTCCCGTTCGCTCTGTTAGACTTCCCGCCGATTTTTTGAACTGCCCGCGCTTTCTCGATTCGAACCCCTCGTTCGCAAGCGTTTCGGCAGCCCATATGGCGATAAGTCGACCCGCGTTGCGCGTTTGCGTACGTATATGGAGTGACTATGAGAAAGCTTTGTCTTGCGCTGTTGTTGGTCATTGGCGGCAGTGCACTTGCTGCTGAGCCGGCAAAAGCGCCAGCTGATCCTCGCGCAGAGATCGCGAAGAAGCTTCCTGGCGTCAAGGCCGAGGACATTGTGCCATCGCCGATCAAAGGCATTTTTGAGATCCGCATGGGGGGCGATGTCGCCTATGTCAGCGCGGACGGTAGGTACCTCATCAGCGGCGACATGTTCGACATCGACTCGCGTGAGAACCTGACCGAACTCGGGCGCGCGGATGCGCGTCGTCAGCTTCTGTCGAAGCTGAATGAAAAAGACATGATCGTGTTCGCACCGCAGCAGACGAAGCACACGATCACCGTGTTCACCGATACCGAATGCGGTTACTGCCGCAAGCTCCATTCGGAAATCGAGCAACTCAACAAGCTCGGCGTGCGAGTGCGTTACATGGCATATCCGCGCGCAGGGCCGGGCACAGCGGACTGGAACAAGATGGAAGCAGTGTGGTGTTCGAAGGATCGCCGCGGCGCCATCACCCAAGCGAAGCAGGGCCGCGACGTGAAAGCACCCAGCTGCGGCGCGACCCCGGTCGCTCAGCAGTTCGAACTCGGTGAGCAAATGGGCGTTCGCGGCACCCCAGCAATCTTCACGACGAGCGGTGATTACATTGGCGGATATTTGCCGCCTCAGCAGCTGGTCGAAGAACTGAACAAGCTTGCGAAGAAGTAAGTCGCGGCGTTGCTCGGTTCGGAGTAAGCGGGGTTTCGGTTCCGTTTGCCCTGAGCTTATCGAAGGTGTCTGGCCCGTTCGCCCTTAGCCTGTCGAAAGGTTCTTGTGCTTCGACACACTCAGCATGAACGGGTGCTGTCGCAGTGCTTCGACGAACTCAGCACGACGGTGATGGATCTCGAATACGCTCGGCTCAGACGCAAAAAGGCCCGCACATGTGCGGGCCTTTTTCGTATCGGCTGAATCTCTTCGAATTACTTTTCGAGCAGCTTCAATTTATCCGGCTTGCCGTCCCATTCCTTTGCGTCCGGCGGTGCGGGTTTGCGCTCGGTGATGACGGGCCACTCTTTCGCCAGGTCGGCATTCAATTGCTTGAAGTGCTCTTGGTCGTTGGGCAGTTCCTCTTCCGAGAAGATCGCCTCGGCAGGGCATTCCGGCTCACATAATGTGCAGTCGATGCATTCATCCGGATCGATCACGAGAAAATTCGGACCTTCGTGGAAGCAATCGACCGGACAGACTTCTACACAGTCTGTGTACTTACACTTGATGCAATTTTCTGTGACGACGAAGGTCATCGATCGCTCCGGTGGCCGAGAGGGTCTGGCGGTATGCGGCCGAGCTGAGTTTTAAGGCCGCTTCGCAGCCGCGCATTGTGCCAAAAGCGGGCAGCACTGACGAGTAATCCGTTAGATGAAAGCGGGTTCGTCTCAGGCTCGATCGTTATCAGCGATCGCGCAATACGAGCCGGCCGTCCTGCCAATCGATGTCGCGGAAATGCGTGCGTTCGCATCCCTCGCGGCGATCTGCCAAGTAGCGGCGCAATGCAAATTCGACGCTCAAAAACGAGATATCGTCCCAAGGGATGTCCGCTTCGTCGTACAGCCCGACTTCCAAGCTCTCAGGGCCGACGCCGAAATTCGTGTTGAGTAAGCGCGCTCGAAAGACGATGTGCACCTGATGCGAGTGGATCACGTTGACGACCGAGCACAACGAGCCGATCTCGACGTCCGCAAGTGCTTCTTCCTGAGCTTCGCGCGCCGCAGCGTCCTGGACGGCTTCATTGTTTTCCATGAAACCGGCGGGAACGGTCCAGAATCCGCGGCGCGGCTCGATCGCGCGCCGGCACAGCAGAATCTTGCCTTCCCATTCAGGGATGCAGCCGGCGATGATCCGCGGGTTTTGATAATGGATCGTGCCGCACGCTTCGCAGACGAAGCGCGGCAGATGGTCCCCAACAGGGGTTTTCGAGACGACCGCGTGGCCGCAATCGGAACAGAACTTCATTGAGCGAGGATAGCGCGGCGCGCGAGGCTTCAGCGTAACTAACAATCCTTGCGCGCTACCTCACACAAAGTCTTCCGCGATTCTTCTGACATCCCTATACTTGCGCCCCCTTCCACCCGACGGCTTCGCCGCGGGGCACATCCGATGCCGGTGTGGCGGAATTGGTAGACGCAGCAGATTCAAAATCTGCCATGGGCAACCATGTGTCGGTTCGACTCCGACCACCGGCACCATTCTCTTGATCTCCTCGTGATCTGCTCGCTTGAAGCGAGCGAATGCGCGAAGCTTTGGCTCGCCGGCTAGCGAGCCAGCTGACTGGCATGCGATCTCGCATGCCGTTGCGACTTTCCACGCCGCCGCTGCATCTAACACACCGATGTCGCAGTTCCACGGCATAGATCTGGATCCGGAAACGATTCGCGCGGCTGCAGCGGGGTGTCGGCGCGCGCACGAGGCGATTTATCGCAATTACCAACGCCCC
>CAZIXV010000264.1:0-5445 GCA_964543105.1 uncultured Steroidobacteraceae bacterium
TCCAGCCACGCAAGCAGCGGCGCGAAGTATTCGGTGATCGCTGCCGCATCCATTTCACGCGTGCCGGTGAGTTTCTCGAGCGTGTCTTGCCACGGTTGGCTTTGCCCGAGCGCCAGCATTTCGCGGAAACGGCGCCCCGCTTCGGCGTTGCCATACACCGAGCATTCGCTCAAAGGCCCAGTGTGGCCCGCGGCTTCGCAAAGTGCTTTATGAAATTGAAACTGCAGGATGTACGAGAGGAAATAGCGCGTGTACGGCGTATTCGCCGGGATGTGGTATTTCGCGCCCGGGTCGAAGTCTTCTTCGGTGCGAGGCACGGGTGCTGCGACGCCTTGGTATTGCTCGCGCAATTCCCACCACGCCGCGTTGTAGTTCGCAGGCGTCACTTCGCCCGAAAACACTTTCCAGCGCCATTCGTCGATGAGCTTGCCAAATGGCAGGAAGGCAAGCTTGTCGAGCGCCAGCTTCATCTGTTGATTGATCGTTGCCTCATGCCCCGGCTTCACCGGGCTCGATAGACCAATTTGTGCCAGATACGCCGGCGTCATCGAAAGATTGACCGTGTCGCCGATGGCCTCATGAAAGCCATCGTGCGCGCCCGACTGAAACAGATAGGGCTGATCCTTGTACATCAGGTAGTAATAGACGTGACCGAGCTCGTGATACACGGTCATGAGTTCTTCTTGAGTCGGCTCGATGCACTGCTTGATGCGCACATCTTCGTTGCCGTCCATATGCCACGCGCTCGCATGGCATTGCACATCGCGCGCGGGCGGCTTGGTCAGCATCGAGCGCTGCCAGAATGAATCGGGCAGCTTCGGAAAGCCAAGAGAGACATAAAAATCTTCAGCCGAGCGCGTAATCTTCTCGGCGTCGTACTTTTGTTTCTTGAGCGCTGCGGTGACGTCGAGATCCGACACGCCCGGATACGGTTCGACGAGCAGATAAATCTCCGCCCATTGTTGCGCCCACATATTGCCGAGCAGTTGCGCCGGAATCGGCTCGCCATCGGGAACGCGCTCGGCGCCATAGGTCTGCTGCAAGCGATCGCGCACATAACAGTGCAACTCACCGTAAAGCGGTTTGACCTGATCCCACAGCCGCGCCGCCTCTTGCGTGAATTCATCGGGCGGCATGTCGTAGCCCGAGCGCCACATCGCACCGAGATCCGCGAAGCCGAGTTCGCGCGCGCCTTCGTTCGCCAGTTCGACGAAGCGCACATAGTCCTGACGAATCGGACGTGCGGTGGAATGCCAGCCGGTCCACGCTTCGGTCAGTTCGTCATAGTTGCGGCTGGTGGCGAGGATATCCGTGAGATCGCCTTGGTCCTGGCACGATTCGGGGCCTTTCGGGCAGTACTTGGCTGCGCCATACATGCCTTCCATCTTCGAGGCGATCGCTGCGAGTTCGGCTCGTTTGGCGGGGTCGTTCGGCGCGGGCGCCGCGACGCCGAGCTTCAATACTTGGATCGAGCGTGCGACGTGGGGTGGCACGTCTTGATCTTCGAACGCTTTGGCGCCTTCGACCGCCTGACTGAAATACGTCAGCCAGCGCTCGTTCGCTTTGGCATTCAATAACTCGGTGTCTTGATTGATGTAGGTCGCGTAGGCCCATGCCGCCGCGGCCGTCTCGCGGCCCAGATCGACCATCTCCTGATTGGTGCGATCGATGAATTCGGCAGCGGATTCCTGGCGCGTGGCATCCGCTTCGCCCGCGCGTTGACAACCCCCAGCGGCAAGCAGCGCAACCATGACGCTGACTCGAAGGATCTGCGAACTCATCATGGGTTCACCTCGAAGTTATTCGACGCCGCCCATCAGCTTCTTGACGGGTTTGCTCAGCAACAGCAGCACGATGCCGGCGCCGCAAATGAAATAAACGAACTGCATGAACTGGCCTGGCATCGCCGCGACGTTGTCGGTTTCGAACATGCCCGCGAGCAAACCTGCAGCAAGATTGCCGACCGAGGTCGCGAGGAACCATACGCCCATCATTTGCGAAACGTAGCGCGCGGGCGAGAGCTTGGTGACGTAGCTCAAGCCGACCGGACTCAGACACAGCTCTCCCCAGGTGTGCAGCAAGTACGTCATGACCAACAACGATGGCATCGCCTTGCCGCCTTGCGCGACGACATTGGCGGCCGCGACCATGAACAGAAAGCCGATACCGAGCAGGATGAGCGCAAGGCCGAATTTCGCGGGTGCCGAGGGGTTCAAGTTGCGGCGCGCGAGCGAAGTCCACAGCGCGGCGAAGGGCGCGGCGAACATCAGGATGAACACGGAGTTCACCGATTGAAACCATGCGGTCGGGATGACGAAGCCAATCGATTCGAGCGTGCGATCGACGTAACGCTCAGCGAACAAGTTGAGTGACGCGCCGGTTTGCTCGAAGCCGGCCCAGAACAGCGCACAGCCGATGAACAAGAACAGAATCACGACCATGCGCTTCTTTTCCGTTGCATCGAGCTTTGCGAACAAGAACATGTACGCGAAATACAGCAAGGCGACCGCGGCAAGCACGACGCCGGTGGTTTGCGCGAGCGAGAGCGGGTCGATGCGGATGACGCCCATCAACGCCAGCATGTAAATCAGGAAGATGAAGGCTGTCGCAATGCCAACGGCGATCCAGCTCTTGCGCGCACTGACCGCGTTGGTACCGCCTTCCGCGGATGCCACGTGCAAACCGGCGTTGCCCAGCTGCGATTGGAAGGCTTTGAACTGGACGACACCGACGGCCATCATCAGGCCTGCGGCTGCGAAGCCCGCTTTCCAGCCGTATTGCACCGCCAGCCAACCAGTGACGAGCGGGCCCAGCAAGGCGCCGAGATTGATGCCCATATAAAAGATGGTGAAGCCGGCATCACGGCGACCGCCGCCTTCCGGGTACAGGTCGGCCACCATGGCGCTGACATTCGGCTTCAATAAACCGACGCCGAACGCGATGACGATCAAACCGCCATAGAACGTGCCGGGTGTATCGCCGATGACGAGCAGCAGATTGCCGATCGCGATGAGAATGCCGCCGTGAAAAACGGCGCGGCGTGCGCCGATCAAGCGATCAGCGATCCAGCCGCCGGGCAAACACAGAATGTAAGAAACGGAAATGTAGAGGCCGTAGATCGCGGTGGCGGTTCGATCATCGAGGCCGAAGCCACCGTTCACTGCATCGGCCAAGAACAGCACGAGCAGTGCGCGCATGCCGTAATACGTGAAGCGTTCCCACATCTCGGTGAAGAACAGCGTCATCAGGCCGCGAGGGTGGCCGAAGACGAGCGGACCGGTGGTCGAAGACGGGGCTGCCGGGTCGCGCTCGCTCGTGGTGGTCATGCCTTGGCTCGCTTGTCCTTTCGACTTTTTATGTGGCCCACAGCTTCTTAACTGAAGTGCGCTGCGCGCGGCAACCCAGGATGCGCGGAATAGACAGAGGATTTACCGCTATCAATCCTCTTGAGCTTTTGCGTCGAGGCGCTTGAGCCGCTCTTTGAGCAGCACACGCGACAACACAAGACCTGCTTCGTAAAGCAGCCACATCGGTACGGCCATGAAGGTCTGCGAAATGGCATCCGCGGGCGTCAAGAATGCAGCAACGATGAAGATGCCGAGGACGACGTAGCCGCGATTCTTCTGCATCGTTTCCACGCGCACCAAGCCTGTCGCGGCCAAAAGCACGGTGGCGACCGGCACTTCGAATGCGATGCCGAACGCAAAAAACAGCAACAACACGAAGCTGAGGTATTCGGCGATCTCCGGCGTGAATGCGACGCCTTCGGGTCCGGAGCTGGCGAGGAAACCGAACATCAGCGGATAAACGACGAAGTAGGCAAAGGCGACGCCGCAGTAGAACAGCACGATGCTCGAGACGAGCAGCGGCACGGCAAAGCGTTTTTCGTGCCGATACAAACCCGGCGCCACGAACGCCCACACCTGATACAGGATGAAGGGCATCGCGATGAAGATGGAAACGAAGAACGCGAGTTTGAGCGGCACCAAAAAGGGCGAAATCGGATTGGTGGCAATCATCGAGGCGCCTTGCGGCAGCTTCTCTAGCAAGGGCATTGCAACCAGCGTGTACAGCTCATCCTGAAAGGCGGCGCACGGGACGAACACGATCGCGATCGAAATGACCGCGCGCAGCAAACGATCCCGTAGCTCCAACAGGTGCGAGATCAACGACCCTTCGGCAAGGGTCTCGCGTTCTTGCTCAGATTTGCTCATGCGTCGGGCTCAGGGCTGAGCCTTGGTAGTAGTCGTGTCTGGCATCTCAGCGGGTGTCGCTTCGGGCTCAGGTGCAGGTTCGCTCGTGGGTGCGGGGCGCGGATCGGCTTCGGGCGTGCCGGCTGCGTTCGCGTCGGTGGACGTAGGTGGATGCATCGCCTCAGGTGAGGTGTCGGTATCTGCCAGATATTGGTCGAGATCGACACCGCTGGGCGGCGTCGCGGGAGGTGTCTCGGGGGCGCTCGTGTCCTTGGGTTTGGATTTTGTAAGTTCGTCGAGCGTGACTTCGTGCTCGAGCTGGGCATGCAGTTGTCGCGCCATGGAGCGCGCTCGACCGGTCCAACGTCCGATCTTTTGTGCAAGTCCAGGCAGCTTCTCGGGGCCTAACACAATGAGTGCCAACCCGAGAATCAGCACGATCTCGGTAAAGCCGACTTCAAACATAGCGAGCGCTCGAACGCGTCAGGCGTTCGAAGACTTGCTGCTGGCTTTGTCCGCCGGCGTCGAGTCGAAATCAGCATCCTTGTCTTTTTGCGGCGAAGACAGCTGCTTGTTGTCGTCTTCGTTCTCGCCTTCGGCCATCGCCTTCTTGAATCCTTTCACTGCGCCGCCGAGATCGGAGCCAATCGTCTTCAGGCGCTTGGCGCCAAATACGACGAGTGCAATCAATAAGATGATCAACAACTCGCGAAATCCAATACCCATTGCATTCTCCCGCTATAGAAGCCGGCGGATGATACTCCACGCCTATGGCGTGCAGCTGTCATTTGGAGGACGGCGATTCGTCCGGCGATGCGAGCCGACCGTCGAGCTGTGGTGTGACTTCAAGCCAGAACGTGACCGGCCCGTCGTTCACTAGCGCCACTTGCATATTGGCACCGAACACTCCGGTTTCGACCGTGGAATGTCGTTCTCGTGCCCTGGAAATCATGTACGCGAACAGCTGTCGTCCAAGTTCCGGCGCAGCGGCCGGACTGAAACCTGGTCGCGTCCCCTTGCGTGTATCTGCGGCGAGCGTGAATTGCGAAACCAACAAGAGCCCACCCTGTACGTCCTGCACGCTGCGATTCATCCGCCCTTCTTCATCGGCAAAGACTCGATACGTCAAGAGCCGCTCGAGCAGCCGATCCGCCTCGCGTTCGGAGTCACCGCGTTGCACGCCCACGAGCACTAGCAGGCCGCGGTCGATGGCACCCACGACTTGCTGGTCGACGGTGACGGAGGCGGAGGT